>PMDK01000039.1 GCA_003154425.1 Ignavibacteriota bacterium
ACCAGCACCGGGTGGACCCGAAGACCCCGGTCGAAGAGACGGTGGGCGCGATGGCGGAGCTTGTAAAGGCGGGGAAGGTGAAATACCTGGGACTTTCGGAAGCCTCCCCCGCGACGATCCGGCGGGCGCATAAGGTGCATCCGATCACGGCGCTGCAAACTGAGTATTCGCTCTGGGAGCGCCACGTGGAGAAAGAGATCCTCCCGACGGTGCGGGAGCTGGGGATCGGCTTTGTGCCGTACAGTCCCCTGGGAAGAGGCTTCCTCGCCGGGGCAATCACAAAGAAGAGCGACATAGGGGACAAGGATTTCCGCGCATTGAGGTATCCCCGGTTCACGGGCGAGAACTTTGACAGGAACCGGGTGCTCGTGGAGCGGGTAAGAGCGATCGCGGATCGCAGGGGCGCAAAGCCAGGCCAACTGGCGCTGGCGTGGGTGCTGGCGAAAGGCGTGGACCTGGTCCCGATTCCCGGAACGAAGCGGAGGAAGTATCTGGAGGAGAATGCGGCCGCCTCGGAGATCACGTTGACCCCCGGGGAGTTGATCGAGCTGGAGGCTGCCGTCCCTCAGAATGAAATTGCGGGGGATCGATACGCGCCCGCGGGCATGAAAGCAATCGACCGATGAACGGCGCATCGGCGGGACGTCCGGACTACGGCGTTGACGCACCCAAAGTGATCCGCAACCTGTTTGTGTGTGCTTTGCCCGGGCCGGCCGCACCCATTCGCGCTTTGTTGCTTTGCTCTCTGCGGTGCTCACGATGGGTTCGGTCCGGCCGGGAACATTGCTCGTGAGGAAATCGACATAACAGGAGGTCAGTGTATCATGGTACGGAAGACAACGCTGTCGTTATCAACAGTGAAGGGGTGCGTGCTCGCATTCCTGTTTCTTTCCCTCCAGGGCGCCGCCCCGGAATGCACGGCTCAGGTGAAGCGCGCAGGGGCAATCGAGCGCGATTCGGCGATCGCCGCAGCACGCGAAATTATCGGCATGCAGACGTATTGTGCGCTCATCACGGTCGATTCGTCCGGACAGCCGCACGTCAGGACGATGAATCCTTTCCCGCCGGAGAAGGATATGACGGTCTGGATCGCCACAAACAGCCGGACCCGCAAGGCGCGTGAGATTCACGACAACCCCCGGGTCTGCCTGTATTATGCGGACCATAGTCAGGCATCCGGGTACGTCGCCATCACGGGGAAGGCCACGCTGGTGGACGACATGAACGAAAAGCTGAAGCGGAAGAGGGGCTACTGGGACCAGGCGTTCCNNACTACAAGCGCGGCATGCTCAATGATACGCTCACCTGGAGTGCGCCGTCGGTCACATTTTGATGATGGGATCTCATGTGGAACAATCCACGATGGAGAACATCGCGTGAATGGAGATCCATAGCTATGGCGAGATATATTGCACTGCTCCGCGGGATAAACGTAGGCGGTAACAAAATGATCGCCATGGCGGACTTGCGCGCGTTCATGGCGCACATGGGCCTCGAAGACCCTCAGTCGATACTCCAGAGCGGCAATCTCGTGTTCCGGAGCAAANNGGCAATCCGTCATTGCCCACAACCCTTTCCCTGAAGAGGCTAAACGAGATCCCGGCCATCTCGTTGTCATGTTATTCAAGAGCGCACCGGCGCCCGGAGACGTGAAGGCCCTTCAGGGAGCGATCCCGGGTTCCGAGGTAATCCGGGTAGATGAGAGACAGGGGTACATTACCTACCCTGACGGACAGGGCCGGTCCCGATTGACGAATGCGCTCATCGAGTCAAGACTCGGCACGAGAGGGACTGCGCGCAATTGGAACACGGTCCTGAAACTTGCAGCAATCACCTCTGAGAAATGAATACGGTGGGGGAAAACGGGAGGAGGCATACGATGCGTCACACAACTGCATTACTATTCGCAATCTGTTGGCTGGGATGCGAAGGGACCAACGAAGTCATCAACCCGGGTACGTTGACTTTCCCGCTGATTGTCAGCCTTCGGGCCGGAGAGTCCATCCGACTCCCCCAGCTGGGTTTCATTGCCAGATTCGACAGTGTGACATCGGATTCACGGTGCCCACAGGGGGCGGAATGTGTCTGGCAGGGCGATGGTGCTACACGAATCTCGATACTCCCGGATGCGAATCAGGCTGTCACGTGCACGCTGCACACAACACTCTTCCCAACTCTGATCCTGGTGAACGGGGCTGCAGTTCGGCTCAAAGAGCTGGATCCTTACCCTCAACTCGGGGCCATCATGGACCAGTCAGTGTACATTGCGGTTCTCGAGGTAAACCGGACGGGGATCCGTTGATGGCACACTCTGTTCGGACATTACCAAAATGACTAAACAGGGTCCGGCCGAATTTCGAAGCCCTGGCTCGTTCTGTTCCTGGCTTTCAAAACACCATTCAAAAACGCCGGAGTTGATCGTCCGCATTTATAGGAATCACGCAGCCTACAAGGGGATCACATACGGACAGGCTCTCGACGCGGCGCTCTGTTTCGGATGGATAGACGGAGTCAGGCGGAGCTTTGACGACGACAGCTTTACGATCCGCTTTTCACCGCGGCGGCCGGGGAGCATCTGGAGCCTCGTGAAC
>PMDK01000188.1 GCA_003154425.1 Ignavibacteriota bacterium
CATGAGGGGCGATTGCATCTTTCACTTTTCCATAGTATTTTATATTGTATCTTTTGTTCTGTTCCCAAAAAGGAATCCACGGAAATGAAGCATCCCAAAGAAATCGCCGTCATTCTCGCCCTTGTCGTTGCAGGGGTCGCCTATTCATTGCAGGCACAGGAAGAATCGAAAAAGCCTGCGGCTCACTCAGCAAAGAAATCCGAGTGCTGTTCGAAAATGAAATCAAAGGCCGAGGGGAAGATGGCCTGTTGTTCGTCTGACTCCACCGGCACAAAGGACGGAAAATCCTGCTGCGGGAAGCACTGAGTGCGTTTTTAAGTGTTTTTGAGATCTTCGGCCGCGGGATAAAGGCACGTGATGGCACACACGTTACACCGACCGGTAGCGTGTTTTCGCTCACATGAAATGTGCAGGCACTGAATTTTGACAATTGGCCGCGGTACGCGGAGTTTGCGTTCTGTCCCTCAATAAGGGACGCCCGGCCTTCAGTCGCACGAAGGGGTCAGCGAAATGACAATACTTGTCGTGGATGACGAGCCGGAATACCGGCTGATCATGCGAAGCGTCCTGATGGCGGAGGGGTGGGATGTCCTCATCGCGGAGAACGGGGAAGAGGGGTTGTCGAAGATGAAGGAATCCAAGGTGGACATGGTGATCTCCGACATCTACATGCCGGTGATGGACGGCATAAGGTTCCACCGCGAGGTAAGGGGGACGCCGGAGTTCGAAAAGACCCCATTTCTCTTCGTCTCCGCGTACGATGATCAGCACACGCTCGATGCAGCCGTGAAGGATCCCCGCTACGAGGGCTTCCTGCGGAAGGCGCGGCCGGTCGAAGAAATGATCGAATGGATCAACTATCTGACGACCCCCGAAGACAAAAGGCCCAAACTCCCTCCCGGCGGCGCCCGGATCAAGGGGCAGACGCAGATGCGTTTCGGCACGCGCGGAGGAAGCGGCACACCCATACTCTAACGGACCCGGCTGCACTGCTCTCGGGGTGCCGGAGCGTTTCCCGGCATCGCGTCGCAACCTGCTCTTCATCCTTGCTGTCCTGAAGTTTCCTCCCTGAAACCACGATCGGAACTATGACGAATCACATCAGAAAACCCGCGACCCTGATAACAGGCGCCAACGGGGAGATGGGGCACGGCCTGATCGAAGCCCTCGCCTCCTCCGGTTCGAATATCATCATCGCCATCGACGTGCGCTCCATCGACCAGTCCCTCCGCTCCAAGTGCACCGAGACAATCACCGGCGACATACTCGAGCAGCTCGTGATGGAGCGTCTGCAGAGCGAGTATGAAATACATACGATCTATCACCTGGCGGCGCTCCTCTCAACGCGCGCGGAGTTCACACCCGAATCGGCGCACAAAGTCAACGTCGAGGGGACGATGTACCTTCTCAAGCTTGCCGTCGAACAATCCAGGTGGCACGGCTTCCCCGTGAAGTTTCTTTTTCCCAGCTCCATCGCGGTTTACGGGCTCCCGTCCGTGTCCGCGAAGAAGAGCGCGGGGAAGGTGGCGGAAAAAGACTGGACGATGCCGATAACCATGTATGGCTGCAACAAACTGTACTGCGAGCATCTCGGGCGGTATTATGCGCACCACTACCGCCAGCTTGCCGCTGATACAGAAAAGCGGGGGGGGGTCGACTTCCGGTGCATCCGCTTCCCGGGTCTCATCAGCGCCGTGACGGTTCCGAGCGGCGGGACGAGTGACTATGCGCCCGAGATGCTTCATGCGGCGGCCCAGAAGAAACATTACGACTGTTTCGTGCGGGATGACGTCCGCATCCCCTTCATGGCCATGCCCGACGCAATCGATGCGCTCCTCAAGCTCGAGGCCGCTCCGGCCTCTGGGCTCTCTCAGTCGGTCTACAACATCACGAGCTTCAGCCCCTCCGCGGGTGAAATCCGTGCGATCGCACTCCGTGCTTTTGAGGGTGCCGACATCACGTTCCGGCCGGACGACAAGCGTCAGGCGATTGTCGATTCATGGCCCGAGGATGTCGACGACAGCGCCGCCCGCAGGGACTGGGGATTTGCCCCTTTCTACGATCAACAGCGTGCCTTCGACCAGTACCTGATTCCGGGGATCCGGCAGAGGTATGCCGGATGAAAACCCCCCTCCTCTCATCGCTGGTGCTCGCCGCGTTTCTTCCGGCCGCCGGGCAGGTCACTGATTCGGCGAGCGGGTATGGTGCCCTTGCGGCACGGCTCCTGCATACGGGGCTTGGCAGGCCGGGAGCCTACCTCATGCTGGAGCAGCTGACGTCGCGCGCCGCGCACCGCCTGAGCGGCTCCGCGGGCGCGGACACCGCCGTGGAGGTGGCGAAGGCGTGGATGGAAGAGAGAGGATTCAGCAATGTTCATCTGGAGCATATCATGGTTCCCCGCTGGGAGCGGGGGAGGACAGAGAGAGCGTTCCTGGAGATTCCCGGAAAAGCGAACATCCCCGTCGCCGTGTGCGCGCTCGGGGGGAGCATTGCCACTCCCGCGGGGGGGATCAGTGCCGGAGTTGTCGAGGTGAGATCGTTTGAAGAGCTGGAACGTCTGGGGCGTGCCGCCTCCGGAAAGATAATATTCTTCAACCGCCCCATGGATCCATCGATGCTCAACACGTTTGAGGCATACGGCGGGGCGGTCGATCAGCGGTCCCGGGGGGCCATTCAGGCGGCAAAATCGGGCGGGGTGGCTGTCCTTGTCCGTTCCATGACGCTTGCCATCGACGGGGTCCCCCACACGGGGGGGATGGCCTATCAGGATGGCGTCAAGAAAATACCGTCTGCAGCTATCAGCACCAGAGACGCGGAGGAGCTGAGCGCGCTCCTCCGGAAGGGGACGAATCTTCGCGTCCGTTTGATGCTCTCGTGCAGGACGCTCCCGGACGCCCCCTCGGCGAACGTGGTGGGGGAGATCGCCGGGACGGAGAAACCGGGGGAGGTTGTCGTCGTCGGCGGGCATCTCGATGCATGGGATAAGGGGTCCGGGGCGCACGACGACGGTGCCGGATGTGTTCAGGCGATCGAGGCGCTCGATCTTCTCCGCAAGACGGGCCTGAAGCCGAAACGGACGATACGGGCGGTGATGTTCATGAACGAGGAGAACGGTCTCCGGGGGGGACGGGGATACGTTGCCGACCCGCTCAGGCGCTCCGAAAAACATACGGCGGTGATCGAATCGGATGCGGGGGGATTTGCCCCGAGGGGGTTCTTCATCGACGCCGATTCTGCAATCCGCGCACAGGTCATGGGCTGGAAGCCGTTCATGGAAACCGTGAACGCCGGCCGGCTCCTTGCCGGGAGAAGCGGGGTTGACATATCCCCCATGGTCGCCACCGGCGTTCCGGGGTTCGGCCTGGACCCCGAGAACCACCGGTACTTCGACTATCACCACTCGGACAAGGACACGCCTGAGCGGGTGAACCCGCGCGAGCTCGAGATGGGTGCGATCGCCGAAGCGCTCCTTGCCTATATCATCGCGCAGGAAGGGCTCCAGGCCGACACTCTTACTCGATCCCGGTGACAGAGGACGTGCCGCCGGGATCTCTCCCCCCCTCCCAGTAGAATGCCCGTCGCACGACGGGATGGTTCCCCGCCTGGTTCATTGTCGCTGCATCGTAGAGCCTGCCGTTGATCATGACGAAACGGACCGAATCGCTGTTGCGTATGTTCTCGAGCGGGTCCTTTTCCATAACAACGAGATCAGCGAGTTTTCCTTCCTCGAGCGACCCGATCTCCCTGTCCAGTCCGATATACTCGGCCCCGTAGAGCGTGGCGCACCGGAGCGCTTCCAGGGGCGACATACCTCCCTGTGCCAGCATCCAGAGCTCCCAGTGCGCGCCGAGCCCCTGGAGCTGGCCGTGTGCCCCGAGCTGTGCCTTCCCCCCGGAGTCCACGATCGCCTTTACCCCCCGGGCGACCGAAAAATGGTGCCAGTCGTCTTCCGGCGCCATCAATCGCCGCCGGGAGCGTGCGTCGATGATGCCGCGCGGGACGTACGTGAGCAGGCGCTGGTTCTCCCAGACGTTGCTTTTCATGTACCAGTAATTCTCTCCCATCAGTCCGCCGTAGCAGACGATAAGGGTCGGCGTGTACCCCACACCGCTCCGGGCGAAGACTGTGACGACGTCCCTGTAGAGCGGCGCAACCGGGAGCGCGTGCTCGATTCCCGTATGACCGTCCAGTATCTGTGTCATGTTCCAGTAGAATGTCGATCCCCCCTCCGGCACGACCATCATCCTCAAGTCCCTTGCCGCCTCGAGAATCTGTTGCCGCTGGTCCCGGCGCGGCTGGTTGTAGCTTTTGACGGTAAATGCGCCGACGGCTTTCAGGCGGCGGAGGTGTGAGCGGGCGTCTTCGAGATTATCGACGACAGCCTTGAAGCTCCCCTCCGCACCGTACAGTATTGTCCCTGTCGAAAATAGCCGGGGGCCCGTGATCATGCCGGCTTTCAGCATTTCCGAAGCGGCGAAGACTTCCTCGGTGTCGTTGGACGGGTCGTGCTCCGTGGTTACGCCGTACGCGAGGCTTGCGTAGAATGCCCAGTTCTGCTGGACCGTTATCCCGATGCTCCCTGCCGGACCGTGCGCATGAACGTCGATCAGCCCCGGGATGATGTACATCCCTCTCACATCGACCACCTTCGTTCCGGCGGGGACGGCGACTCCCTGCGCGCTCCCGACGCGTGTGATCCGGTTTCCTTCAACGAGTATCGTCCCCCCCGGGATGACCAGGTCCCCTTTCATGGTGATGATCGTGGCGCCGACCAGCGCGAGCCGTCCCTCGGGCTTATCTGTGGGGGCGGAAAACCCGATGTCGATTCCGGATGTGTCGGGGGATGTCTGCACGCTGTCTCCCGGGGCCGCCTTGAAGCGGAACGTCCGCCCGATCGTGCGGGAGAAGAGCTGGGGTCCAAGCGACCAGAAGAGAGTCCTGCTGTCGGCCGACCAGTGGAGATATGTCCCCGCGTCCCGGGTGATCCGCTGTACGGGATAGTCCGTTGTCCCGGGACCGATTGCGACGGCCTGCCCCGTGTGGGGGAACGCGGCGATGTAGGAATTGTATCTCTCCGTGAAAGCAACCCACCGTTCATCGGGAGAAGGGACGATCTGCTGCGCGTTCTCCGAGATCAGGTGGACACGCCGTGCCTCCCCGCGGAGATCCACGCTGACGAGAGCGATTTTCTCCCCTTCGGACGATGTCAGGAAGATCCTCTCCCCGTTTCGGGTGAACCTCGGGCTCGATCCCTCCTCCGTCACAAACGTCATCGGCCCCCCCTCGGCGCTGATCGTGTAGATCCCCGGGTTGGTGCAGTAGGCTCCCCCGCGCAGATAGTCCCCTCCGTTCTTCACGAAGACGACAGTTTTTCCGTCGGGGGAGAACGACGGTTCCGTGTAGGACCCTCGTTCCGTCGTGAGCCGGACGGGCCCGCCGCCCGATGTGCGCACCTTCATGATGCTCCCTCTGTCTGCGTCAGACCAGGAGGCATACACGATCCACTTTCCGTCGGGAGAGAAGGCAGGATAGAATTCGAAACGGTCCTCCTCCGTGAGACGGACGGGCGTTCCGGCCGGGAGCGGTTTCCTCCAGAGGTGTCCCAGGGCGCTGTAGAGGACCGACTTTCCATCGGGCGAGACCGTCACCCACCTGAGCATCCTGACGGGAAACCTGTCGGGTGCAACCACCTGGGGAAAACGGACGGGCTCCGTGAGCGTCTGCGTCACCTCGGCGGAAAATGGAATCTGTACCGCTTCCCCGGAAGCCGCATTGATCCGCCAGATCTTTCCTTTCGCTGAGATCACGATCGAACCGCCGTCGGGAGTCCACGCAAAACCCGGATGCACTCCGAATATCGCCCACGTCTCCTGTGCGTCCTTGTCGAGACCGTCATACAGAGGCCACTCCTCGCCGGTCTGGATGTCCCTCAGATACAGGACGGTCTTCAGCCTCGCCCGCCGTACGAACGCAAGAAGTCTTCCGTCGGGAGAAACCTGGGGACGAACGGACCCGCCGTTTCCGGTGACGAACCTCTGCACCTTGCCTGTTTCCCTGTCCAGACGGTTGATCGCGTAGATCACGCCGTAGGGGTTCCGGTTGTATTCAAACGCGTTCCCCGGGGCGACGTCCTCGCTGTAGTAAAGATACCGGCCGTCGGGGGAGATGGAAGGTTCTCCCGCATTCTGTTGCCAGTTCCTGCGCTTTGTAAGTTGCACCCCGTCTCCTCCGCTCGTGTGGTACATCCACATCTCGCCCGCCCCGAGTGACCGGGTGTTCACAAAATGCTTCCTCGCGATCAGATATTCCCCGTCCGGGGTCCAGACCGCGTTGTTGAGGAGACGGACCTTTTCGTGCGTCACGGCGTGGCGCCCCGTTCCATCGGCATTCATGACCCAGATGTTGTCACCGCCCGCCCGGTCCGATGTGAACGATATCTTCGACCCGTCCGGGCTGAACCTGGGCTGCGTCTCGTATGCGGGCCCGCCGGAGAGGAGGCGCGCCCTCCCGCCTGCGGCGGGCATGATGTAGATGTCCCCGAGGAGATCGAACGCAATGCTCCTCCCGTCAGGGCTGACGTCAAGCGATATCCATGTCCCTTCATCTGTGACGAATTTCAATTCCCGTGTCTGGCCATGGGGAGCGCTCACGTCCCAGCCGGCCGGGCCTCCGGCACTGTCTGAGGGGGCTCCGGCGGCGGAGGCTGCGGCGATGAACAGAACGACCAGCACCTGGCGTACACTCCTGAGTTGTTTCATGGCTCTCCTTCGGAACGTCGATGGGGGAATTGACCAATGTAATGAATTCTTTCGAATCAGGCGCCGCAGTCCTTCGGCTCGGAAAAGATGCTCCCGCGATGTATAGAGTATGGGAAGCAGGCGCAGAATTCTCCAGACGATACAGACTCAGAGGAGGTTTTCATGGGCGAAACGGATGCCGCAACAATGTACTCAACGATGGTTAGGGCCGGGAAGACGACGTACTATGTGGACGTAAAAGAAGCAAAGAACGGGAGGAAGTTCATCTCGATTTCGGAGAACCGTGTCGACGACGGGGAAAAGAAACAGCGATCCACCGTGCGCGTCTTCGGGGAATCCATTGAGCAGTTCCGTCAGGCAATAAACGAAGCCGCTGCATCAGTCATCCAGTAGACCGCTTTTTCCCGGGGCTTTGCGCTTTCGAACAGTATGACCCTTTGTGGGGTTCCCTGCATCATATGTGAAAGAACCTCATCTCACAAGGGAGAGCATACATGGAGCATTTGACGAAACAGACATTCCAGGAAAAGGTCTTCGACTTCGAGAAAAACAAGGAATGGTCCTTTGCCGGCGAAATACCCTGCATTGTCGATTTCTACGCTGACTGGTGCGGACCGTGCAAGATGGTGGCGCCTGTGCTGGAAGCCCTGTCGCAGGAATTTGCCGGAAAGATCAACATCTACAAGGTAGACACGGAGAAGGAACCTGAACTGGCCTCCGTTTTCGGGATACGCAGCATCCCATCCATCCTCTTCGTCCCGAAAGAAGGGAAACCGCAGATGGCCATGGGCGCCATGCCGAGAGAAGCATTCGTCCAGGCAATAACCGAGGTTCTCCAGGTCGCCGCCTGAGTCACACCACCCGGCGCTGGCAGTCCGGAAATGAAAAGGGGCCGATCCCGGCGAATGGGATTGGCCCCGTCGCGTAGGAGCATGTGGCGGGGTTTTTCATTATCTTGGTGCAAAATCGGCGCCTGTTTTGCACTCCATCCCTCCCCACTCAATCCTTGTTTGCGAAGGGACAGTGGAAAAAGAGTCATGGCTCCCCGGGGACCTCCGTCTCAACCCACGGCTCACACTGTCGTTTCTTCTCATTGCCGCTGTGAGCGTGCTTTACCTCCCGCTGGCAGAATTTCCGTTCGTTCAGGATGACTGGGCTCTCCTTCACAAATTTACATTCCTCCACGCCCCGGGGATGCTGCGTGACCTCATGTCGCCCGCCGGGAAACTCTTCTTCCGACCTGCAGGGCTCTTCTATTGTGCGATTGTCTATTATTCCTTCGGGCTCAATCCCGTCGGTTTTCACGTGCTATCGGTCGCCCTTCTGACGCTATCGTCATTCCTGGTGGTGTCCATTGCGCATAGAT
Organism: Ignavibacteriota bacterium; assembly: GCA_003154425.1. Taxonomy (GTDB): domain Bacteria; phylum Bacteroidota; class Ignavibacteria; order UBA10030; family UBA6906; genus Fen-1273. The sequence continues at coordinate 8,125 of PMDK01000188.1, forward strand.
GCACGCGGGATCCCCGGATTGCATGGGGAAGCGGCTTCCTGTATGCCGCCGCTTCGACCGTGCATTTTGAATCACAGATGTGGCTCGTGGGAGTTTTCGATATCGGCGTGGGCGTATGCCTCCTTTTCTGTCTCTCTGCCTTCATGCGGAGACGGTACGTCATTTCAGCGCTGGCTTTTGCACTGGCCCTGGGTTTCAAGGAATCTGCCGCACCGTTCCCATGCGTTCTCCTGGCATGCGGGATTCTCGACGAAACGGGCGGCACACGGATGTCCAGGCTCCTTTCTTCTCTCCTCCGGCGTGTTGGGCTTCATGCGGTTATTCTCGCGATCTATTTTGCCTGCAGGGCCGACGGCGTCTCCCTGTTCGGTCTGCCGGTAGGACATCCGTATGCCGCGCGCCTGCTCGGAGGAAACACTGCCGATCACGTTCAGCTCTACGCGCGGTGGGGAATGCAGGCATTGCTTCCCTTCAAGAATGTTGTTTTTTCTGAATCTGCTTTCCTCGTCTTTTTCGTGCTCACGACGACCGTCTGCGCTCTCATACTTCTTGGCTCTTTCAGGGAGATGAAGAAATCCGGTACTGATCGCCGCAGACCGGTCCGCCTCATGCTCTTTCTCGCGGCGTGGTTTCTCTTTATGATACTCCCTCCCGTTTCCCTGCACAGACAGGTATTCAGGTATTATCTCGTTGCGGCGCTCCCTCCCCTTGCGATCATGGCGATGCTCCTGTTGAGGGCATTGTGCGGATCATTCCGAAAATTCGCGATGTTTCTGCCGGCCGTGTATGTCACCTTCGTCGCCGCCGATGTCATTGACGCGACGGCGTTCGTCCACCAGCGGATCTCGCTGGGAATGCATGAGGGGGTACGCCCTCCGCTGCGGGAGGGGTACAACAATCTTATGCAGAAGTCCTATGTGGTCCGGGCGGTATGGAAGCCGCTCCTTGAAATCCTCCCCACTGTTCCGCTCCATTCTGTCCTGCTCCTTCCCGGCGTGGACACAGGCTGTTTCGAGGATCGATACGGGCCGCAGGTCTGGTACAGGGATTCGACGCTCCAGGTAACGAATGTGGATCCGGGATCCCCCGCATCTGACGGGAACCTCCGCATCACGCTCCCCCCGGAGGATCACTGGAAGGTGCCGATCGATACGAACGTCGTGATCGTCCCGACGAGCCGGGTTTTCCACGTCTGGCTGGAAGAACGGGGATTGGAACTCCTCCGTCCCGGCAGTACGAACGACCTGTTCCACGCTCCTGGTGGACATTGAGCGGTTGGTGGCATATATTAAGGGGCCGGAGGGGGGACGATGCTCCTCCGGCGTTTTTTCCACCACGTCGGAAATGCCCCGGCCATGTCAGAAACCCTCCTCATTATCACGCTCGCACTCCTGTTGGCCGTGCTGGTGATACTCTTCATCCTCCTCCGGCGTCCTGGTGCGGGTGCGGGGAGTGACCTCGTGATCCGTTTTGAAGGTCTGAGATCATCGATTGAAACCGTCGATCGTCTTCTGCGCGATGAATCAGCCCGGTCGAGGGAAGCCTCCGAACGATCGGCGCAACAGGACAGGGAGGAGCTTCAGAGAGCTCTCAGGTCCAGCGCGGATTCGCTCCAATCCCGCCTCGCCGATATCGCCTCACTGCAGCGCGGCCAGCTTGATTCGTTTGCCGGCCAGCTGAGCGCCGTGTCACAGGCCACAGGCGAGAAGCTCGACAGAGTCCGCGACAGCGTGGAAGGAAAGCTCGCATCCATACAGGCGGACAACAGTCGCCAGCTGGAGAAGATGCGGGAAACGGTTGACGAGAAGCTGAAGACGACGCTGGAGCAACGGCTCGGCGAGTCGTTCCGGCACGTCAGCGAGCGGCTGGAGCAGGTTCAGCTCGGCCTCGGAGAGATGAGGGCGCTCGCGACGGGTGTGGGGGACCTCAAGAAGGTTCTCACCAATGTCAGGACGCGCGGGACCTGGGGGGAGATCCAGCTCGGGGCCCTGCTCGAGCAGATACTCACCCGCGAGCAGTACGAGACGAACGTGTCGACGAAGGCCGGAAGCAATGACCGGGTGGAGTTCGCCGTGAAATTCCCCGGTCGGGACGACCAGGGACCGGTGTGGCTCCCCATCGACGCCAAGTTCCCGCAGGAGGACTACCAGCGCCTTGTCGAGGCCTCGGAACAGGCCAACCCGGCCCTTATGGAGGAGTGCGCAAAACAGCTTGAAAACCGGATCCGCCTGGAGGCAAGGTCGATACATGATAAGTACATCGACCCCCCCCACACAACGGACTTCGCGATCATGTTCCTCCCCACTGAGGGGCTGTACGCCGAAGTGCTCCGCCGGCCGGGGCTCACCGAGGAACTCCAGCTCACCTCGAGGATAATGATCACGGGGCCGACGACGCTCGCTGCGATGCTCAACAGCCTCCAGATGGGGTTCCGGACGCTCGCCATCGAGAAGCGGTCCGGGGAAGTCTGGGCCCTCCTCGGAGCCGTGAAAACGGAATTCGGGAAGTTCGGCGATGTGCTCGACAGGACGCAGAAAAAACTCCAGGAGGCGAGCAACACGATAGAAGACGCCGCGACGCGCACCCGGCAGATCGAGAGAAAACTGCGCAACGTACAGGAACTCCCCCCGGGTGAAGCGGTGAAACTTCTTGGCGGGGATGCAGGGACCCGGGAGGACGAAAATCCCTGACGACCGGCATTCTTTTCTCTGATGACGCAAGGTAGCATATGAACACCACTGCCTCTGTCGATGAAGTCTACCGGGTGATATTCAATGATCACCATGACCCATTCGCCGTGCTCGGCCCTCACCTTATCGGAGGCGGGCGTCTGGCCATACGCGCGTTCCTGCCGGGAGCCGAAACTGCTGCAGTGATCGCCCGGGGGGGGAAGTTCTCCGGTGAACAGATCCCGATGGAAAGGGTCCACGAACTCGGCTTTTTCGAGACGGTCATCCCGGGGTGCACCGAGGTCTTCCCCTATGAGCTCAAAAAGACCCTGCCGGGTGGGCGGGAGGAGGTGTTCCATGACTCCTATTCATACATGCCGACGCTCACCGACGTCGACATCTACCTCTTCAACGCGGGGGACCACCACAGGATCTATGAAAAGCTCGGGGCTCATTACACAGAGGTCAACGGGGTGGGGGGGGTCCAGTTTGCGGTCTGGGCACCTTCGGCGCGAAGCGTGAGCGTGATAGGAGGCTTCAACAGGTGGGACAGACGATGCCACGCCATGCGCGTTCTGGGATCGTCCGGGATCTGGGAGATTTTCATCCCCGGGCTCCCGGAGGGGGAACTGTACAAATTCCAGATCAAGACGCAGAACGGGTTCATCATGGACAAGACGGATCCGTACGGATCCGAGATGGAAATCCGCCCCCGCACGGCGTCAAAGGTCAATTTCCTCCGGGGGTTCGACTGGGGGGATGCTGCCTGGATGCAGGCACGTGCCCGGGGGGGGCAGCTGGGAGGTCCGGTGGCGATGTACGAAGCCCACATAGGGTCATGGGAGCGCGGGGAAGAGAACCGCTGGCTTTCCTACCGCGAATTCGCGGACAGGATCGTCGGCTATCTTGCCCAGGAGGGGTTTACGCACATTGAGCTCATGCCCGTGATGGAACACCCCCTTGACGCATCGTGGGGATACCAGGTCACGGGGTACTTCGCGCCGACGAGCAGGTTCGGGACGCCGTCGGATTTCAAGTACTTCGTCGACCTGTGTCACAGGAACAATATCGGAGTCGTGCTCGACTGGGTCCCGGCCCATTTTCCGAAAGACATGCACGCCCTCGCGCAGTTCGACGGAACGCACCTGTACGAACACGCCGACCCGCGCAAGGGGGAACACCAGGACTGGGGGACGTTTATTTTCAATTTCGGAAGGAACGAGGTAAAGAACTTCCTCGTCAGCAACGCCCTGTTCTGGCTCGAAGAGTATCACATCGACGGTCTCCGAATCGATGCCGTTGCCTCAATGCTCTACCTCGATTACTCGCGAAAGGAAGGGGCGTGGATCCCCAACAGGTACGGGGGACGGGAGAACCTGGAAGCCGTCGAATTTCTCAAGTACCTTAACGGTGTCGTTCACCGGTACCACCCCGGCGTGCTCACGATAGCGGAGGAATCCACTTCGTGGCCGGGTGTTACCAACGCGGTGGAGCACGGCGGCCTGGGCTTCGACCTGAAATGGAACATGGGGTGGATGCATGACATACTCGAATACTTCTCGATGGATCCGGTCTACCGGACATACCACCACCGTAACCTGACGTTCGTTCTCCTGTACGCATTCACCGAGCGCTTCCTCCTCCCACTCTCGCACGACGAGGTTGTCCACGGCAAGGGTTCGCTTCTGGGGAAGATGCCGGGAGACCTGTGGCAGAAGTTCGCAAACCTGCGACTCCTTCTCTCGCTCATGTACGCTTTCCCCGGGAAGAAACTCCTCTTCATGGGAGGGGAGATTGCACAGTGGGACGAGTGGAATTACGAGAAGAGCCTTGACTGGCATCTCCTTGCCTACCAGACGCACCGGGGGGTACAGGATCTCATACAGGACCTGGGTGCGCTCTACCGCCGGGAACGATCGATGCACGAAGTCGATTTTCAGTACGAGGGATTCGAGTGGGTCGATTTCCACGATGCTGCGAGCAGCGTGATCGCTTTCGACCGGAAATCGGCAGACGGCTCGGAAGTGGTGACTGCGGTGTTCAACTTCACCCCCGTCCCCCGCACCGGGTACAGAATCGGTGTGTGGCAGCCCGGGACCTATGCCGAGATTCTCAACAGCGACGCGGCGCGTTACGGCGGATCCAACACCGGCAACTACGGCGAAGTGGTGGCCGATGCAGTCCCCGCCCACGGTCGGGGGTTTTCGCTGAATCTCGCACTTCCCCCTCTGGCGGCGCTCTACTTCAAGAGGAAGGAGGTTCCCGGATGAATGTCGTCGTCGCAGGAGGGACCGGATTCATCGGATCTTCACTCATACCGCTCCTGAGGCTCGGGGGGCACGATGTGGTCGTGCTGACGCGGGACACGTCCAGGGCCCCTCTCAAAGCGGACGTAAAACTGGTCCGGTGGGACGGCGTGACGCAGGGGGAGTGGGCGGTCCATGTCCGCAATGCTGACGCCGTCATCAACATGGCCGGCGAGTCGATCGGCTCAGGCCGGTGGACTCCCTCCCGCAAGGAACGGATTGTTACGAGCCGCATCAACGCCACGCGGGCGCTCCTTGAATCGATCCGCCTGGGGGAGAAGAGACCTTCCCTTTTCATAAGTTCATCGGCTGTGGGGTACTACGGCCCGGTCGACTCGGGAGACGTTACAGAAGACCATCCTCCGGGGTCGGGGTTTCTGGCGGACGTTTGTCTCCGCTGGGAGCAGGAGGCATCGGCGGTAGGGGAACTCGGACCGCGCGTGGTCATACTGCGCACCGGTGTTGTCATAGGCGAAAAAGGAGGAGCGCTTGAAAGGATGCTCCTCCCGTTCCGCCTGTACGCCGGCGGGCCGGTCGGCTCCGGGAAGCAGTGGTTCCCGTGGGTGCACGGGGATGACATGGCAGGCGTTATCCTGTTCGCGCTCGGTCATCCGGAGCTTGCCGGCCCAGTCAATGTTGTCGCGCCGGAAAGCGTGGACATGAGAGCATTCTGTGCCGCGCTGGGCGTCGCTCTTTCCAGGCCCTCCTGGATTCCGGTTCCCGCGATGGCACTCCGCGCCGCGCTCGGCGAGATGGCGGACATGGTTCTGACGGGGCAGCGCGTTGTCCCTGCAAAGCTCCTCGCTCTGGGCTACCGCTTCAGGTATCCCGCGCTCGCCGCGGCGCTTGCCTCGGTGGTCTGATTTCACTTCGTCCCTCTTTTTCGTACATTTGTCATGCAGCGTTTCACTTTCTGACCGCGCTTCTCCCTTATTCATGAAAAGGACGGCCCCGTGTCCGTAACGAACAAGCACGTAGATTTTTTCAGAAGGAAAGACCGCCTGCTGAACGGGGGCGGGAACAAGGCTGTCGAAAAACAGATGGCNNGAATTTGACCTGTTCGTTGAGCACCGATGCCGTGATTTCGACATGGACAAGAAGGTTCTCCCCGGGGACGGCGTGATTACAGGGACCGGCTCGATCATGGGGTACCCGGTGTGCATCTACGCGCAGGACTTCACGGTTGCCGGGGGGTCGCTCGGACTGATGCACGCGAGGAAGATCACGAAGATCATGGATCACGCGATCAAAATGGGGATGCCCATAATCGGGATCAACGACTCCGGGGGGGCCCGCATACAGGAAGGTGTCGACTCCCTTGCCGGGTACGGTGAGATATTCTACAGGAATACGCTCGCATCAGGAATCGTGCCGCAGATATCGGTGATACTCGGTCCGTGCGCCGGGGGGGCGGTCTATTCCCCCGCGCTGACGGATTTCGTGTTCGTCGTGGAGAACATCTCGAAGATGTTTATCACCGGGCCCGAAGTCATCAAGACCGTCCTGGGGGAGGAGATTTCGATGGAAGACCTCGGGGGAGCCCGCGTGCACAGCGAGATTTCGGGGAACGCCCATTTTTGCGCAAGGAACGAACTGGAGTGCTTCCATAAGATCAAGCAGCTGTTCACGTTCATCCCCTGGAACAACAGGAAAAAGGCGGAAAGGTACCCTGCGAAGCCGCCGAAGTCGAAATTTGATATCGAGCGGATCGTGCCGATGGATTCCCGGAAACCGTACGACGTGAGGAACGTCATCAGCGCCCTGTGCGACAATTCAGAATTCCTCGACGTCCATGCCAACTGGGCTGCGAACATTGTGGTCGGCTTTGCCAGGATCGACGGAGAGACCGTGGGGATCGTGGCGAACCAGCCGATGGTCCTGGCCGGTGTGCTCGATGTCGATTCCTCGGACAAGGGGGCGCGGTTTATCCGGTTCTGCGACGCATTCGGCATCCCCCTGATTACGTTCGTCGACCTTCCGGGATACCTTCCCGGCGTCGACCAGGAACACGCGGGTGTCATCAGGCACGGGGCGAAGCTCCTGTACGCGTTCAGCGAGGCCACCGTACCGAAGATCACCGTCATCCTCCGCAAGGCCTACGGGGGCGGGTACATCGCCATGTGTTCTCGCCACCTCGGGGCGGACTTCGTCGTCGCATGGCCGACGGCGGAGATCGCGGTCATGGGGCCCGAAGGGGCGGCGAACATCATTTTCAAGAACGAAATCGCGGGGGCGCCCGATCCCGCCGAGATGCGCCGTCAGAAGGTCGCGGAGTACACGGAAAAATTCGCGAATCCGTACGTTGCCGCCGCATCGGGGCACATCGATGCGGTGATCAGCCCCGCCGCGACGCGGGATTTCCTCATCCACGCGATTCAGATTTCGGCCAATAAGAACGAGTCCCGGCCTTTCAGGAAACACGGCATCCCTCCCTTCTGAACACAATGCAGACGTTCGAGACGACACGGGAGCTGGTGATCGGCGGGGTCTCATACGAGACCCGGTATACGAAGAAGTTCGAACGGCGCACGCCGTACATCGCGCCTGACCCGCACCTTGTCCTGTGCGTCATCCCCGGTGTCATCCGGACCGTCGCCGTGCGGAAAGGGACGCGCATCCGGAGCGGGGATCCCCTCCTCGTCCTTGAAGCCATGAAGATGGAGAACGAGGTCGTCTCGGGGCGTGACGGGACCATTCGCACGCTCTGTGTCTCCCCCGGGGACACCGTGACGAAGGGGCAAATTCTTGTCGAACTGGATTGAGAAGTCCGGGATCGATCTGACGAAGGGGAGGAGCTGACATGGGGACAGCGGGGACACCGACGCGCATCGAGCACATCGGGATCGCGGTCAGAGACCTCGATGCCGCGATCAGGACGTACGAGAGGCTTCTGGGCGTCGGTCCCTACGCCGTGGAAGAGGTGCCCGATCAGAACGTGAGGACCGCATTTTTCCGACTCGGGGAATCGAAGATCGAACTCCTCGAGAGCACGAGCCCCGACGGACCGGTTGCGAGGTTCATCGCGAAGAGGGGGGAGGGGATTCATCATATCGCCTACGCGGTCGGCGACATCCACGCGGCGCTCCACGATCTCGCCTCGGGGGGCGTGCGACTGATAGACGGTGAACCGAGAAAAGGTGCCGAGGGCCTCTCCATCGCGTTCATACACCCCCTGTCTGCATGCGGGGTTCTTACGGAAATCACGGACACGGCTCCGCAGCTCCCATGATTGATTTCCTCGCTTCCTCCCCTCTCCTCCTGCTGTTTACGGTGATCGGCGTCGGCTGGCTTGCCGGGAGCATCCGCGTGTTCGGCTTTTCTCTCGGGCCGGCGGCCGTGCTGTTTGTCGGGATCTTCTTCGGGTCGCTCGATCCGCGCCTGAGGATTCCCGAACTGCTGTATGTCCTCGGACTGGTTCTGTTCGTCTACACGATCGGCCTTCAGTCCGGGCCCTCTTTCTTTTCGTCATTCGGAAAGAGGGCGCTCCGCGCGAACCTCTTCGCATTCGGGGCGATTCTTCTGGCAGCGGTACTCGCGTACGCCGGAGCGAAGCTCTTCGGGCTCGACGGGCTGTCGATGGTCGGCGTCTTTTGCGGCGCCCTGACGAATACCCCCGCGCTTGCCGCAAGCATTGAGGCGATTCGAGGGGCTCCCGGGGGAGCAGCACTGACAGGGCTCGGCATGCAGCTTCGTACGAGCGCGCCCGTCATCGGTTACAGCGTCGCATATCCATTCGGCGTCATAGGGGTCCTGCTGGCATTCCATCTCGTGGGGAAAATGAAGTCAGGCATGACAGGGAAGGGATCGGAACCAGGGCCTTCATCGACTGAAACGCCCGGACCTCTCTACGGGCGGACGTACCGGGTCGTGAATCCCGGGGTGTTCGGCAAGACCGTGGCTTCGCTCCTCGGCGACGGATCGCACCATGGTTTTGTCCTCAGCCGCCTCCGCCACGGGGACGAGACGTCGCTCGTCTACGCTGAGACCACACTCGCCAGGGACGACCTTGTGGTCGCCGTGGGGAACGGGGCGGCTCACGAGCGGGCCCGCATTCTCTTCGGAGAAGAATCCACTCTGGAAATTCAGACAGAGAACAAGGAGTTCGACTTCCGGCGGATCGATGTGTCCGACAAGCGGGTTATCGGGAAAACGATCCGTGAGTTGAATATGCAGAACCTGCTGGATGCGACGATCACGAGGGTCAGGCGCGGGGATGTCGACTTCGTCCCGACCGGCGAGACGCTCCTCGAGCGGGGGGACAGGGTCCGGGTTCTCACCTGGGCCGGAAACCTCGACCGGGTGGCCCGTTTCCTGGGGGATTCCGTCCGCTCCGGCTCCGAAGCCGATTTTCTTTCACTCTCCGTGGGCCTGGTGATCGGTGTCCTTCTGGGAATCGCCCCGCTTCCACTCCCGGGGGGAGGGACATTCACGCTTGGATTCGCCGGGGGACCGCTGATTGCGGGTCTCCTCCTCGGACGGCTGCAGCGCTCCGGTCCAATTACATGGGGAATGCCTTTCAGCGTGAACCTGACGCTGCGGCAAGTGGGCCTTGTCCTGTTCCTGGCGGGGATCGGAACGAAGGCGGGAGATGGGTTCCTTGGGACCGTGGAGCACGGCGGCTGGATCCTTATGGCGGTCGGAGCCGGGATTACGACCGTTATCACATTGCTCGTCCTCATCGGAGGGAGCAGGTTCCTCCGGCTTTCCTACCCCTCCGTCATGGGGCTCATGTCCGGCATACAGACTCAGCCCGCCTGCCTTGCATACGCCAATGAACACGGAGGGACGGACGCCCCGAACGTCTGGTATGCGTCGGTGTACCCTGTCTCAATGATCGCAAAGATCATACTTGTCCAGCTGCTTGTGTCGCGCCTCATGTGAGGGGCATTGATTCTGAGCCGGCTGTCTCGTATATTCAGAACCTTTCCAAATCTCCGACAGAGAGTACCCGTTCATGGATCCCTTCTTCGCGTTTCTCCTCGGCGTCGTTCAGGGGCTGACTGAGTTCCTCCCGATCAGCAGCACGGCCCATCTCACGCTTGCCGGCAAATTGCTGAGCGTCGTCGACCCCGCTCACCCCGAAGCGTGGACCGAGTTCATCGCTGTCATGCAGCTGGGGACGGTTGCCGCCGTCATAGTGTATTTCCGGGATGACCTCTGGGGGATGGCCCTGGCCCTCTGGCGGGATCTCACGGGCCCCCGCCGCCCGGAAGGAAGATTCAGTCAACCTTCCCGCATGGCCCTCATGATCATCCTCGGCACGCTCCCTGTCGCTCTGATCGGGCTCTCGCTGAAGAAGATCATTGAAGGATCTCTGACGAAAACTACACTCGTGATCGCCATCAGCATGATCGTGCTCGCCCTCCTCCTCTGGCTCGCGGAAAAGGTCGCCCGCCATGTCCGGGGGATCGGGCAGGTCACCTGGGTGGACGCCCTTGTGATCGGGTTCGCGCAGGCCTGTGCTCTGATCCCGGGTTCTTCCCGTTCGGGGACCACGATCACCGCAGGCCTCTTTCTCGGACTTACACGTGAAACTGCCGCCAGATTCTCATTCCTCCTGAGCATTCCCGCGGTTGTGGCCAGCGGCATATACGAGTTGTCCAAGATTCATGGGGAATTTGCGCTGGGCGTAGTGAACCTGCTGATTTCGACTGTGGTTTCGGGCTTTGTGGGTTATGCTGCGATAGCACTGCTCCTGAGATTCCTCTTGCACAACACCACAATGGCGTTCGTCTGGTACCGATTATTCCTCGGCGTACTCCTCATCATACTTCTGCTGAACGGGCTCATGGAGCCCTGATCCCTCTAAGTGACAGATTTTCCTGAGGTTTCCAGGTGCTGGGGGGGCTCGGCCCTCCTCACAGGCCCCTATGGGGGTAGGTGACTTGACTCACAGTGAAAGCACTCCGATTTCACTACACTATGTCCGGGTGAGTGGCAATGGAGAAAACTGTGTTGTGCACTTCAGGAGATATTCTGTGATTGGCGAAGACGATGACCTGCAGCTGCTGACCCCGGCCGAGGCATTTCGACGTGCGAAAGTGGACCATTTTCTGCAGCTGGCGCGGGAGTACGTCGACATGGGGCGGTACCTGGCCGGGCTCAAGACTCTCGACACAGTCCTCGGACTGGACGCTTCAAACGAGGAGGGGAAGCTCCTGAAGGGGACGATCGATGATCTTGTCGCCCACGCCCTCAAGCGGTCGACCAATGGCAAAAAGGAGAATACCACCGAGCCGCATGCCCGTTCCCGCAGATCAGACCTGGTAATGCTCGTCGACCAGGACGAACGACTCCTCGCATCGTTGACAGCGACGCTCCGCCGGTACGGTTTCATGGCAATCGCTGCATCGAGCTACGAAGAGGCCCTCGAGACTTTTTCGATGTTCAGGCCCGAGGTCGTGATATCCGAGGTAAACTTCGAGACTGGTCCGAAAGGGTTCGACCTCTATCTCTGGCTGAAAACCAGCCCAGGGAACCAGGACACCCCCTTCCTGTTCCTTGCAACGCGCATCGACCGCGAGACGCTGATTGCGGGGAAGCGCTTCGGGGTCGACGACCTGATCATGAAGCCGGTCGACGACGATGTTGTCATCGCTTCCGTGATCAACTGCCTTTCCCGCAGGAAAACAACGCAAACCCGGACCTGAGGAGCGGATCCCTCACTTTCGCGCCGTTTCTTGATTTTCCCCCCCCTTCTCCTTACCTTCATCGTTACAACGCGGCCGCGCCTCAATCCATGACAGAACTCGTTGTCAACGAAATTTTCCACAGCATCCAGGGAGAATCCAGCCACACGGGGAGGCCCTGCGTTTTTGTGCGGCTGACGTACTGTAACCTCCGCTGCGCGTGGTGCGATACAGCCTACGCATTCGAGGAGGGGCGCCGGATGTCCGTTGCCGGAATTCTCTCCGCCGTTCGGTCGTTCCCGTGCGGGCTTGTGGAGGTCACAGGAGGGGAGCCCCTCATGCAGGACGGTGTGAATGACCTCTTCGAAGCGCTCTGCGACGGGGGCTACGAGGTCCTTGTCGAGACGTCGGGGAGTCTCGATATCGGCGGGATTGATCGCAGGGTCAAGAGGATAGTCGACTTCAAATGCCCCGGCAGCGGGATGGTGAAGAAGAACCTCTGGTCGAATGTCGGTGCGCTTACGCAGCAGGACGAGGTCAAATTCGTGATCCTGGACAAAGGGGATTTCGACTGGGCGGTCGAAAGGGTGAGGGAACACGGGATCGATAAGCGGTGCACCGTCCTGATGTCCGTCGTCTTCGGGCAGCTCGAGCCCATCGAACTGGCGCGCTGGATGCTCGAGGAGGGGATCAACGCCAGATTCCAGCTCCAGGCGCATAAGTATATCTGGGAACCCGCCGCCAGGGGGGTATGATGGGGGGGAGCCGGGCCGTGGTGCTGGCGAGCGGAGGGATGGACAGTTGCGTCACGGTGGCGATCGCCCGCCGGGCATACGACGTAGCCCTGCTTCACTGCAGCTACGGGCAGCGGACTGCCTCCCGGGAACTCCGTTCATTTCAGTCGATTGCCGACTTTTACGGGATCGGCACCCGTCTTGTGGTTTCCATGGAGCACCTGGGGAAGATCGGCGGCTCGAGCCTCACTGATCTTTCTCTCCCCGTCCCGGTGGCGGACCTCTCCGCGAAGGGGATCCCTTCTTCCTATGTTCCTTTTCGCAATGCCAACATGCTCGCGGTTGCGGTCAGCTGGGCGGAAGTGATCGGTGCCCATGCGGTATTCGTCGGCGCCGTTGAGGAGGACTCCTCGGGATACCCGGATTGCCGGAGAGAGTTTTATGACGCATTCGAGGCGGCTGTCCGCGCCGGAACGAAGCCGGGATCGGATATCACAATTGTCACCCCCGTCATCAGGATGAAGAAGAGCGGCATCATCCGGGCGGGGATCGACCTTGGGGCCCCGCTTCATCTCACCTGGTCCTGCTACCAGCGGGAGGACGTCGCATGCGGGGTCTGCGACAGCTGCGCTCTTCGTCTTCGCGGATTCCGCGCGGCCGGCGAGGAAGACCCGATCCCATACGACGTCCGGCCTGACTACTCCTGAATAGCTCCGGTCCGATTACGATTTGCACCATCAAGGAGAAACTTCATGCAGCATCTCAAAGAGAGTCTCACAAAGCTCGTCCTTGAAACATCCACGAACCTCCCCCCCGATGTCCGCCGCGCCCTCTCCGTCGCCATGAAGACGGAGACCCCTGCGACGCAATCCGCCCTGGCTCTTGACACGATTGCGATCAACATCGACATGGCGTGCGACGGGGCCGTACCGATCTGCCAGGATACGGGGATGCCCACGTTCGAGATCAGGACGCCGGTCGGCACAAACCAGATCGATATTGCGCGCACGATCAGGGATGTCATCGTCGACGCCACAAAGTCCGGGACGCTCCGTCCGAACCAGGTAGACTCCCTTACCGGAAAGAATAGCGGGGACAACCTTGGAGAGGGGACCCCCGTCATTCACTTCGAACAGTGGGAACAGGACGAGATCGAAGTCCGTCTCATACTGAAGGGGGGAGGGTGCGAAAACAAGAACATACAGTACTCCGTTCCGTGCGAGCTGCCGGGGCTCGGGCGTGCCGACCGGAACATCGACGGCGTCCGCAAATGCATACTTCACGCGGTGCACCAGGCGCAGGGTCATGGGTGCAGCGTGGGGGCCATCGGCGTGGCCATCGGCGGTGACAGGGCGTCGGGATACCATTATGCGAAACAGCAGCTGTTCCGCACGCTCGACGACATCAACCCGAACGCCGAGCTCGCCAGACTCGAAGCGTATGTCATGGAAAGTGCCAACAAGCTCGGTATCGGTACGATGGGCTTCGGCGGCGCAGTAACGCTTATCGGCTGCAAGGTCGGTGCGTATCACCGGCTTCCCGCGAGTTTCTTCGTGTCCGTTGCATACGACTGCTGGGCGTTCAGGCGTCTCGGCGTGATTCTGGACGCGCACACGGGAGCGATCCGTCGCTGGCTGTACCGGGACGACACTCCCGCCGTGCATATGGCGCGCTCGCAGGGTCTGCCCCTCACCGGACGCGAGGTCCGGCTCACGACCCCCCTCTCCGAAGGGCAGGTGCGTTCGCTGAACGTCGGGGATGTCGTCCTCCTCAGCGGACCCATGCACACCGGGCGTGATATGATTCACCACCACCTGATGTCTCACGAACCCCCCGTTGACCTGAATGGGGCGGCCCTGTATCATTGCGGTCCGGTCGCGCTCAAAAGGGGAGACGGGTGGTTCATGAACGCCGCGGGTCCCACAACCAGCAGCCGCGAGGAACCGTATCAGGCGGAGATCATCAGGAAGTGCGGGATCCGGGCCGTGATCGGGAAGGGAGGAATGGGCCCGAGAACGCTCGCAGCGCTGAAAGAGCACGGCGCGGTGTACCTCAACGCAATCGGGGGTGCCGCTCAGTACTACGCGAAATGCATCACGCAGGTCGAGGGAGTCGACTTCCTCGAATTCGGTATCCCGGAGGCTATGTGGCATATCCGTGTGAAGGACTTCCCTGCCATCGTGACGATGGACTCGAACGGGAACAGCCTGCACGCGGACGTGGAGAAGGCATCGGCGCAGGAGCTTGCCAGATTTGCCGCCCCGGTAACACTCTGAACCCAAGCCACCCGGAGGCTTCCCATGGCAATGCAGCTTCCCCTTTACACCGTCCCCGCCATCTCCTCGATTCAGGATATGGTCCTGCGTTCGGCGAGAGTCTACGGAGACAAAACCGCACTCGAGGATCTCAAGGAATATCCCATCCCGCGGCTCACCTATTCCTCGCTTCTCAGGAACATCCTCAAGTTCGGCACTGCGCTCCTCGCGCTGGGGATCAAGGAGCGGAGCCACGTAGCGGTGATCGGCGAAAACAGGGTCCAGTGGTCCCTGACGTACCTCACGTCGATGTGCTTCAACTACGTCGTTGTTCCCGTGGACAGGGCCCTGATGTCCAACGAGATACTCAACATCCTCCACGAATCGGACGCATCAGCGGTCATATATTCGAATGCGTTTGAGCCCCTCCTGCGGGAGAGCCGGACGTCCATGAAGAAACTGAAGTTCTACATCAACATGGACTTGCCGGCAAAAAAGGACCGGGCGTTCTCGATGTTGGAACTCGTTGAGCGGAGCCGGGGGTGTTCTCCGGAACAGCTCCCCCGGATCGATCCGGAGGAACTGGCGGAGATCATATTCACATCGGGCTCGCTGGGGCGCGCGAAAGGGGTGATGCTCAGCCAGAAGAACCTGGCGGAGAACCTGATGGCGATGGTGAAACTGATCCGGATCACTTCCGAGGACCGGTTCCTGGGGGTTCTCCCGATCCATCACAGCTATGCCTGCACGTGCGGCTTCCTCTGCCCCGTGTACACGGGGGCGTCCGTCCATTTCGCCCAGTCACTCAAGACGATCGTGGATGATCTGCAGAAGGTCCATGCCACGATCCTCCTCGCCGTGCCCCTCCTCTACGACAAGATGTTCAAGAGGGTGTACAAGACCATCCAGGAGAAGAAGCTCACGTCCATGATCGTCGGCCCCCTGATCAAGGCCGGGTCGGTGGCGGAGATGTTCGGCTGGAAAGGCTTCCGGCGGACCGTGTTCAAGGAGATACACGAGAAGTTCGGCGGGTCTATCCGGCTGTTTATCGCGGGCGGGGCGGCACAGGATCCCCTCGTTGCCAGGGGGTTGCGCGAATTCGGGTTCGGTTTCGTGCAGGGGTACGGGCTTACGGAAACGGCGCCGATCCTGACGCTGAACAGAATCGACAACTTCAAAGACGATTCCGCGGGAATCCCTCTCCCGGGCGTCACGCTCAGGATCGCCGAACCGGACCACCTTGGCATCGGCGAGATCTGGGCCCGCGGAGAGAACGTCATGCTTGGATACTACAAGAATGAGACCGCAACAAAGAGCGTGTTCGAGGACGGCTGGTTTAAGACAGGTGACCTGGGTCGGATCGACAGCGACGGGTTCCTTCACATCATGGGAAGGATGAAGAACGTCATCATCTCCAAGAGCGGGG
>PMDK01000020.1 GCA_003154425.1 Ignavibacteriota bacterium
ACCCGCACGTGCCCGTCGATGGACCTGTCCCGGTACCGGAGTTCCGCCATGAGCCGGCCGAACGGGAGAGAACGAAACGTGACGCTGTCGGCTTCAACACTGGCGCTCATCACGGGATCCGAGAGCGTCCCCGACCCCTTCGCGCTCAGCCGGGCCGTTCCCGAAAAGGTCTTCTCTTCTCCGGGGGATTCCTCTCCCCCGAGGAGACGTCTCAGTCCCTCGAGATCGAGGTTCTTTCCTTCGACGGAGGCGTCGAATGTCCGCGCCTGCCCGAGGTTCAGATTCACTGCGACGGACTGCGAGTCGCGCCGGAAGACAAGTCCGGTAAGCCCCGCGCCGACGTGGTTCACGCGCAATGACGCACCCGAATCGGCGCGCCAGCGGAAGCCGCGGTACGCGATATCGAGCGTCGCGGGACTGACGCTGAAACTGTTTTCGTCCACATGCGCGCTGCCGGTCGAACCGAGGCGATAGACATCATTGAAGATCGCGCGGGCGGCATACGCGGCCCGTTCTTTTCCATAGGCAACGGTGACGCCCAGGCTGTCGAGAGTGTTCCGGTTGATATGGACCTTGCCGGCGCTCGCTTCAAGATGCACCGAGGCTCCCTTGAGCGGGGATTCGGGGCCGAGCGAACTCACCTCAAGCCCGACCCTGCCGTCCTCGATCAATATCCCGGAATCCGCCTTGCCGTAGTAGAAATCCTCCAGTACCGCCTCCGAGGTGAGCGTCAGACCGTTGTAGCCGCCCCGGATTGTCCCGCTGAGCAGCCCCGTACCGTCGAAGCTGGTGCTGCCGGCGGCCGCCGAAAGAGGCTCGAGGTCCTTCACATGCAGTGTGTAGTGCGCATCGAGATGCCGGGGCTCCAGGATGAGCGGACGGGCGCTCGCGGCCAGGGCGGCAGGGTCGAACCCGGTCTCAAACGAAGGATAGATGAGGGCGATCCTGCCGGCGATCGCGCCGCGGATGCTGGCGGCCTCGAACCTGACCAGATTGGCCAAATACTTCAGGTCGAATGAGCCGGTCAGCGTCAGATCCGCGATGTTGGATTCAATCTGGAGGCGTTTGTTCGTCGGGTCATTCTGATCCAGCGCCGCGTGAACAACCCCCTGCTCCAGCGTGTAGTCGCGGTAACGCGAGGACGAGAGATCGACAGTGGCGTCGCCGTTGACGGCCCCCCACGACTGTCCGGACCCCTGGACCCTGAGCCTCATCGTGATGTCGCTGTTGTAGGCCGCGTCACGGAGTATGTTCTCGAGATTGAGGGACGACACTTCTCCTTCGAGATGGAATGCGGGGTCCTTTCCCCGTAGCTGCTGCACACCCCCGGTCAGCCCTGCCCGCATGTCGCCGAGGGAGATTTTCATTGTTCCGTTGATGATCCCGCCGGCGCCCTGGAGCGATACCCGTGTTCCGGTCAGCGGGAGTCCGCGGAATGAAGAGCTGTCTATCGCAAGACTCATCGTGGAGGCCAGGCCGTGGACGGTGAGGCCTTTCCCCCGGACCACAAGCGTCCCGTTCAGGTTGCTCTCGAGCCTCTCATCGGCCAGCGCCCTGCCGAGGTTCAGTTTGCTGAAGAGGATTGTCCCGTCATACCCCAGCGCCGACGGACCGCCAACCGTCAGCCTGAGGCCCGAAGACTGTACTTTTCCCGCGGAGGTTTCCACGAGGAATTTCGTCCGGAAGTCAGCCGGCGTCCCTTCATACTCCAGATTCAGCGTGGTGGTCCCGAGCGGGGAGAGATCAGGGAGATCAAGACCGGGAAGGAGCGCCCGCACATCCGTCCCTTTGACCGTGCTCTCCGTGACCTTCACGGTGAGCGCGACACGTCCCGGATCGTGCAGATTGGTGATGCTCCCTTTGACGAACAGCGAGGAGGCGCCGAACCGCAGGTCGAGCTTCCTCACCGCCAGATCCCCGAACGGCCCGGAGGCCTGCAGCGTGATCTCCGGACTCCCCGAGAGAAATTCCAGGGGATCGAGGAACGACTTGAGCTCATCGAGGTCTACCGGGCGGGCACGGAACGACAGCTCAACGGGAGCAGACTTCAGGCTTCCCAGGACTATCCCCCCCAGGAGGTCGACATCTTTCATCGACGCGTCAAGAGAGAGGTTCGTCTTTCCGGTGATGATGCGCATGCTGTCCACCCGTGCCTCCCCCGGCGAGAGGCTGAACACACCGCAGAGCATCTTGAGCCGGAAGTCGGGCGCCGCCGAAGAGAAAGAGCAGGATGCGATTACCGCGCGCTGCCTGTCCCTCCGGATATTCGCCGCAAGGACAAGGTTGACTCCGCGGAGCGTGAAGGCGTGGTATTCGACAGACCCGCCCTTCACCTCCCCGTGTCGTTCATCGGCAAGCGACAGAGAGTCGAGAAGCGATACAGTGCCGTCGAGTATCTCGAGCCGCTGGACGTCAATCACCCAGTCGAAGGGCTTCGACGCCGTGGTATCCGGAGGACGGCGGAGGAGGAGATCCGACAGGTTCCACCGGCCGCCGCGCGGCCGGGAGAAATAGACCTCGGGACGCGTGAGCGTCAGCTTCCGGATGGAAATGGTCTTTCCCGGGAGGGCGAAGAAGTTGTACGACACGTCGAGACGCGGGATCCGCAGGAAGGGTCGGCCGTCGACGTCGATCGAGATGCTGTCGATCGAGATGCCCGTGATCAGGTCGCCGTTCAGACGGCCGATGTGGACTTCACCGTTGACGAGGGAGTCAAGCTCGGAGAGCGCGGCGGCGCGAAGCCGGTCGCGGAACATCTGTGTCTGCGTGATCGCGATGACGACGCCGACAAGAAGCGGTATCCCGACCAGCAGGTAGAGCGCTATTGTGCGGATCTTTCTCACGAACTTCGCTCCCCGGCGGACGGCGCGTCCCTCATTTCCCGTGGCCGG
>PMDK01000152.1:0-172 GCA_003154425.1 Ignavibacteriota bacterium
TCGTCTTCAACCACAACGCCCCGAACCTGCATGACACCGTCGCCGTGAGCGGCACCGGAGGAGCGGCGGGCGTGCCGGGATTTTCCGTCAACCGGAAAGCGGTCCCGTTCGGCATCGTCGGTCTGGGGAGCAACAAGCTGGACAGTGTCTCCGTGAGCGATACGGGGACAGC
>PMDK01000152.1:221-9923 GCA_003154425.1 Ignavibacteriota bacterium
CGCCCCGAACCTGCATGACACCGTCAGCGTGAGCGGGACCGGAGGGGCGGCGGGTGTGCCGGGATTTTCCTTGAACCGGAAAGCGGTCCCGTTCGGGAGCGTCGCTCTCGGGGGCTCGAGACTCGACAGCGTTGTGGTCACCGACACGGGGAAGGCGGCGCTCGTGATCAGCACCGTCGCTTCCAGCAACGGGACATTCACGGTGAGCCCGGCGAATGCCACGCTGCAGCCCGCGCAGGCCCGGACGTTTTACATCACGTTCACACCCGCCACTACGAACCCGCAGTCGGCGAACATCGTGTTCACGCACAATGCCCCGAGTGCTCACGACACGGTCGCCGTGACCGGGACCGGCGTTGCGGCGGGGTTCTCCGTGACGCGCCGATCCGTCCCCTTCGGCACAGTCGCTCTCTTGAGCAACAAGCTGGACAGCGTCTCCGTGACAAACGCGGGGGGAGCAACGCTTGTGATCAGCAGCGTCACTTCAAGCAATGGGACATTCGCCGTGAACCCGTCGAACGCCACACTGCTACCCACGCAGGCCCGGACCTTTTACATCACGTTCACGCCCGCCAATACGAACCCGCAGTCGGGGAACATCGTGTTTATTCACAGTGCGTCAACCTCTCCCGACACGGTCGCCGTGAGCGGCACGGGAGGATCGCCGGGATTCTCCGTGAACCGGAAAACTGTCCCGTTCGGCCTGGTCAACCTCGGGGGAAACAAGCTCGACAGCGTCTCCGTGACAAACACGGGGGGAGTAGCGCTCGTGATCAGCAGCGTCACTTCAAGCAACGGGACATTCGCCGTGAGCCCGTCGAACGCCACACTGCAGTTCGCGCAGGCCCGGACCTTTTACATTACATTTACCCCCGCCGGCACGAATCCGCAGTCGGGGAACATCGTGTTCACTCACAGTGCGTCAACCTCGCCCGACACGGTCACCGTGAGCGGCACGGGAGGATCGGCGGGATTCTCCGTGAACCGGAAGACTGTCCCGTTCGGCCTGGTGAACCTCGGGGGAAACAAGCTCGACAGCGTCATAATCACCGACACGGGGACGGCTCCACTTTCGATCAGCGATATCGCCTCGAGCAACAGCACATTCACCGTCAACCCTCCCAATGCCACGATACAGCCCGCCGGGACAGGAACGTTTTACATCACGTTCACGCCGCTGAACATGAACGTACAGAACGGGAGCCTCGTGTTCAACCACAATGCCCCCGGCCTCCACGACACGGTCGCGGTGAACGGCACCGGGGTTGCCCCGCTCTCCGCGCCCCTTCTCGCGGCTCCCTCCAACGGTTCCACGGGTCAGGCGCTCCCTGTCGCACTCAGCTGGAACAGCGTCAACGGCGCGACCGGCTACTGGCTTGAGATGGCAACAGATTCCTCTTTTGCGACGATTGTGATCAACGATCCGACGATTGTTTCAACCGGGAGACAGGTGAGCGGACTTCCGCAGAACACGCAGTACTACTGGCGGGTCAGCACCCGGAACGCAGCCGGATCGGGCCCGTTCTCTTCGGCGTGGGCGCTCACGACGATCGCCTCCGGACTGATTTCAGGAACAGTCAGCTTCTCCGGGGGAGTAAGCTCGACGTCATACAGGATGTTCGGTCTGCCCGGTGTCGGCTCCAGGCGGGTGGGGGACCTCCTTTCGGGGACACAGAAGATCGACTGGAGGGTGCTGAGGGACAACGGGAAAGACACCACATATCCGGCCTACTATGTGGATCTCACCGCCGATTCCGCCTTCAGGACAGGCGAGGGATACTGGCTCCTTCAGAAAAAGACCCTGGTCATTGCACGGGAAGACATCTTCCCTCCGCTTGCGCCGGACGGGACATACGCCATCGCGCTTCACAGCGGCTGGAACATGATCAGCAATCCGTTCACTGCGAGCGTCCAGCGCGCAGCCGTGATGGCGGCCAACGGCCTCCCCCCGACCACGGTCTTCTGGGAACACCTCGGCGACACGACGACAAGCAGCGGGACGACGTTCGACCCGTTCAAAGGGTATTATTTCGACAACGGGGCGGTCAACCTCCCGATGCTTAAGGTCCCGTATCCATTCGGGGCAACCGTCGCCAAACTCGCAGCGGCGCCGGGCGTGGACTGGCGCGTGGAGCTTGTCTTCACCAGCGACATCAACACGGACAGGGACAACTACATCGGGATCGCGCCATCGGTCAAGCCCGGACGGAACGAGCTGGACCAGCACGAATCGCCGCTCGTGTTCGATCAGGGATTCCTCTACTTCGCCCGCCCGGAGTGGGACGCCGCGCACCCCCGGTTCGCCACCGACATGAGGGGAGCGCTGGGGACCGGCCAGACATGGGATTTCGAGGTGTGGAATCCCCGGAACGGAGCCGGAAGGATAACGCTCCTCGGCCTCGAGGGAATCCCTCCGCAGAACCAGGTCGTGCTCGTCAACGCGCTGAACACGTCCCCGGCGGACATGCGCCGGAGCAATGTGTACACCTACCAGACCTCCTCGCCAACGATGCAGTTCAAGCTGATCGTCGGAACACGGGAGTACGTGGACGGCGAGACGTCAAAACTCATCCCGCAGGCATACGCCCTTGCGCAGAACTATCCCAACCCGTTCAACCCGAGCACGACGATCAGCTACACGATCCCGGCGCCCGCGTACGTCCGGCTTGAAATCCTTTCGGTGATCGGGGAGCGGGTACGCGTCCTGGACGAAGGGTACCGCGCCGCGGCCGCATACTCGGTCATCTGGGACGGGAAGGACGAGAACAGCCGGACCGTTTCGAGCGGAGTCTATTTCTGCAGGCTTATTGCAGGCGGAAATCTGATCAGAACCCGCAAACTCGTACTTGTAAGATAAGTATCGCCGATGAGCGTACGGGGATGTGCACGGGGGCAGAGAATGACGAGCAGCGTCCTGATACTGGCGCTGCTTGTCGCGCTGGCGGACGTCCCGGCGTCCGGACGGCCCGCGGCGGACAAGCCAATCCGCGTCACGAATCTGCAGGTGCGGGTCGAAGGAGACCTGGCCCTCATCAGCTACGACCTTGAGGCCCCGGAAGGGGGAACGTATCTCGTCGCAGTCGAACTCAGGCGCGAGAGTGACCCGACGTTCAGTCTGATTCCTTCCAGGCCTGCCGGCGACGTCGGCGAAGTAAAATCCGCCGGCCCCCGGAAGCTCATCCGGTGGAATTTCGCGCGGGAGTTCGCGTTCGGACTGAGCGGAGAAGACTACTACTTCAAGATCGACATAAGCCGGGCCGGAGGATTCCCCTGGTTGTGGGTCGGTCTGGGCTCAGCGGCTGCCGCGGGCGCAGTTGTTGTGATCACCGCAGGACGATCAACCGCCACACCAGCTTCCCCCGGAACGCAGGAACTGCCTTTGCCTCCCGCACGCTGAGGGCCCGGAGGAGTATCCAACATGCGCAAAGAACTCCTGATGGCCGTCCTGATCACCGCCGTGACGGTCTGCCCGGGCCAGGTATCAGTCCGTACCCCGACATTCTCATTCGGCAAGCCGGGGCTGGGAGTGAGGGGGGAATTCCTCGGGGAGAACGGGACGACCTGGCTCAATGCGAATTCCAGAGGCACGATCACGCTGACGCTATCCAACAGCGGAACCGCCACGGCAAGGGGAGCGGTCCTCACGCTCTCGCCCGACCCGCAGCTCAGCGATTTACAGATCGTGCGCCGCGACTCGCTGGGAGACATAAAGCCGGGGGAAATCCGCACAGAGGCAATTGCCGTCTCGGCTCCCGGCGATGCACAGTCCCGCAAAGGGGCTGTGGCGATCGCGGTGAGGGCCGACCCCGGGCCTGTCTTTGCCGAGACGAGAGTGGAAATCGCCGTTCGGGAAGGCCTCATCCCCCGGCTCGACATCATGCTTGCGCAGGAAGGAGCCGTCGTGCGGGCGGGGGAAGTCTCGAAAATAAAGGCGCGCGTACAGAACACGGGGACCGGGGAGGCGCGCGGCGTGTCTGCCACGTTTCTCAAGGCGGGGGAGGAAGCGGGGATTGCGGAGATCGGCAAGACCGTGCCGCTCGGGACGATAGCGCCGGGGTCCTCAATGGAACTATCGCTGACGCTCAGACCGGGTCTCAGTGCCGCAGGCCCGGCCGCATTCGTCGTCAGTCTGGATGAAGAGAGGCCGAGGTTCTCCGTCTCTGAGACTCTCTCCGTCCGGGTGACCCCTCAGGGGACGGGCGCGGAGGAAGCGGGATTCGCGGCATTGAAGAGAGGGGAGTACAGCCGGGCCATCGCATCGCTCGAAAAAGTCGTTGCCGCGGGGAAACCCTCGAAGGAGATCTATTTCGGCCTGGGCTTCTCCTATTTTAAGAACCGGAACCGGGAGCGGTGCCTGGCGAACATGCAGAAATCATCCGACCTCGGGAGCAATGAGGCGAAGGCCTGGCTCAAAGACAACACGACCTCCGCCGAGATCATCACCGTCTCGTACAAGCAGATCGATTTTGACCCGTTCGAAGGGGACACTCCGCCTGTCGGGCTCGGCGTGCTCCGGTTCCCCGACTCGCTCAAGCGCGACACTCCGCTGACAGAAAAGATCTACGCCGCGCTCAAAGCAAAGAACGAGACGTTCAGAATATTCCCCTACTCCACGATCAAATCCGAACAGGACTCCCGGCGGCGCATTTCTCCCGGTCAGTCGGACAGGAGGATGTTGAGCGAGCTCGCGAGAGATCTCTCGATGAATTATGTGGTCGCGGGAATCGCCAGGGATCCGCTGGGGTCGGCCTTCAGCATGCAGCTCATCCGCTGCGGGAACGGGGCGACCGTGCTCACGCAGGAGTTCCGTTCGAGCAGGAATTCAACCGCGATCGACGACGCGGTGATGTTCATCCTCAAGGGGAAGGTGCCTGTCTACTCGGGATCCCGCACCGTGGAGGTGAAGATCCCGTAGCGCCGGACGGGGGAAACCGGGCGGACGACCTGCCTGGACACCGCCTAATACGCGCGGTATTTGTTGAACGTCTCAATCATCGCCATCAGGTTGGCGATGGGGACCCTTGCCTGGACGTTGTGTATCGCGTTGAAGACGAACCCTCCCCCCGGAGCGAACTTCTCGATGCGCGATCTCACTTCTTCGGCCACCTGAGCGGGCGTCCCGAACGGGAGCGTCTGCTGCGTGTCCACACCCCCGCCCCAGAACGTCAGCGCATCGCCGTAGTTCGACTTGAGGGCCGCCGGGTCCATCTCCGCCGCAGAGCACTGGACCGGATTCAGTATGTCGAACCCGCTCTCGATGAAATCGGGGATCAACCGGTTGACGGAACCGCAGGAATGTATGAATGACTTCCATCCCGTGTGGCTGTGTATCCAACCGTTGACCTCCCGGTGGAAGGGCTGGTAGAGATCCCTGTACGCTTTCGGTGAGATGAACGGTCCGGACTGCGTGCCGAAATCAGTCCCTGTCGTGAACGCGGCAACCACCCTGTCGCCGACGGCTGCGTACAGTTTCTCGAGGTTCTTCAGCGCGATCTCGCACTGCCTCTCGAAGACGCTCCGCACAAACTCCTTTCGCGCGACCGTGCTCACGTACCACTCCTCGATGTCCCGGATCCCGCGCGGATTCCTGAGCCACATCGCGGGGACGAGCGCGATATCCCCGAACGCGGTCCCGCCGAACGACGCGAGCAGGGCCTTGTCAGTCTGAGTGTAGAGCCTCTCCGCCTCTTTCCGGAAATGCTCGAGATCTTCATCCCCGATGGGAGTGAATTCCTCCAGGTTGTCCTCAACCCTCAATGTCTCGTCGTCGACGGGCGGCTGCCTGACGATCGCATCGACGTAATAGCCCTCCTTCGGCATCCTCCCGCTGGGAGCGAGGGTCATGTCCCCTTCCGGATAAAGGAGAATGTCGCCGTTGGGCTCAGGGAGAGTGTTGAACCCGGCCGGGACGAGAACCGGCGTGCCATCGAAGAGCCGCCACTCCTTCCAGTGTGCATTTTCAAATCCAAACATCGTCTTCCTCCCCCAGAGGCACGCGACATCTAGGCCGATCGCATCCATGAGATCGGGGGCAATCTCCCCCAGGACCTGGTACGGTTCGACGACCCTGACCGGCGTCCCTGGCGGGTCAAGAGAGAGCGCCTGCCGGAGCCTGTAGACGGTGCTCGCCTGCATCCCCGTCACCGCGGAACCGCCGATGTCGAAAGGGATCTTGTCCCCTTCCCTGTGGTTGAGCGAAGCAATGACCCGTTCCCGTGATGTCATGACGTTTGTCCTGAGGTGTTCGACACACGTACCGAACTGGCGTTAAGCTGAATCTACCTGAACAGGTAGTACAGAACGATGAACAGAGCGATCACACAACCCGCCAGGACGCGGTAATTTCCGAGCCCCCGCCCCCCTGACTCCCCGCCCAGAGGTTCACGCCAGCTCTTCCAGACGAGCCCCTTCGATTCATCCTTCAGCGGCTCCGGATAGAAGTATGATGCGGCGATCATCAGCGCGCTGCACACAAGGAGGAGGTAAAACGCCGTCATCATGAAATTGCCGCTGTACCATCCCTTCCAGTCGACGAAGAACATGACGAACCCCGCAAGTGCGCCGGACACGAGCGTGATGTAGGCGGCCTTCCCGGATGCGCGTTTCCAGAAGACGCCGAAGAGGAACACCGCCGTGATCGGCGGGGCCACGAATGAAATCAGCTTGTTGAGCCCCTCGATGATCGTCCCGTAGTGTCCGAAGATGGGGGAAAGGACGATCGCCAGGACGGTCGCGACCACGGTTGCGATCTTCCCGACCGTGACAAGCTGATGGTCCCCCGTCTGCGGCCGCCAGCGCTTCACGATATCATACGAGAAGAGGGTGGCCGTCGAGTTCAGCGCGGCGGAGCAGGTCTGCATNNGTGCATGATCATGAATGTGTAGGTATCGGCGGCCGCCTTCGGTCCCGCCCCGAGCATCCCCTTCTGCACGAGCGCAACGCAAATGACGCCGGGGAGGACGAAGAAGAAGACGGGAAGGATCTTGATGAACGCGCAGAACAGAGGTCCAAGACGCGCCTGTTTCTCGTCCCGCGCCGCGAGGACCCTCTGCACGATCGTCTGGTCGCAGCACCAGTACCAGATCCCGAGGACCGGATATCCCAGGAATATCGAGTACCACGGGAGACCCGAGGCGTCCCCCGCGGGGCGGAGCATGCTGAGGAAGTTTCCCGTCCCCCACGTGACGTTCGATCCCGGCATCCCCGACATGGGGTGCGGATTCGTCGCGAGCGTCGAGACGAGCGCGGACCAACCGCCGATCTTCATGTAGCCGACGAGCGTGATCGCAACGGCGCCCGCCAGGAGGAGCACCGTCTGCGCGCTCTCCGTCCACACCACCGCCAGGAGCCCTCCAATCATCGTGTAAATCCCCGTGAGGAGTCCGAGGATGATGATGAAGAACATGAGCGCGTCGATCCCCATGATCGTCGCGGCGGGGTCGATGCCGAGTATCCCCCGGAGCACCCACGCGGCGGTGTAGAGCGCGACGCCGATGTGTATCACGATCGCCGAGACGATCGATATCACGGCCAGCCAGTCGCGGCACTTCCTGTTATAGCGGCGCTCCAGGTAATCCGGGAGCGTCGCCACCCGCGAGCGGAGATACAGGGGAGCGAAGAAGAGCGAAAGGAGCACGAGCGTGAACCCCGCCATCCACTCGAAGTTGCCGTAGATGAGCCCGTACTTGTAGGCGGATTCGGCGAGGCTCACGAGATGGACCGTCGAGATATTGGCCGCGAACATCGCGAGCCCGATCACGGGCCATGTGAGCGTATTCCCCGCCAGGAAATAGTGGCTCCCTTCCCCCCCCTTGCGCCGCCGCGATCCGGCCCAGAAGCCGAGCGTGACAATCCCGAACAGGTATGCACTGATGATCAGTATGTCGATCCGGGAGAGTGTCACGGCTCACCCGGGGAGTTTGAATATCCGGTCCATCAGTTTCCACTTCTCGCCCGATGCTGCACCGGGGAGGGATTGCTGGAACTTCGCGACGAACGCCTCCCACTCCTTCTGGCGGGGGAGCTCCGAGAGCTTCGCCATGTCCTTCTGGAAATCAAAGGCGGGAACGGTCTCCATGATCATGAAGAGGCGGGTTCCCAGCAGGTAAATCTGCATGTCGACGATCCCGACCGCGCGAATCCCCTTCGGTATCTCGGGCCATATGTGCTCGCTCATGTGCCAGTACCTGTACTCTCTGACAAGCGTCGAGTCGTCCTTCAGGTCGAGCGTGAGGCAGTAACGCTTCGTCTGGAGCGGCTTCTTTTCAACCGGAGCCGGCTGCCCGGAGGCATCCCCGCTCCCCGCCAGCGTCAGGAACGCGCCAAACACCGGGAGGTACCAGAAGCAGTTCATGGTCGTCATAGGGTCTCCTTTCAGTGAGACTTATGGCCGCCGGATCTTGATGCCCATTGTCCCCGGGATCCGTTTCTGCGCGACCAGAATGAGATACCCCCCTCCCCCGGCGCCGGAAAGTTTCCAGCCCAGGGCACGGGAACGGTATTTTTCAATGACCCCCCGCAGCAAAGCATCGGCCATGTGGGGAAACATCGCCACCTGCGCTTCGAAGGAATCCGTGAAACTCGACCCGAAGCGGTCAAGGTCTTTCTCGAGCAGCGCATTCCAGCACTCCACCGAAGCCTTCGCGAGACGCGCCGCCCCGGGTGCGCCTATGTTCGTGTCCGTGAGCACGACGTAGCTCCCGTCCCTGGGGCCGAGCGTCACGAGCGAGAGATGGCGTTCGATGAATTCAAGAACATCCTCTCTGAGGCATGACTCGATCGACTCCGGCCAGTATGCGCCGTTGTAGTTGAGCCTGTTGAGACCGGGGAGCACGATGCCGATGGCATCCTGGGAACCGGAGATCACTTCGGTACCGGGAGGGTTGTCGTACGTAAAGAGCACCTTCGCCAGCTGCTCCCTGTCCCCCCCCGGTATGTCGGTCTTCCAGAGCTCGACCGCCTTCCTGCGTGTGCTCGATGCCATGCCGCTCCGGTCATTGAAATCGACGGTCGGCTCGAGCGAAATGGTCAGCACGGGCCCGGCGACGAATTTTGAGACAAACGGTTGATCCAGCCATCCACCGGCGAGGTCGATACGGTAGGGGATGTTGCATTCCGTTCTGAGCGCAGTCGTCGAACGGACCGGGAGGGTCCCGTACGGGATGCGTCTGCTGATGATGTACTCTATCCGCCGCGCCCTGCAGAGCTCCTCTTTCTCGGGGCTGTTCCCGTCCTCGTTCACAAACAGTATGTCCGGGCGTTCGGTCTCGAGCTCTTCCGTAAAATCGAGCACCCCCCACCCGCTGTTCACGACGCATTTCCTGACGCACGAGAGGGATTCCAGAAGGTACTGGCGCTCCTGCTGCGTGTAGACGGGGTAGCGCCCCTTGAGGTTTTTCACGTTCTCGTCCGAGCCGATACCGACGATGAGGTCACCGTGCTGTGCCGCTTCGGTGAGAAACGCGACGTGGCCGCTGTGAAGAAGGTCAAAACAGCCCGTAACGAATACTTTCCTGGTTTTCGGGACAGGAGCCATCAAAGTGACTGAGATTCTTGCAGGGTGGAGAGAGAACGGGACAATCACAACTCCCGGCAGGTTTGCCGGCGTCTGCATGCGGCTCCTGTTATCATAATGAAGTGGGTGACAAATAACAAGGAGGGAATCTGCAAGGGGGCGCCTCCAGGGGAGTCATCCCCACAAAG
>PMDK01000152.1:9939-12640 GCA_003154425.1 Ignavibacteriota bacterium
TCTGTTCCCGTCGGGGCGATCGTCATTATCGATGGGAGATATGCGGGACCCACGCCCCTGCGGGAGCAGAGGCTCGCAGATGGACGTCACACCCTTGTGCTCAAATCGCGCGGATTCCTGACGCTTTCAGACACCATTGATGTGCAGCACGGGGGTGTTCTTGCCAGGGAATACGAAATGCGTCCGGCATGCTCATTGAGCGTCTCGTCGGTTCCGCCGGGGGGATCGGTGTATGTCGATAACGTGTTTCAGGGAATTACGCCGATTGTGCTGGATGAGCTGAAATCGGGACGCGCTGTCCTTGCGGTCTCGCAGACGTTTTACTTCACGAGCATTGATACACTCGACCTCTCGCCCGGGCGGGTAGCCCGGATCACGGTGACCTTGCGACCACGGCCCGCAACCCTCGGCGTTGAAGCGCCTGAGGCGGATGTCGAAGTTTTCTTGAATACCCGCCTCGTGTCGCGCGGTTCCCTCCCGGATACCCTGATAGTCCCGGGGGAGATTGAAATAGCAGCAAAGCAACTCTCCTCCGGCAAAAACATCTCGACCACCGCGCTTATCCTGCCGGATGCCTCAGCCAGATTTCGTGTGAATTTCGATCTCCTCTCCAATGACCCCTTCATGAAATCTTTGCTTTTCCCGGGCCTGGGGCAGAGGAAGGCCGGCAGTCCGGCACTCGGATGGGGCCTGGGAATCGGATTCTGCGGCGCGCTTGCTCTCGCCGCCGGCGGTGAGATCTACGGGGCTACGTCTTACCAGGACTATTCCGCCACTCACTCCTCCTACGACAAGGCCCTCACAAAGGCGGATGCGCTGGCACTGCACAACACAGCACAGCAACAATACGACAGGGCGCGGTCGGGCTTTCGGCTCAGGGATGTCGGACTGTGGAGCGCCCTGGCGATCTACTTGTTGTCGGCAGCGGACGCTTATTTCATCCACAACAAAGAGGACATCATCATTCAATTGAATGATGATTCACGAGTGGGCGTTTCCCGGCAATTTCTCAACGAAGAACTCACCTCCGGGATCCGCATAGAGGTGAAACTATGACAGCAATGCGCGATGCGGTCCCCGGTCCTGGGATGCTGATCTGTCTCGCCGTTCTCATGGTCGGGTTTGCAGGTTGTGACAATACGGATGCACCCGCCTGGGACAACCCGCTGGACCCGGCCGGTTCGGCCTATGTCATGCAATTCCCGGTCATGGGCTATCTGGCGGCCAATGCGAACAGACAGGTGACGGTCACCGTCTTTTCCGTCGATCCGTACGCTTCGCTCATATTGATCGAACGTAAGAACGGTTCGCAGGGTGTCTACGTGCAGGTGGGATCCGCCCCGGCCACGCAGCAGATTTTTGTCGACAATGTGCCCCTGTCGGAGGGTCCGGTCCTATGGTACCGGGTGAGGCTGCAGGGCGTGGGGGGTGCACTGAGTCCATATTCCGTCGCTCAGTACGTTGCGCTCCCCTGACCGCCGGGGCTATCCGATCTTCTTGAAATCGATGCATCCCCTTATTTCACTCCGGAGGTTTCACACTGGCACGCAAAGGAACCGACGTCCCCCCCACATGGTCACTGAAACGCATTTCGACGAGCTTGAATACTCTCTCCTCTTCAACACCGAGCGATTATCGGCATTACTGCAGCGAGTTTGGTGGCCGTTCAAATGACGCCAAGTGGAGCGGGAATACACAGCTAGCGCAGAAGCCGCTCTTGCAGGATCGTCTGGATGTCGCGCCGGCCGTCCAACACGCAATGCACGTAGACGGTCGTGGATTCGAGGGAGTAAATGACTCGGTAGGGTTTGTACTTCAGTTCCCGGAACTCCGTCACACCAATCTCGAAGAGTTCGGTGGGGATCTTGCCACGCAGAGGCAGTCTCCGGAGCTTCAGGCATGTTCGTCGGAGAGCGGCGAACAATCGGTCTGCTCTTTCCACAGAATCGTTCATTGCCACGAACGCGTAGATGTCGAAGAGATCGTCCTCGGCATCATGGTCGAACATCACGTCATATTTTTTCATGCTTGAACGCCGCAATGCGCTTGTCAAGCGAACCGAACACGTCGTCCATCGATTTCGACTTCCCGCGCCGGATATTCTGCTTGCTCCGCGTGAGAATCTTCAGGAGCGCGAGTGTTTCCTGCATCCGCTCGTATGAGCGGATATCCTGGACGACGACCTTCGCCTTCCCATTGTGGGTCACAACGAGTGTCTGCCGGGTGTTGGTGATGTCCCGGATTAGCTCTGAGGCATGCGCCTTGAGGTAGCTGATGGGTTTGACGGCCGTGCTCAGTTTCATGGATCCCTCGTTTGAAGTCGACCATAATATGGTCTATATTGCGGTCATTGTCAAGGAGCGAGGATGATTCCTCAGCGTTCATCGTAGCGCCGATGCCAGGGCTTTGAGCAACTTCGCTGCTGTATACGGTTTTGTCAGGAATGCCTCTACGCCGAGATCTGACGGAGCGGTGATTTCCCCGTTGGCAGTCAATCCGCTGGCCGCTATGATTTTCACCTCCGGGTTCAGCTTTTTCAACACGAGAATTGCGGCCTTCCCATCCATCACAGGCATCATGATGTCCGTGATCACCACTTTAATATCTCTTTTGTTTTCAGCAAAGACGACGACTCCTTCGACGCCGTCGCTCGCAGTCAAGGCTTTGTAGCCATAGGCCTCCAGAGTTTCCTTTGTAATCT
>PMDK01000152.1:12709-12831 GCA_003154425.1 Ignavibacteriota bacterium
CTCAAAAATCTTCTCCCGGATATCCACGGGAATTCCCGTTCCCGTATCGGTAATCACTATACATGCGTACGCACCCGGATGCGTCTGAAGATGCATCTGCGAGTATTGTTCATCCAGCGTAA
>PMDK01000088.1 GCA_003154425.1 Ignavibacteriota bacterium
CCAGGAAGTATCCCAGAAGTCCCGCAAGAACGAATGAGAACACCGGGTGATGGCAACTGTATCGGGGGAATGAGAATAAAAATACGCAAATGCCGACGGAGAGTCAAGGCGGCGATTCTTGATTCTCCGCTTCAATTGAGGTATATTTTCCGGATATATGACAAGAAAAGAGCTCGAACTCCTCCTCCTCCACCACAGGCGCGGATTAGTCAGCACAGAACTGGCACTTTCCCGCCTGACTTCAATCTCCACCGAATCCCTCGATTTCGCGACGATTGATCACCAGCGCGAAGCACGACAGGGTTTCCCGGAAGTCATATACTGCGCCGGGAAGACCCCTGACCAGGTCGCCTCCATCGCCAAACGGATAATCGCACACGGGAGCGTGCTTCTCGCGACCAGGGGGAACAGGGACCATTTTGCCGCCGTCAGAAAGAAAGTCAGGGGCGCGCACTTCAATCCTGTCTCCCGGACGATCACGGCGAACGAAGGGAAGATCAGACGGAACGGCCGGGGGACGATACTTGTTGTTTGCGCCGGGACATCCGACATCCCGGTCGCGGAGGAGGCGGCTGAAACCGCGCGGGTGATGGGAAACGAGACCGGCACCCTCTATGATGTCGGCGTCGCGGGAATCCACCGCATACTCGGCCGGAGCGACGTCCTGGCAGAGGCCTCGGTGATCATCGTCGTGGCAGGCATGGAGGGGGCTCTGGCGAGCGTTGTCGGAGGGCTGGTGGATGTCCCCGTCATCGCGGTCCCGACGTCGGTCGGGTACGGGGCGAGCTTCCAGGGAGTCGCGGCACTCCTGGGGATGCTGAATTCCTGCGCCGCAGGGGTGACGGTGGTGAACATCGACAACGGATTCGGCGCCGGGTTCGCGGCAAGCGTCATCAACAGGAAGCGCCAGAAATGAAGAGCGGCACTCCCAATGTACGGTACTTCGAAAGCATCCTGGGCACGATCGGCAACACTCCGCTTGTCCGCCTGCACCGCGTCACCGCCGGCCTCAAGGGATTGATTCTCGCCAAGGTGGAATCCCTGAACCCGGGAGGCTCGGTCAAGGACCGTATCGGCGTCAGGATCGTGGAGGAAGCTGAGCAGTCCGGGAGGCTCCGCCCCGGGGGGACGATAGTCGAATCCACCTCCGGGAACACGGGGATGGGGCTCGCCCTTGTCGCCTCCGTGAAGGGGTACAGGATGGTGTTCACACTCCCCGACAAGATGAGCATGGAGAAGATCAGGCTCCTGCGGGCGTTCGGGGCCGAGGTGATCATCACGCCGACCGCGGTCCCCCACGACTCGCCGGAGAGCTATACGGAGGTCGCAAAGCGGATCGCCCGCGAGACTCCGAATGCGATACTCGCGGACCAGTATGACAACCCGCGTAATCCCGAGTCCCACTATGCCACGACCGGCCCGGAGATCTGGGACCAGACGGCGGGGCAGATCACGCATTTCATCTGCGGCATCGGCACCGGCGGGACGATTTCCGGAACCGGGAAATTCCTGAAGGAGATGAACCCCGGCATCCGCGTCATCGGGATCGATCCCCGGGGCTCAGCCCTGCGGGAGTACTTCTACACAAAGAAAATGACCCCCCTGCCGAAGACCTACAAAGTCGAGGGGATAGGGCAGGACTACGTCCCCGGGGTACTCGATTTTTCATTCATCGATGAGGTGATCGAGGCGGACGACAGGGAGTCATTCCTGATGGCGCGGCGGCTGACGAGGGAGGAGGGAATTCTCGCCGGCGGCTCCGCAGGGACGGCGGTCGCGGGTATGCTCAAGATCGCCTCCCGGTTTGCCGAGGGAGACGTAGTTGTCGTTCTTCTCCCGGACACAGGGGAACGCTACATCAGCAAGATCTACAACGACGAATGGATGAGGGAGAACGGTTTCCTCACCCCGGAGCGGATCACGGTCCGTTACGTCCTTGACTCCAAGTCCAAACATCCCCGCGGCGTGATCTCCATAGACCCGGCGACATCGGTCAGGATCGCTCTCGACACGCTGAAGCAGCACGACATCTCCCAGATTCCGGTGATGGAGGGGGGAAGGCCGGTCGGGTCGGTGCATGATCACGACCTGATGATGAAGGTGATCGAGAGCCCGGCGCTCGTCGGCGCTCCCGTCCGTGATGTGATGGGGGCGAACTTTCCGGTCGTCGGCATCGATGCTTCGGTCGAGGAAGTCCTGCGCCTGATGCGGGTGAAGGAGAATTATGCGGTGCTGGTGGAGGAGAGGGGGAAGATCGACGGGATACTGAACCGGTACGATGTCATGGAGTACATGGGAAGATGAAGACTGATTGAGGATGGAGGATCGAGGATTGAAGATGCGGCATGAACAGGGGTTCGCGACGAAGGCGATACACGCCGGACAGGCGCCGGACCCGGCCACAGGCGCGATCATGACGCCGGTGTTTCTGACCTCGACGTACGTCCAGGAAGAGCTCGGGCGGAACAAGGGGTACGAATATTCGCGCGTTTCCAACCCGACCCGCACGGCGCTGGAACAGAACATCGCCGCTCTGGAAGGGGGGACCGAGGGGCTCGCGTTCGGGTCGGGCACAGCCGCCGTGGACGCGATTCTTCACCTGCTCGCGCCCGGGGACCATGTGATCATGTCGCAGAATGTGTACGGCGGAACGTACCGGCTTGCGAGGATGATCTGGGAGGGATACGGACTCAGGTTCTCGTTCGTCGACACGACCGATGTGAGGCGAATCGAGGAGGCGATACTCCCGTCGAGCCGGATGCTGTTCATAGAGACCCCGACCAATCCCACGATAGACATCAGCGATCTCTCCGCGTGTTCGGCCCTCGCGAAGCGGCACGCCCTTCTCAGCGTGGCAGACAACACGTTCGCCACCCCTTATCTCCAGCAGCCCCTCTCGTTCGGCATCGACATCGTGGTGCACAGTCTCACGAAATACCTGAACGGTCACAGCGACATGCTTGGGGGCCTCGTCGTCACGAGCAACGCCGATGTCACGGAGCGCCTCCGGTTCATGCAGAAGGCGGTCGGAGGGATACTGAGCCCGTTCGATTCCTGGCTCTGCCTGCGGGGGACAAAGACGCTCGCCGTCCGGATGAAGCAGCACTGCGAGAACGCGCTGATAGTCTCCCGATGGCTGGCCGCACGCGGGGGGATCGGGAGAGTCCTGTTTCCCGGCCTGGAGTCGCATCCCGGACATGAGCTGGCCGGGAGGCAGATGCGGGGGTTCGGGGGGATGATCTCGTTCGATCTGGGAAGCCTGGCAAGGGCGGCGGCGTTCCTCAAAAACGTCAGACTCTGCGCCCTGGCAGAGAGCCTGGGAGGGGTGGAGACGATTATCACGCACCCTGCCACCATGACACATGCCGCCGTCCCTCCGGAGGAGCGTCTCCGGATCGGCGTGACTGACGGCCTGGTCCGGATCTCCGTCGGCATAGAAGACGCAGAAGATATCATCCGGGACCTCGACACGGCGTTGCACGAATCCGGGCTCTGAGATGAGGGGCGTTGCCGCCCGGCGTATTGAATTCCACGTAGCAGTTCGCTATCTTTCTACCCCATTCCTCATTCCCTGCGCGAAACGCTATGAAAGCGGTCATAATGGCTGGCGGGTTCGGGACCAGGCTGCGTCCCCTCACCTGCAACACCCCAAAGCCGATGGTCCCGCTCATGAACAAGCCGATGATGGAGCATATCGTCGAGCTCCTCAAGACCCACGGGATCACCGAGCTGATCGGTTCGCTGTTCTACCAGCCTGACATCATCACCGGATACTTCGGCGACGGCGCAAAATTCGGCGTGACGATGAGCTATGTGCGGGCGGAGGCGGACTACGGGACCGCGGGAAGCGTCCGGAACGCGACGTACGGTATCGGGGAGCGGATCCTGGTGATCAGCGGAGATGTCCTGACGGATTTCGATCTGACCGCCGCGCTCCGTTTCCACGAATCCAAAAGGGCCAGTGCGACGATCGTCCTCTCGCATGCGAAGAACCCTCTCCAGTTCGGCGTGGTGATCACCGCAGGTGACGGGAAAATCACGCGGTTCCTGGAAAAGCCGTCCTGGGGAGAGGTCTTCAGCGACGCCATCAACACCGGCATCTACATCCTGGAACCCGAAGTCCTGAACCTCATCCCCTATCGTGAAGAATACGACTTCAGCAAGAACCTCTTTCCCCTTCTGCTCAGGCAGGACGGCGGGCTGTACGGCTGCGTCGCCGACGGTTACTGGCGGGACGTCGGGAACCTCAACGAATACCAGGACGCGCACTTCGACGCGCTCAACGGAGAGGTGAAGCTCACTCTCCCCGGGACGAAGCATGGACAGGTCTACGCGGGGGAGGGGACGCGTCTCCCGGAGGGCTCGCTTCACGCCACGGGGACCGTGGTCATCGGCAGGAACTGCACGATCGGCGAGCATGTCTCGCTCTCCAACACGGTCATCGGCGACAACTGCGTTATCGGCCCGGGGGCGATGATCTCGAACAGCGTGATCTGGGGGGACGTCGTGATCGGCCACAGTGCCGAGCTTTCGTACGATGTTGTGGGGACCAAATGCTCGATCGGCGAAAAGAGCGTGATCGCCGAGAACGCATTCATCGGGGACGGATGCTGGATCGGGCGCAACGCACGTCTGAGCGCCAACATCAAACTCTGGCCGGAGAAGGTCGTCGAGGAGGGGGCGGTGGTCACCCGCAGCCTCGTGTGGGAGGACAAGTGGCTCCGCGAGCTCTTCGCCGACTCGCGGGTGACGGGTCTCTCCAACCTCGAGATGAACCCCGAGTTCGGTGCGAAGCTCGGGGCCGCGTACGGGGCGTTCATCGGGACCGGGAAGACGATCGTGACATGCCGCGATTCCGACAACGTCTCGCGCATGATGAACCGCTCGCTGATCTGCGGGCTGATCTCCTCCGGGGTCAACACCTTCGACCTGCGCGCCACGTCGATCCCGCTCCTCCGTCACGAGCTTTCGAGCGGCAAGGAGTCGGGCGGCATCCATGTGCGCCGGTCCCCGTTCGACAAGAACCTGACCGACATCATCTTCTTCGACGCGAACGGCAAGGACCTCCCCAGCAGCAAGACCAAGAGC
The DNA here is from genome assembly GCA_003154425.1 of Ignavibacteriota bacterium. GTDB lineage: Bacteria > Bacteroidota > Ignavibacteria > UBA10030 > UBA6906 > Fen-1273. The sequence goes on from PMDK01000088.1 coordinate 5,089, forward strand.
GTTGAGCGGCTCTTCTTCGGCGAGGATTTCGCGCGGGCGCCCCGCGAAAAGGTGGGTGGCATCTTCTTCCCCGAGAGGACGACCGAGGCGTACAAGGAAAAATTCCTCTCCTCGCTTGACGTCGAGGCGATAAACAAGCGCAAATTCAAGATCGTCATCGACTATTCAAACGGCATCGCCTCCACGATCTTCCCCATACTCCTCGGCTCCTTCGACTGCCAGGTCGTCGCCTTGAACGCCCACCTCGACCCGAAGAAGCTCACACGCGACAAGGAGGAATTCGACTCTTCGCTCGTACAGCTGGCCCACATCGTCACCTCGCTGAAATACGATTTCGGCTGCCTGATCGACGCCGGCGGGGAGAAGCTGTTCGTTGTCAACGAGCGCGGGGAGGCCCTGGAGAGCGACCGCCTGCTGACGCTGGTCACCGAGCTGTTCCTGAGGACCCACCCGGGGACGCAGGCCATCGCGGTCCCCATCACGTCCTCCGGCGAGATCGATATGATCGCCAGGCCGCGCGGGGTGCGTGTCGTGAAGACGCGAAACAGTCACCTCGCGATGATGGAGGCGACGGCCGACAAGAGCGTCCGGTTCGTGGGGGGAAACAAGGGAGGGTTTATCTTTACGGATTTCTTCTTTGCCACCGACGCCATGTATTCCGTGGCGAAGATCCTCGAGATGATCGCCAAGTCGGGGATCGGACTGGGGCAGCTCGACGAGTCGATCCCCCGGCTGAGCGGGGCGCGCAGGAACGTGAACTGCTCATGGGAGCACAAAGGGAAGGTGATGCGGCGAATCATGAATGATTCGGACGGACGCCGGCGCGATCTCGTGGATGGGGTGAAGATCTACCTCGACGACGGCAGCTCGGCGCTTCTGATACCCGACAAGGAACGCCCGCTGTTCCACATCAACGCCGAAGCGCCGACCCCGGAAGCCGCCGAGGGGCTTGCCGATGCGTACGAAAAGAAAGTCATGGCCTGGCGAGATGAACCATAGGAGACCAACCTGGATATGAAAATCAGCGACATCCTGACCGAGAATCTCGTCGCGACGGGACTTTTGGGAAACACCAAGAACGAAGTGATCGACGCCATGATCGACCTCGTGGCGTCCTCCCCGAAAGTGTTGGACAAGGAGAAGGTCCGCAAGGCCATCTTCGAGCGGGAAGAGATCATGTCCACGGGGGTCGGCAACGGCTTCGCCATCCCGCACGGAAAAACCGAGGCCGTCTCGGACATCGTCGCGGCGTTTGCTGTCACGGCGCAGCCGATCGACTACCAGTCGCTCGACGAGAAGCCGGTCCGTCTTGTTTTCCTCCTCGTGGGGAAGGACAACCTCGTCGGCCCCCATATCAAGCTCCTCAGCAGGATCTCCCGGCTGATGAACAAGGAAGAGTTCCGCAGGCGCCTCCTTGACCTGAAGTCGCCCCGGGAGATTCTCGAGGCGTTCAGACAGGAGGAGGCGACATACTTCGAGGCGTGATGCCGGGACGAAAAGCCAAACACCCCCTGCCGGAGTTCCGGCTCGTCGTCGCACCGGCGGTCAACGGAAGGACCGGCAGGCCGACGACACTCGTCGTGCTTCAGACCACAACATCGTTCTCGACGTTCAGGTACACACTGGCGGTGGACGACCGACTCGGGGACGAGGCTCTCACCTTGAGGGTGCTCGGGCTCAGGACGCCGTCACTCGACCTCCCTCGGGCCGGGCCCGCGGAATTCCGGAAGGAATACGAGGGGCTCTCGGGCGACATCCGGTTCGTCGTCGAAGGACTGGACGGCTCGCAATCCTCCATCACCACGCATATCACGCCAGGCCGCGTCACGCTGACAGCCCCGGTGAGCGGCCGGGCACTCGAGGTCGATATCCCCCCGGCCATCCACACACAAGGCTCACGTCCCGCATGATCCCCGTCCTCTTTAAAATCGGCCCTTTCCCAATCTACAGCTTCGGTCTCCTCCTGGGGATCGGGTTCCTCCTTGGGAGCTACATACTCTCCCTTGAGCTCAAACGGAAGAAACTCGACCCTGAGATCGCGAGCACGATCACCATACTTGCGGTCGTGTTCGGCATCGGCGGAGCGAAGATTTTGTTTCTCATCGAGGAGTGGAGTACCTTCGTACGGAGTCCGATCGGGGAAGCACTCTCCCCGGGGGGATTGACGTGGTACGGGGGGTTCGTACTCGGGATGATTGCGATCTCGTTCTATGTGCGGCGAAAGAAGATCCCCTTCCTCAAGATCTGGGACGGACTGGCAATGGGACTGATCATCGCGTACGGCGTTTCGCGGCTCGGCTGCCACTTCTCGGGGGACGGCGACTACGGATTCCCGACGGATCTCCCATGGGGGACGAACTATGAAAAGGGGACCTCCCCCCCTTCGTATGCATTCAGGATATTCCCGGACATCGCGTCGCGGTATCCCCGCGGCGTCGTGCCGGACAATACCCCCTGCCACCCCACCCCGGTGTACGAGTTCCTTCTCGGCGTCGCGGGCTTCGCCCTCATGTGGAGACTGCGGAAAAGGCCATGGCCCGACGGGACGATGTTCATGGTCTATCTGATGATTTCCAGCGTGTTCAGGTTTTCCGTGGAGTTTCTTCGTCTCAACCCGCGGCTGCTGTTCGGGCTTTCGGAGGCTCAGTTGATCTCGGTCCCTCTTTTCTTCGCCGGCCTGGCGGGAGTCTGCATCCTGGAGAGGAAGCGGGCGGCCCGCCGGAAGGCTGCCTGATCGGAGGAGAACGGAGCCCTGTGAAGGTTTTCGCCAAGGCCCTGGAGGCGCTCGGCATTGCCTGCGTCATGATCGGTCTCGCCGAGGGTATCCTGGGCTCCACGATGTGGATGGAGCTGTACCTCAGTGTCGCGGGTATCATCGTCTTTATCGCAGGGAGGAGGATCGAGAAGCGACCCTAGGGGTTCGCCGGGAGCGTCACTCACGTTCATCATCCAACGGAGACGCCCATGCAGGACATCATCGCGGGACGAAAGCCGGTCATGGAAGCGTTGCGTGCAGGGACGAACATCGAAAAGATCGTATTCCTCCTCGGGGTGCAGGGGACGGTCATCGAGGAAATCCGCCGCGCGGCGGAGCGGAACAAGGTGCCTGTGACGCAGGCGAGCAGGCAGGAATTCAGAGAGCTCGCAAGCGATGCCACCACGCAGGGGGTCGTCGCGCTCCTCCATGACGTGAAGACGTTCATCGGTCTCGATGAGATCGTGGGAGCGGCGGAAGCGAAGAACGAGAGACCCCTGATCCTGATACTCGACAGCATCGANNCCCGCAGAACCTGGGGGCGCTCGTCCGGACGGCCGAATGCGCCGGCGTGCACGGCGTCGTGATCCCGAAGCACCACGCGGCCTCCGTCACCTCCGCGGTGGTGAAGGCATCGGCCGGCGCGACGGAACACATGGCGATGGCGGAAGTGACGAACATCGTCAGTACGATGGACGAGCTGAAAGAACGGGGGTTCTGGACGGCGGGGGTGGCCGTGGAAGGAGACATCCCGTTCACCGAGTTCGACTATACAACGCCTGCCGCGATCGTCGTGGGGAATGAGGGGAAGGGGATCCGCCGGCTGGTGCGCGAGCACTGCGACCGGCTCGTACGGATACCGATGTACGGCAGCCTCGGCTCGCTCAATGCCTCGGTCGCCGGGGCACTCGTCATGTACGAGGCGGCGCGCCAGCGGCACAGGACCTAGTGGCGCCCAACAACGGCGCCATTTTCACTGGCGCCCGACAACGGCGCCACCTTCAATCTCGCCGCTCCATCCCGTACTTCTTCATCTTGTTATACAGGTGGCTCCGCTGGATGTCGAGCACCTCGGCGGTCCTGCTGATGTTCCACCCGTTCGCCTCGAGCTGTTTCCGGATGAATGCGGCCTCGGCCCGGTCTTTGAACTCCTGAAACGTCCCCCCCGCGCCGAGAAGGTCATCCCACGCGCTCCGGCTGCCCCCGCCCTGGCCCGACTCGAGGTGCGACGCCTCGATGTACGACCCGGGGCTCATGATGACCAGCCGCTCCACCATGTTCCTCAGCTCCCGCACGTTTCCCGGCCACTGCATCGCCTGGAGCCTTTGCATGGCCTCGGTGCTGAAGCGCTTCACCGCCATGCCGTTCCTCTGACATATATCTTCGGTGAACGCAGTCGTCAAAAGCGGTATGTCCTCCGGCCGGTCCCGCAGGGGGGGGACATTGATCAGAATCACGTTCAGCCGGTGATACAGATCCTGACGGAAGACATTCGCCCCGATCGCCTCCGACAGATTCTTGTTGGTGGCGGCGATCACGCGAACGTCGACCGGAATCTGACGCGTCCCTCCCACCCGCTCGACCTTCCCTTCCTCCAGTGCGCGAAGCACCTTCGCCTGCGCGTTCAGGCTCATATCGCCGATCTCATCGAGGAAGAGCGTCCCCCCGTCCGCCAGTTCGAACTTGCCCGACCGCTGTCCGGTCGCCCCGGTGAACGCGCCCCGCTCGTGCCCGAAAAGCTCCGATTCGATCAGCTCGTTCGGTATTGCGGCGCAGTTGACCTCGATGAGCGGCTTCGCGCACCTCCGGCTCAGGCGGTGGATCGCCTTGGCGACGAGTTCCTTTCCCGATCCGTTCTCGCCGGTGACGAGCACGCGCACATCGGTGGGGGCCACGCGCTCAATGGCGGCGATGACGTCCCGGATCTTCTGGCTCGACCCCAGAATCGCATTCTTGCCTTCGACCATCGCCTGCATGCGGCGGTGTTCCGCGACGAGGCGGTGATGCTCTGCGGCGTTCCGCGCGACGATCACGAGCTTGTCGCTGTCCAGGGGCTTGGGGAGGAAATCATACGCGCCGAGCCTCGTGGCTTCCACGGCGGTCTCGATCGTCCCGTGCCCGGAGATCATCACCACGGGGAGATCGGGATGCCCCTGCCGGAGCCTGCGCAGGACTTTCAGCCCGTCTTCCCCGGGCATCTTGATGTCCAGGAGCACAAGATCGAAATCGCCGCTCTCGGCCCGCGCGATTGCACCCGGCCCGTCCTCGGCGTACTGCACGTCGAACTTCTCATATTCGAGTATCATCCTTATGGAATCGCGGACGGCTTTCTCGTCGTCCACAACGAGCACGGATTTCATTTTGCCTCCTGGCGAGACTCGAGCGTGTCCGGAAGCGCCGCGCCGTTGTCATGAGGCACAGCGGGCCCCCGGGGAAAATCTGCGGTAAAGAAAAGTGACGGGCGCGCGTCCGGGTCAGACAGCAGGCGCAGGCCGAACCGCTCCCCCTGCCGGTTGGCCCTCACGTCCCTTTCGTCGTTCACCCCCCCCACGATAAACTGCTCCTCCCCCCATTCAATGAAAAGCCCGAACCGGTCCGCCCCCCGGGCGGACTCGGTGATGGCGGTCAGAAATGCCGAACCAAAAAAATGCTGGAGCTTGTCCCTGTCTCCTTCCTCCCCCGGCGGACTATCAGCGTACAGGCGCGACGGGAGCGCCTCGACCCTCGCACGGAACTCTCCGGCGAATTCGGACGTCAGGGGGAACCAGAGGATCGCCCCGATGACCGGGAGACGGACGCCGAACCTCTCATGGTCCATGAGCGCAAACGCGCTGACGAGGAGCGCTTCGCAGACGTTGTTCCAGCACAGGCGCATGGCCCGGTCGAACACGCAGTCCACGGCATAGAGGTCGCCGTACGCGGCCCGGGCCGAAGCGAGATCCTCCGAGCGGACGTACTCCTTCAGCATGTAGCAATCCTGAAAGACTTTCGGGATGAGGAGCGGCGAAAGCAGTGTCATTGCCGCCGGCACCTGTTCCCGGGGGGGGAGTGGAGGGAGTGATGTCTGCGCCGGAGAGTACCCGTACGAGGCCGCAATCACCACCCCGAGCAACCCGCGGGGGATCAACCGCATCATTCTCACACCCCCCTGCGTCAGGTTTGAAGGACGCCGGGATTGAACTTCGGGATTTCCGGGTTGTGGGCCGCCATGGAAATCCCCACGGAGACAACGGAACGCGTCTCCGCCGGATCTATGATGCCGTCGACCCAGAGCCGTGCGGCCGCAAAATACGGATCCGTCTCCCGCCCGTAACGCCGCTGTATGTCCGACAGGAGCTGTTTCCCGGCTTCGGGGCCGAGATGCTGCCCCCCTTGTTCCATCTGCCGGGCCTTGATCGCGAGAAGAGTCTCGCTCGCCTGCTTTCCTCCCATCACCGCGATCTGGGCGGTCGGCCATGAAAAGATCAGCCTGGGGTCGTACGCCTTCCCGCACATCGCGTAGTTCCCCGCCCCGTAGCTGTTGCCGACGATGAACGTGAACTTCGGAACGACACTGTTCGCAACCGCGTTGACCATCTTCGCCCCGTCCTTGATGATCCCCCCCTTCTCCGCACGGCTCCCGACCATGAACCCCGTGACGTCCTGGAAGAAAACGAGCGGGATCAGTTTCTGGTTGCAGTTCATGATAAACCGGGCCGCCTTGTCCGCGCTGTCGCTGTATATCACCCCCCCTACCTGCATCTCCCCCCCGCTCGTCTTCACCACAGCGCGCTGGTTTGCGACGACCCCGACCGCCCAACCGTCGATCCGTGCGTACCCCGTCACGATCGTCTTCCCGTACCCGGCCTTGTATTCGTCAAGATCCCCCCCGTCGATGATGCGGGACAGAACTTCGTGTGTGTCATAGGGCTTTGTCCGGTCGGCGGGGAGTAGGCCGTAGATCTCCGACGCATCGAACCTGGGCGGTGCCGGGTCTCCCCTGTCAAAGCCCGCCCGCGGGCGGTTGCCCGTTTTGGCGATGATGCTCCGGATCCGCGCGAGGCACTCGGCATCATTTGCCATCCTGTGATCGGTCACGCCGCTGATCTCGCAGTGCACCATCGCTCCCCCGAGGTGCTCGTTGTCGATCTCCTCGCCGATGGCGGCCTTGACCAGGTGGGAACCGGCAAGGAAGACGCTTCCCGTCCCGTCCACGATCATCGATTCGTCGCTCATGACGGGAAGGTAGGCTCCCCCGGCGACGCACGGACCCATGATGGCGGCGATCTGTATGACGCCGAGTGACGACATGACGGCGTTGTTCCGGAAGATGCGCCCGAAGTGTTCCCTGTCGGGGAATATCTCGCTTTGCAGGGGAAGAAATACGCCCGCGGAGTCCACCAGATAGATGATCGGGAGCCTGTTCTCGATCGCGATCTCCTGGGCCCGGAGGTTCTTTTTGCAGGTCATGGGGAACCACGCCCCGGCCTTCACCGTGGCGTCGTTCGCCACGATGACCGCTTCACGGCCGTGAATCCTCCCGATGCCGAGGACCGTCCCCGCGGAAGGGGCTCCCCCGTATTCTTCGTACATCTCCCACGCGGCGAAGAGGCCTATTTCAAGGAACATGCTCCCCGGATCGATCAGGCGCTCGATGCGCTCGCGGGCAGTCATTTTCCCGCTCTTCCTGTGCTTCTCCATCGCCGCCTTCCCGCCTCCCTCGAGGACCGCCTCCCGGCGCGTCCTGAGGTGGACGAGGAGCGACTGCAGGTGTTCCTCGTTTCTTGCGTAGCCCGCGGACTTCTGTACCTGCGAACCGATAAGCGCCATTCATCCCCTCCTTGCGCGGAATCCTTCCCGCCTCCGGTCAACCCTGGAGCAGGTGCTTCGCGATGATCATCTTCTGGACTTCGGATGTCCCCTCGCCGATCGTCATGAGCTTGACGTCCCTGTAGAGCTTCTCGACCGGATACTCCTTGATGAACCCGTACCCGCCGTGTATCTGGACAGCCTCGTTCGCAGCACGCACCGCCGCCTCGCTTGCGAAGTACTTCGCCTGCGAAGCGGCAAGCGAAAACGGCTCCCCGCGGGATTTGAGCCAGGCGGCGCGGTGCGTCAGGAGTCTCGCGGCGCTGATCTCCGTCGCCATGTCGGCGATCTTCCACTGTATCGCCTGGAATTCCGCGAGCGCCCTGCCGAACTGATGCCGTCCCTTTGCGTAGGCGATGCTCGCGTCCAGCGCCCCCTGCGCAATGCCGACGGAAAGCGCGGCGATCCCGATGCGGCCGCCGTCGAGAACCGTGAGTGCCTGCCTGAAACCATCGCCGGCGCTCCCCAGGAGGCTCTCTGCGGGGAGAGCGACATCATCGAACAGAAGGGTCGCGGTGTCGCTTGACCGCATCCCGAGCTTGTTCTCCTTCTTCCCGATCGTGAACCCCTCGAGTCCCCCGGGGACGACAAACGCGGAGATCCCTTTCTTCCCTTCCCCCGGATCGGTGACGGCCATGACGACATATGTCGAGCCGACGGATCCCTGCGTGATGAACGTCTTGCTCCCGTTCAGGACCCAGCCGTTCCCCTCCCGTCGTGCCGTCGTCCTCATCCCGCCCGAGTCGCTCCCGGAGCCCGGCTCCGTCAGAGCCCACGCACCCAGCTTCCTCCCCGATGCAAGGTCAGGGACGTACTTCTTCTTCTGGGCACCATCGCCGAACAGCATGATGTGCCCGGTGCAGAGGCTGTTGTGCGATGCGACGGTGAGTGCGACCGAGGGATCAACGCGCGCGAGCTCCTCAATCACCGCGACGGCCTCCAGATCGCCAAGCGCCGCCCCACCCAGTTCCTCCGGAGTCGTCATCCCCATGAACCCGAGCTCGCCGAGCTTCCGGACGATGGCGAGGGGAAATTCCTGCGACTCGTCATGTTTCATGACCACAGGGCGCATCTCGTTCTCCGCAAATTCCCTGGCAGCCTTTGCAACGGCGACCTGGCTTTCCGTGGGCCGAAACTCCATGGCGTTCTCCTCCCGGCTCAGTCAGCGTGATTTGAAATGACCGATCAGCTCTTCGGCGACGTCGTAGGGGGAATTTGCCATCTGCATGACCGATTCCATCCGCGCCGCGAGCATCGCCCTCCTTTCGGGGGACCAGAAATCGACGCGGAGAGTCTCGCTCACCAGGTCTCCGATCCGCCGCGCGATTCTCTCCCGGCGTTTCAGCGCGAGCGCCCCGCTCTTCTCGAGATGCGCCCGGTGACTTTCGATCAGCGACGCGATCTCCGTGATCCCCGCCCCCGTGCTCGCGGTCGCCTTCACCACGGAGGGATTCCAGTCGGCATTCTCCCTGAAATGCAGTATCATCTGGATCGACATGACCGCCTGTTCGGCCCCCGCGCGGTCGGCCTTGTTCAGGACGAAGAAATCGGCGATCTCCATAAGCCCGGCTTTCATCGCCTGTATGGAGTCCCCCGATTCAGGGACGAGCACAACGACCGTGGTGTCGGCGGCTCCGGCGATATCCAGCTCGGACTGACCGACACCGACGGTTTCCATGAGTATGACATCCTTTCCGGCCGCGTCGAGCACATCGGCGGCTTCAACGGCCTTCCTGCTCAGCCCGCCGAGACTCCCGCGGGAAGCCATGCTCCGTATGAACACGCCCGTGTCGGTCTCAACGTCCGCCATCCTCACGCGATCGCCGAGCAGCGCCCCGCCGCTGAACGGACTCGTCGGATCGACGGCGATGATCCCGACCCCGAGCCCCCGATCACGGTAGTGCCCTGCAAGCCTGCTCGTGATCGTACTCTTCCCCGCCCCGGGAGGGCCGGTGATGCCGATGCGGTAGCTCCGCCCTGTCCGTGGGAAGAGGGAGCGCAGCAGAACGCGGGCCTCGCTTTCCCCGTTTTCCACGATGGAGATCGCGCGGGCGACCGCGACCCGGTCCCCCGAAAAGAGCTTTTCCATCGCGACAGGGCTACGCGCCATGAGATTTCCGGCCGCGGAAAAATTCTACGGTCGTGGCGATACCTTCATCCAGTGAAACCGAAGGGGCCCACCCGAGTTCCTTTCTTATCCTGGTATTGTCCAGGACGCTGCGGAGCTGCTCGCCCCGCTTGGCCTCCGCATGGCGCTCCGGGCACGGCACGCCGGTGGCGGACCTCAGAGAGGCGAACAGCCGGTTTACGTCCGTTTCAATTCCCGTCCCCACGTTGAATATCCCCGACCCGTCGAAGGCGAGGGCAAGGACGTTGGCACGGACGATGTCCGCGACGTAAACATAATCGCGAGTCTGCGTACCATCCCCGTTGATGACCGGCTGCTCATTGTTGAGCATCTTCGAAGCGAATATCGCCACAACCCCCGCCTCCCCTTCCGGGTTCTGGCGCGGGCCGAAAACGTTCGCATACCGGAGGCAGACGGAGCCCAGGCCGTGGACTGCCCGGTAGTAGTAGAGGTACTGCTCCGTGGCAAGTTTCGCGACGCCATAGGGGGAAATTGGCCGGGTAGGGTGCGACTCGTCCGCCGGGAAGAAGTCCTGCTCACCGTAAATCGCCCCCCCGCTGGATGCGAAGACCACCCGGCGGACACCCGAGGCGACCGCCGATTCCAGGAGCGTCAGCGCCCCGAGCAGGTTCACCGAAGCATCATTAACCGGATCGGCGACGGACCGGCGGACATCGATCTGCGCCGCGTGATGGTTCACGACATCGAAACTGCCTTCGGCAAAGACACGCCTGACACCGGGGGCATCACGTATGTCGATCTCGTAAAACCGGGCCTGCCCGTTGAGGTTTTCCTTCCGCCCCGTCGAAAGATTATCGATCACACTGACGTGGTGCCCGAGTGCGATGTATGCGTCCACGATGTGGGAGGCGATGAACCCCGCGCCTCCGGTGACGAGAATATTCATGCGAGTGCTCCTTTCACTTTATGCCGAACGGTTTTGCCACAGCCCTGGCCCCGATGTCACGCCTGAAGTGCATCCCTTCGAACGATATTTTCCCTGCGGCTTCGTATGCCGCGGCAATTGCCGAGGCCATCCCCTCATCGGGCCGCACCGCCGTCACACCCATGACCCTTCCCCCTGCGGTGACAAGCGAGCCGTCCGGCCCCCGTCCCGTCCCGGCGTGGAACAGCACGACGCCGCGGGGGGTTTCATCATTCCCGGGGAGGGTGATCGTCTTTCCGGTCTCGTATCTGCCGGGGTAGCCGCCGGAGGCAAGGACGACGCACACCGCGGATCCGCGTGCCGCATACGGCGTCCGAGGCGCCTCGAGGCTCCCGGATGCGGAGGCGCCGAGGAGTTCCGCCAGGTCCCCCTCATAGAGCGGAAGCACGACCTGCGTTTCGGGGTCGCCGAACCTGCAGTTGTATTCCACCACCTTTGGCCCCTCAGCGGTCAGCATCAGCCCCGCGTAGAGGCAGCCCGTGTAGGCCCTCCCCTCTTCGGCCATCCCCCTGAGCGTGGGAACGATGATCCTCTCCTCTATCGTGGACAGAAGCGAAGGGGTCACGCACGGAGCCGGGGCGTACGCCCCCATCCCACCCGTGTTCTTCCCCCTGTCCCCGTCGAAAACCCGTTTGTGATCCTGCGCGGGGGCAAGCGTCACGAAGTGAGAACCGTCGGTCACCGCGAACACAGACGCTTCCTCCCCGTTCATGAATTCTTCGACGACGACAGTGCTGCCTGCGCTCCCGAACGACGAGGGGTCGCTTATCTCTTCTAGCGCCCGAACCGCCTCATCGCGGGTCTGGCAGACGACGACACCTTTTCCCGCCGCAAGACCGTCCGCCTTGATAACCAGCGGGAGAGGACAGGACCCGATGTACGCCTGCGTCTGGCCGGCCTCCCCCGGGTGGAACGTCCTGTACAGGGCGCTCGGGATCGAGTGGCGCTTCATGAAATCCTTCGCGAACGCCTTGCTCCATTCCAGTTCGGCCGCCCGGCGCGTCGGGCCGAAGATGGCGAGTCCCGCCTCCCTGAATGCGTCCACGATTCCCGCAGCAAGGGGCCCCTCGGGCCCGACCACTGTCAGGTCGATCTCCAGGTGCCGTGCTTCTGCTATCAGCCGGGGGAAATTCCCGCTCTCCGCCGGGAAAGGGAGGGCAAGGCCGGCGATCCCCGGGTTGCCCGGCGTGCAGTAGATCCTCTTGACGCGGGGGCTCTGTGCCAGCTTCCAGACCAGCGCATGCTCGCGGCCGCCTGACCCGATGACAAGCACGTTCATGTCAGGGCTCGAAAAGTGACTCAAAGAGTTTTGCCAGCGATCCCGTGAGCGTCCGCCGGTCGTACTTTTCCACCACCCAGGAGGCCGGGCCTTTCAGCTGGCGCTTCTCGTGGAGCTCCAGAAACTCCCCGAGTGCGCTCCTGATCCCGGCGACGTCCGCGGGTGCGACGGTCTTCCCCCCCGCCTCGAGTATCGTGGATTTCAGATACCCGTCCGGCACCAGCCCGAGTATCGGCTTGCGTGCTCCGATGTATTCGTAGACCTTCCCCGGCGAGCCGAGGTCGTCCCCCACCGTCATCCAGAGGACGTCCGAAGCGCAGAGCTCGCGCACGCACTCCGGGTGCGGGAGATAGCCGAGCACTCGAACGGTGTCCTGGAGTCCGAGCCTCGCGACGAGCTTCAGGTTCTCGTCCCGGAATTTCCCCACGAAAACGGCTTCGATACGCCCTCGCAGACGGGGCTTTTCAGCAAAAAGATCGTGCAGCGCCTGGAGAAAATAGTCGGGAATCCTGTCTTCCCAGAAGACCCCCGCGTATGTGATCCTCATCCGCCGCTCCCCTGGCAGGCTCTTCGTCCCCCCTGCGCGCCCCGCGGACGCAAAGTCCGCGGGGTCAAACCCCTGGGAGATGATGTCGATGTCATGGTAGGTGAGAAACCGATGCCGCCGGAGTATCTGCTCTTTGACGCGCCGGTTGGTGGTGACGATGTGGCTGCTCGCGCGGAGAGCCTTCCGCTCGAGGAGAATATTCGCGAGCTTGTGAAGCGGCGTGGGGTAGAACTTGAAGGGGTAATCCACCCAGGGATCACGGTAGTCGAACACAAGCGGCTTGTTGATCTTCAGTTTCAGCTTCCGGCCGATCAGGAATGACGTGAACGGGGGGGCGGTGGCAAACACCATGTCAAACGGGGTCTCCCGGTGCAGAGCCAGGGCCCGCGCCACAGCGCGGCGCCGCCATCCGATTTTGTTGTCCGGTATGAAGATCGTGTCGCTCAGCCTGCTCAACAGTTTCCGCTTCCACTCCGCAGGGATTTCGACGACTTCCTTCTTTTTGAAAAAGCGCGCAGGCCCGGAGGCCGCCGTCCTGACGACCGTCACGTTCCGCCCCTCAAGCTCGGCCAGAAGCGTGTCGTCTTTCGCGAAGTAGCCCTCCGGGTCGACCGTCAGGACCGTGGGATGCCAGCCGAATTCCGACAGGTACTTCACGAACTTCAGTGTGCGCTGAACACCGCTCAGTCCCATCGGGGGAAAGTAATAGGCAATGACGAGGACCCTGCGGGGCAAAACGGGCGGCGTTGACATGGCTGTCATCAAAGGACAATAAGCTCGCGGGGCGATCGGGTGAGGACCCGGCACCCCGTGCCGCCGAGAAGAACGTCATCCTCGATGCGCACGCCCCCGGAACCGGGGATGTAGATACCGGGTTCTATCGTGATGACACTCCCCGGGCGCAGCACCTCCGGGCTCAGGGCCGAGACGCGCGGGCGCTCGTGAACGCGGAGACCAAGACCGTGGCCGAGCGAGTGGATGAAATACCTGGCGAACCCGCGCCGGCGGATGCATCCCCGTGCGACTGCATCGAGGCCGCGTGCGGTCATCCCTCCCCGGGCGGAAGCGGTGGCCGACTCATTCGCCTCCAGCACGGCCTGGTAGGCCTCGCGGAGCCTCCGGGGCGCCCCTCCCAGGGCCACGGTCCGTGTCAGGTCCGAGCTGTATCCGCGGACGGTCGAGCCGAAGTCGAGCAGGACGAATTCCCCTTTCCTGATTTTCCGGGCCGTGGGGCGGGCGTGCGGCAGTGCGCCGCGCGGCCCGCTTGCAACGATGACATCGAACGCATCGGATTCCGCGCCCCGCCGCCTGTTGAGCCATGAGATCTCCGCGGCGATCTCCAGCTCCGTCACGCCGGGGCGGATGAATTTCAGGACGTCGTGGAAGACGCCGTCCGAAATCGCCGCAGCCTCCTCAATGCAGGCAACCTCCCGGGCGTCCTTGACGAGCGCCAAACTCTCCACCATCCCTGACGTCGGCCGGAACATGATCCGGGGAAAGAGTCTCCTCAGCGAGCGGTACTGCGCGTATGTGAGAGAGTCGGATTCGAACCCCGCGGCACGGCATCCGCGGAGCGTCTTCGCCGCCGCGGCATCCTCCATGAGACCCAGGCTTCCGATGATCCTGCGAAACTTCCTTACCTCGCGGGCGCTCTGAAGAGTATAGCGGGAGTCGCTTATGAAATACGCTCTTTTCGCCGTGAGCACCGCGAGCGCATGCGAACCGCTGAAACCTGTCAGGTACCGTATGTTGGCGAGGGAAGTGACAATGAGCGCATCGAGTTCATTCTCGTTCATTCGCGCCCGCAACCCTTCGATGCGTGCGTCAGTCATGGGAGGGGGCGGTCTCCGGAATGTCTCACGGATGTTCACCCGTGGTAGTTCGGGGCTTCCTTGGTGATGGCGATGTCGTGCGGATGACTCTCGCGCAACCCCGCGTCGGTCATGCGCACGAACCTTCCCCGCGACTTCAGTTCCGCAATGTTCTTCGCCCCGCAGTACCCCATTGCGGCGCGGAGCCCCCCCACCATCTGGTACATCGTGTCTCCGAGCGGTCCCTTGTGCGGAACGCGACCTTCGATTCCCTCCGGGACGAGCTTCGCGATGTCGTCCTCCGCATCCTGGAAATACCTGTCCCTGCTCCCATGTTTCATCGCTTCGAGCGACCCCATCCCCCGGTAGTACTTGTAACTCCGCCCTTCGTAGAGGACCATCTCTCCCGGGCTTTCGTCAACCCCGGCGAAGAGCCCTCCGATCATGACCGCGTCGGCCCCCGCAGCAATCGCCTTGGCGATATCCCCCGTCTGCTTGATCCCGCCGTCTGCGATGACCGGCGTGTTCGAGCGTGCGGCCGCCTTCGAGCACTCGAATATCGCCGTCACCTGGGGGACTCCGACGCCCGCGACAACGCGCGTGGTGCAGATCGATCCCGGGCCGATCCCCACCTTGATTGCATCCGCGCCGGCCCGGATCAGCTCGCGGGTCGCCTCCGCCGTGCCGACGTTCCCGGCAACCAGATCGAGATGCGGGAACCGGCGCCGGAGCGTCCTGACCATGTCAATCACGCCGCGCGAATGCCCGTGCGCGGTATCCACGACGACGAGATCGGCCCCGGCCTTCATGAGCGCGGTGACCCTGTCCACCGTGTCGGAGGTCACCCCCACGGCTGCGCCGACGCGGAGGCGGCCGTGCTCGTCCTTGCACGCATTCGGATGCTTGATCTTCTTGAGAATGTCCTTGAACGTTATCAGCCCGTTCAGGACTCCGTGCTTGTCGACGACAGGGAGCTTCTCGATCTTGTGCTTCTGGAGTATCCTCTGTGCCTGGTCGAGCGTCGTGCCCATGGGCGCGGTCACCAGGTTGTCCTTTGTCATGATATCGGCGACGTGCTGGTCCTCGTCCGGTTCAAAGCGCAGATCTCTGTTTGTGATGATCCCGATGAGCCTCTGCTGCTCGTCCACCACAGGGATGCCGGAGATACGGTACTTGTTCATGAGCGCGAGGACGTCGCGCACCCGCCGGTCGGCCCGGACAGTCACCGGATCGAGTATCATGCCGCTCTCCGAGCGCTTTACGCGGTCGACTTCCTCCACCTGAGCCGGGATCGACATGTTCTTGTGGAGTATCCCGATCCCCCCCTCCCGGGCCATGGCGATCGCCATTGCGGATTCCGTCACGGTATCCATCGCCGCACTCAGGATGGGGACGTTCAGCATGATCCGCCCGGTCAGCCGGGACCGGACGTCGACGTCGCGGGGAAGGACGGAGGATCGAGCGGGGACAAGAAGCACGTCATCGTAGGTGAGTGCTTCACCGATAATCTTTCCTTTGGCCACGGCTGCTCCCGGTCTGTGTGGAAAATGGGTTCAGGTGAAGGCGGGAATGCCCGTGATGTCCTCTCCGACAATCAGCGTGTGCATCTCATGCGTCCCCTCGTACGTGATCACCGATTCGAGGTTTGCCGCATGCCGCATCACGGGGTACTCGTCGA
>PMDK01000044.1 GCA_003154425.1 Ignavibacteriota bacterium
TCCCCGCCAGAACCTCCCGATGCCGAACTTGCTTTTGCCGAACTTACGCGGCCGGTGCTGTACGACCACCTCTCCGACCCTGAACCCTTCCCAGTGGGCGAGAACCGGAACGTACCGGTGTAGCTCGCCGTAGACTTTTACCGTCTTTACGACCTCACGGCGGTACGCTTTCAGGCCGCAGTTGAAGTCATGGATCGGGATACCCGTCAGCCGCGCGGTCACAAAATTGAAGAACCTGGAGGGGAGGGTCTTTGAAATCGGGTCCTTTCGTTTCTTCTTCCAGCCCGAGACGAGATCGAGTCCGTCGTCGATCCGCTTCTTCAGTGAAGGTATTTCCGCCGGATCGTCCTGGAGATCCGCATCGAGCGTGACAACGATATTCCCCTGTGCTTTCTCGAATCCAACGGAAAGAGCGGCAGACTTTCCATAATTCCTGCGAAAACGGACGACCTTAATGTGTTTGTCTGTCCGTTTCAGGTCACGAAGGACCTGGAATGACCGGTCGGTGCTCCCGTCGTCGATAAAGAGGATTTCGTACCGGATGTTCATCCGGTTGAGAGTCGAGCGGAGTTGCTGGTGGAGCTCCTTGAGCGATTCCTCCTCATTGTAGAGGGGGATGACGACGCTCAGATCGGGCCACTGGGGCTGGTTCTCCCGCTGCTGCTGGGGACGTTGTTGATGGGGGCGCCGTTGCTGGTTCTGTTGCTGCGCGGGTGCCGGAGGAGCCTCGGGTTGTTGCCGGGGCTCGGGAGAATCGGGTGTCTGGTCGGTCATCGGTGTGAGGTCCCGGTGGAACTGGCGTGGATCTGGAACTCAATAATGCAGCATACTAACCAATTCCGCAGAGAAAATCAACGAACCGGTTCGTTGACATTCGGCCCGCTCTTCTCTATATTTTCCGTTTATCCGATACGACTGAGCTTCTTATGCCACCTGCCGGTCCATTTTCACCCTCGCGCCCTCTGAGAGCGGCGCCGGGACGCGTCCGGCAGTGTGAGGACGGCTTCCCCCTGTGGTCCGCTCCGGGACGTCCCGTCGCGTGAAGACAGTCCCCGCCGTGCGCCTGGGTCCGCGAAAATCTCTTGGACAGAATTTCCTGCGCGATGACAACATCGCGAGGAAGATCGTGGCGGCGATCGACCCGCAGCAGGAAGATTGTGTGCTGGAAATCGGNNCGGTGCCGCACGCTCACGGTGGTGGACGTGGACCAACGGGTGGTCTCCGCGATGAACGCCATGTTCTCCGACGGCAGCGTCGAGGTCATCCTCGGAGATTTTCTCGCGACCGACCTCCAGGCGTTCGCCTGCACCCATCCCGGCCGGTTCCGGGTCGTCGGCAACATCCCGTACTACATCACCAGTCCGATACTCTTTCATGTTCTTGACAACCGGGCGCCGGTGTGCGACCTGACGATCACGGTGCAGAAAGAGGTGGGGCGGAGGATGCTCGCGACCCCGGGGACGGGCGACTATGGCATCCTCTCGGTCTTCTGCGGTTATTATGCGGAAGTGCGGGCCTTGTTCGAGATCTCGCCGAGCGCGTTCTTCCCGAAACCGGCTGTGACGTCGCTGGTCATGCAGCTCAAGTTCCGCCTGCGGCCCGTCCACCCTGCACGTGATGAGAAGTTCTTCCGGGAGATGGTCCGCTCGACGTTCGGGAAGCGCCGGAAAACCCTGCGCAATTCACTCCGGTACTTTGCGGCTCCCCGGGGGATTACGCTCCCGGATCTGCCGTTGCTCGAGCGTCGCCCCGAAGAGCTCTCCCTCCCCGAACTCGTCGAGCTGAGCAACGTCCTGCTTGAGCGCGCGCCGGCGCGCGGCGCGGAGCCGGACCGCACATGAACCTCCGCAGGATCACCTCGCACCTTCATTCCGCCGACGTGCTCATCATCGGTTTCTTTGCTTTCCTTTCCCTCGTCAACATCGTCTTCGCCTCACGGATCCCGCACTGGTGGCTCATGATCCTCATCAACGCGGCGGTCGTGGCCGCGATATGCGTCCTCGGGTGGGCGCGGCACGCCACCGGCTCGAGAGTGCTCGCGGTGATTCACGATTGGCACGTCGCGCCGACGGTGTTCTTCACGTTCAAGGAGCTCTACTTCATGATCAAGCCGATCCACCTCGGAAGGGACTATGACGACGTCCTGATCGCGGCCGACCGGTGGCTGTTCGGCGTCGACCCGACGCGCTGGCTCATGCACTTCAGCACCCCGTGGCTCACCGAAATCCTGCAGATTGCATATACCCTTTTCTATGTCATGTTCCTTCTGATCGGGTTCGAATTGTACCGCCGGAGCGACAAAGGCGCGTTCCACTTCTTCATGTTCACCTGCGTGTATGGCTTCTATCTTTCGTACATCGGCTACTTCTTCCTTCCGGCGGTCGGCCCGCGGTTCACGCTCCACGATTTCTCCGCGCTGAACAGGGACCTTCCCGGGGTCTTCCTGACCCCGTACCTGCGGGAGTTTGTCAACTTCGGCGGTTCGGTGCCCGTGGGAGTGTCCAACGAAGCGGCGATTGCCGGGACACAGCGTGATGTGTTTCCGAGCGGCCACACGATGATGACGCTGGTTCTCATCTCCCTGAGCCTGCGCTTCCGGATCCGCCTCCGGTGGTTCATCACCGTCACAGGCACCCTGCTCATCATGGCGACGGTCTACGAGCGGTACCACTATGTGGTCGACCTGCTCGGCGGGGCCATATTCATGGTGCTGTGCGTGAGCACCGCCCCCCTGCTGTATCGATCGAGCAAAGACGGCCTTTCGACGATGGAATCGCGTTTTCCCGCGGAGTAGCCCGCCCGGCACGAAAGCTCCACCGTTGACATTCTTCAGGGAAATCGGTACATTTGAAGCCCTTGATGTTTCGGCAGGTTCAGTCCCTTCGAGAGAGGATCACGCAGATGTACGCAGTCGTTCAGATCGCCGGCAGGCAGTACAAAGTGCAGCAGAATGACACGATACAGGTTCCCACGCTGGATGAGAAAGCAGGCACGAACGTCAAGTTTGACCGGGTGTTGCTGGTCGGGAGCGAGAAGCAGGTCACGATAGGTCATCCCACGGTCAGCGGGGCGAACGTCGAAGCAACGGTCCTCGGGGGGGGAAAAGCCGACAAGGTCATAATCTTCAAAAAGAAGAAGCGAAAAGGCTACCGGCTGAAACGCGGGCACCGTCAGGCATACACGGAAGTGAAGATTACGAACATCGCACTATAAGGACATCGGTCATGGCGCATAAGAAAGGTGTTGGAAGCTCCAGGAACGGACGCGACAGCAACGCGCAGCGTCTGGGTGTGAAACGTTTTGGCGGTGAAGCCGTGCCCGCAGGCAGCATCCTGGTTCGCCAGCGGGGCACCCGCTTCGCGCCGGGAGCAAACGTCGGTATCGGCGGCGACGACACCCTGTTTGCCCTGATCGACGGCATCGTGCAGTTCAAGAAATACCGCAAGTCCAAGAAAGTCGTCAGCGTACACCCGAGGCCGTAACCGCGCACCTCCCCGCTCTCTTCCATTGACGTCATTGATCCATTGAACCACTCCGTCATCTATCCGGCCGGAGCCCCTGCTCGCACTGTCAAATTCGGAGGAACCCAGATGAAGATTACCGTTATCGGCGCAGGAAACGTCGGAGCGACGACCGCCCAGCGGCTTGTCGACAAACAGCTGGCCAACGAAGTCGTCCTCGTGGACGTCATTGAAGGCATACCTCAGGGGAAGGCGCTCGACATCTTCGAAGCCACGCCGGTCGAAAAGACCGACGTCAGGGTGGTGGGCACGAACGGTTACGGCGAGACCGCGAACTCCGACATCGTCGTCATCACNNAACAGCGGCATCGTCAAGAGCTGCACCGAGTCGGCCGTCGCGAAATCGCCCGGCGCGATCATCATCGTTGTCTCGAATCCGCTCGACGTCATGACATACGTGGCGATGAAGGTGAGCGGCTTCGAGAGGCACCGGGTGATCGGCATGGCGGGCGTTCTCGACGCTGCGCGGTTCCGTTCGTTCATCGCGGCGGAGCTCAACGTGTCCGTCGAAGATGTGAATGCTTTTGTGCTCGGCGGGCACGGTGACTCGATGGTGCCGCTCCCGCGCTACTCGACGGTGGCGGGCATCCCGATCACGGAGCTCCTGAGCCAGGCGACCGTGGACCGACTCGTGAAACGGACGAGGGACGGCGGGATCGAGATCGTCAACCACCTGAAGACGGGAAGCGCGTACTATGCCCCGTCCTCGTCGGCCGTGGCCATGGTCGAATCCATCGTCAGGGACAAGAAGAGGATCCTCCCCTGCGCGACGTGGCTTCAGGGCGAATACGGCCTCAGGGACACGTTTGTGGGCGTGCCGGTCAAACTCGGGAAGAAGGGGATGGAGGAGATCATCCAGATCAGGCTCAATGCGGACGAGCAGGCGGCGCTGGCGAAATCGGCCGAAGACGTCAAGAGCTCGATAGCGAAGCTGAAGATCTGAACAATGTCGTCCGGCCCCCGGAGAACCCTGGGTAGGCTCCCTCATGCGGGAGCGTGTGCCGGCGCTCTCCTTTGTATTTTCCTCTGGCAGGTGGAGGGGTGCCGCGACAGCGGGACGGGCCCCTCCCCCCGGTCTCCACAGACGGTCTCCGGACTCGTGTTCACGGCAGGAGACTCGCTCATCTTCGATGCATGGGACCTTAATCCTTACGGCTCCTACATTCCTTCCTCCCACACAAGCCCGCTCTGGAGGGTGTATGCGGTGAGCGGCGCGTTCGCGGGAGCCGGAACCGTCACATCGATCGCAGAATATCCGGACCCGGTAAATTTTCCCGCCAGATCAGACACGCTGCACTTTCAATTCCTCCCTTCCGGTGACATCTACCAGTACGGATTCATTGCGGGCGTCGTCGGACGCAGAGAAGGGGTTCGTCTCGTGCCGTCGTGGGACCGGATCGCCGCGCTCTCGCTCCCCACGAACGCGGTGTGGACTGTCGGGACGGTCGATTCAGGTGGGACGGATATACTCTCGGGTACGGTAATGGGGGACCAGGGGTACTTTATCGCGGTGTTGAACGGCGTGCGGACGGTGTTTCACGGCTACGGAGTCTCGC
>PMDK01000183.1 GCA_003154425.1 Ignavibacteriota bacterium
CGTCCAGACGAACTTCGTCCTCGGGCTCGATTCAGACGAAGGGGAGGAACCCTTTGAGCTGACAAAGCGGTTCGTCGACATGGCCCCCGGAGCCTTCCCCGGCTATTCGCTCCTGACCGCGTTCGGGGAGGCCGCGCCGCTCAACCTGGAATACCAGCGCGACGGCCGCGTGATCCCGTTCCCGTTCCACTTCCTGAACAACAACGGCGCGATGAATCTGAAGCCGAAGAACTACTCCTGGACCTCGTTTTACGACAAAGTAATCAGCCTGACAGAGTACACGTGCTCACCCCGCGCCATTGCCCGGCGGGCTGTCGCGACGCAGGGGCTCACACCCCGCTGGCTCAATACCCTCCGCGCGGTCTCATCGGAGGGGTACGGGCGGATCCGGTATTACAGGGAAATCCGGAAGAGACTCGACACAGACCAGCACCTCCAGGACTTTTTCGAACAGAGGACGACCGTCGTCCCCCGATTCTACATCGACCGCATACAGAGCGAGCTCGGCTCCATGTGGCAATGGCTCCCTGCGGGAGGAACAGAGCATGATCCCTACGCGTACCTGAAGGATGAAGAGGAGAAACAACGGCAGGAGCCGATTGTGGTCCAGCCGTTACAGGTTGCTGCCGTGTAGATCCTTCGGCGGACCCCTATTTGATGCCGAGCTCCTTGCACATCCGGTAGAAGTTCGACGGCGCGAGACCGAGCTTCTCGGCAGCGTTGGAATCGGAGCTTGAAATACTCCGGACGTATTTGAAGTACCGCGTCCTGAACACACGCTCCACCTCCCTCAGCGGCAGAACGCGCCCGTTCGACATATCCTCGAAGCCCGACACGTCCTTTCCGAGAACGGGATTCGGGAGAATCATCGGGTTGCTGACGTCTTTCGCCGTGATGCTCTCGGGACAATTGAGGACCAGGCGCTGGACGACACTCCTCAGCTCGCGCACGTTCCCGGGCCACCGGTAGTTCATCAGGATCTCCCTCGCCTTCGCGTCGATGGCCGGCACCGAAACTCCCATGTCGTTGCTGAAGTACTCCAGGAAATGGTCGAACAGAAGGAGGATATCCTCCCCCCGCTGCCAGAGCGGGACGATGTTCAGCGGAACGATATTCAGCCGGAAGTACAGGTCCTCGCGGAACCTCCCCTCGTTGACCTCCGCGGCCAGGTTTTTGTTCGTTGCGGCGATGAGCCGCACATTCACCGAAATGCTCTTCGTCCTCCCGATTTTTTCGATCTCGCCGTCCTGTATCACGCGCAGGAGCTTTACCTGCGCCGAGGGGGAAAGCTCGGAGACCTCGTCGAGGAAGACGGTCCCGTGGTTGGCCACCTCAAAGAGCCCCTGTTTCGCCGTGTTCGCACCCGTGAACGATCCCTTTTCATACCCGAAAAGCTCGCTCTCGATCAGCTCGTGCGGAATGCTCCCGCAATTGATCGGGACAAACCTTTCGAACTTCCGCCGGCTCTTCAGGTGGATGTTCCAGGCGACAAGCTCCTTTCCCGTGCCGGACGCGCCGCTGATGAGGATGTTGACTTCACTCTTCGCGTACTTGTCGATCGCTTCCCCCAGCTTGACCATCTGCTTCGACTCGCCGATGAGCCTGCGGGACTCGAGCAGGCTCTCAACTCCTTCCATCAGCGTCCGGTCCGCCTTCAGCGACCGCCTCTCCAGCTTCTTCTTTTCGTACGCATTGAATATGCTGAGAAGGAAATCCGTCGGCTGGTAGATATACTCCTCGATGTGCCCCGGATATTTCGTGCAGTACCAGAACGCCCCGGCCTTCAGGAGGTTGTTCGCGAATTCGTAGTCGGTGATGTTGATCGTCATCTTGGTGATGACGATGATCTGGATGCACGGATCGATCTCCTTGATCTTCCGGATCAGCTCTTCACCCTTCAAACCGCCCGAGATCTGGTAGTCGAGTATCACCACGTCGTAGGCGTCGGTCTTCTTCTCCAGCAGCTCGAGCGCCGCACGTCCGTTCGACACCACGTCGGCGATCCGGACCCGCTCCGAGAAAAACCGGAGGGTGTTCTTCACGCGCGCGACGTCGAATTCTTCATCTTCAACGAGGAGAATAGCAATTGCATTCGAGGTACTCATGGCATCACCCGGCCTGTGATCTGACAACCCTTGATCTTGCCTGTTTTGGCCCGACGCCGGACCATATCACTCGTTCTTGATCGCAATCATGAATCTGCATCCCCCCCCCGGCAGGTTTTCCGCGTCGAGGTCCCACCCGCACTTTCCCACCGCGAGCTGGTAGGCGATATAACAGCCGTATCCCGAGTGCATCCCGCCCCCGCCCTTCGTCGTTTCCTGCTCGAGGAAGATCCTCTTGATGCCCCTCCCCCCCGGTTGAAGCAGCTCCTGCGCAATTCCCACTCCGTCGTCCGTGATCGTGACATG
Source organism: Ignavibacteriota bacterium (assembly GCA_003154425.1). Classification (GTDB taxonomy): domain Bacteria; phylum Bacteroidota; class Ignavibacteria; order UBA10030; family UBA6906; genus Fen-1273. The sequence goes on from PMDK01000183.1 coordinate 2,412, forward strand.
CGTCATCCCCTCTTCCCGCGAGTAGTGCGTCTCAATGCTTATCGTCAGCGAGTGCTTTCCGCCGTGATCGATGCTGTTCTGGATCAGCGGTTCAAGGATTTCCCAGACAATGAACTCGTTGACATGCACCGGAGGGAGCGACGGTTCAAGCGAAAGCCGGAATGCGAACATCTCGTTCTTGCTCGAGATCCTCAGGAAGACATTATTCACGATAAACCCGATAACCGAGTTGATGTCCGCGTTGAATATCGGATTCACAATCGTGTTGATGTCCTGATCGTACCACTTCATGTCATAGATAATCCGCGAGATGAAATTCGCGTACGTCAGCACCCGCGCCTTGAGCTCGTCGAGATTCTGGGGATTCATCCTGCGTGCGTCTTCCTTGATGAACCCGATGATCTTCTCGGCCTTGTGGTGCGTGTGGTAGATCCTGCGCGTAAAAAGAGACTCCTTTTCCAGCCGGATCTGGTTCGTCAGGTACTCCTGGTGCTCCGCAAACAGCTTCTGCTGCATTTCGTCCCGCTCCCTGACGGCAAGCGACGAGACGGCAAAGATCGCGATCAGCCCCACGAGGATGAGCGCAGAGAAGACGATCGACAGCTCATCCGCATTCGCCCGGACCTCGTTTGTGAGGAACGAGAAATCGGGTGTTATCCGCATGTACAGCGCGCCGATGTATTCCCCCTCGGGCACAAACGGGACGAGGACATTGAATGTCTTGTCGCTGGTGAGCGCGCTGATGATCTTCTCGTGCTCCTTGAGATCGGTCTGGACCGAGAGGAAGTAGCCGACAGCCTGCGAGGCTCCCGACGTCGTATCACCGGTGTACGGCCGGAGCGTCCCCTTGGAGTACGCGTACATCGCCTGGCCGTTGCTGATGACATACAGGCGCTTGTCCTTCAGCAGGATGAGCCTGATGTCCTCGATGCTTCGCTGGATGAGCTGCTGCTTGATGAAGACGTTCAGGGAGTACACCATCGCGCTGCCGGTGCTGTCATAGTCCGCCTTCACGGGGGACTGATTCTGGAAAAGGAGCTCGAGGCTTGCGGAAGTCACAATGGCGATCCGCTCGGCATAGTATTTCTGGAACCAGTTCTGCGTCCCCTGAAGAAAACCTCCGAGCAGCGATTTTTGAAGGAGCGCGAGTATGATCTGGAAGGAAATGAGGACAGCGAAGAGAACGATGATATGCCTGATCTCGAAGCGATACTTCGAGAGCTTACCCTTCAGGCGATCAGGGATCAGGTCACGGTACGATTCCACCGGCTCACCTCTCAACCGCGAGCGACTGATCGGCATTGATGTCGCGGGTCGCCCCTTCGACCGCCTCATCAACGGTGATCTTGTTCCTGATCGCGAGGGAAAAATAGTGCGACATGATCTTCGAGTAATTCGTATAGTCTTTCACCGCGGGCCGATGGACCCCCGTCTTCAGCAGCTCACGGATGCGGGCGATTTCGGGGTACTTCCTGAGGCTCGTGGAGTCTTCGTAAAATGACGTTACGACAGGGTAATATCTCGATTCACTGTAGAAGACCTCCTGCGAATCGTCACGCAGCAGGAATTTGACGAAGTCGACAACCGCTTCCTTTTTCCTGCTGAATTGGGAAATCATGAGGTTCCACCCGCCGAACAATGAGGCCGGTCTCCCTCCGGGGATGTACGGCAAGGAAGCCTTCTTCATATGCTGTTGCTTTTCCCTGTCGTAGGGCTGGTCATTGAAGTCCATGTCATATGTCGTCCAACCCCTGAGAAAGAGCCCGTCGTTCCTGATGAAGTACTCATAGCTCGGAGCCTCGGTGAACGAGGTCACGACAGCGGGTGATGCCCTGTCCTTATGCAGCAGGTCGACCATCTGTTGAAGGGCTCGCCTCCCCTCCGGGGTGTCGAAGTTGAATCCGACCGTGGAAAAGTAGTCGGGTTTCAGGCTGAGCAGGTTCTCGATGTAGTTACAGATGAAGCCTTCATAGTCGGCCGCGGGGAAGACGTAGAACGGCCCCTGATACCCGAGCGTCAGCCTCAGTTTGAGAAAGTCGGGCCAGGTCATGTCATTCTGCAGAGCGCGAATCGCCTCATCCCCCCCCGGGAGTGATTTCAGCAGGTCCTCGCGATAGTAGAGACTCGTCTGGACCATATCCAGAGGAACGGCGACGAGCTCGCTGTCGCCGTGACACGAATAGAGTGCGTCCGGGACTATCCTGTTGAGTTCCTGGGCCGTGAAGTATTTCCCAAGCGGTTCGCACCAGCGCGCAAACCGCTTTACCCAGACGATGTCGACGGCGATGAGGTCGATCCCATCCTCCGCGCCGCGAAGCGATCGAGCGAGAATTTCCTTCCGTTCGTTCGTACTGAAGTCGATGTTCGGGAAGTCGACGGGGATTACCCTGATTTTCCCGGCGTTCAGCCTGTTATATCTGTCGATCAGTATCCGGTGGGCATCGGTGATGCGGTCCGCAAAATAGAACTCCGTGATGCCGGGAGCGGGTGTATGCACGAACAGCGAGTAGAGCACAAGATACAGCAATCCCAATACCATGAGGATGAGGATGCCGGAACTCCACTTGAGCTGTTTGATCGTGCGCATTATGGATACAACCCGTTCTGGGAAGGACAGTGTGGACGGAGGTACACTTCACTCATAAAAGGAACGGAACTGCGGCTCCAGAATCAAGCCGACCCGTTGCGCCGCACTGGATGCCGCTGACCCTGTGCTTCAGCGCCGTCCATGGAGCATGCCGCGGAGCCTCCGGATGCAGTTGATCATTGATCTGGACGTGTGGTAGTCGGCCTTCCAAATGGTCCCCTTCGGAGCGTTGCGGTTCCCCGGCGCCCTGTCAAGTCCGCCCCAGTACCACCCCCCATGATCCGCGTCGAGGAGGTATTTCCTGCAGTAGTCCCACTGGAGGGCGAACTTTTCTTGGTACTTCAGCCCGTCCCGGGGGAATATCATCGACATCATCAGGAAGGTGTTCAGAGCTTCTGCCTGTGCCCACCATTCCTTCGTGTCCCTCGCGATCACCACCCGTCCCCCCGCGATGAATGGATCCCCGCCATCGAAGATCCCACCGCGTTCTGCATCCCATCCATGCCGCAACGCGAAATCGACTTTCTTCTTCGCGATCCTGAGCGTCGTCGTGTCATTTCTGATCCCCAGGCACTCGGAAGCCTCCATCATCAGGTACGAAGTCTCGACATCGTGGCCGAAGGAAATGTGATCGAGTTCATAGTGGAGGAGCCTCGTCGGAGCGTCGGAATTCCGGTACGAGACAGGCGTCCAGTTGCGCTGAAAGAACAGGTTCATGTACCCCTGGTCGTTCGTGATTATGTCGCGTATGATTTGAAGCAATGACGCAAGCCGTTCCCTCAGGGTGGAATCCGGCCAGACGTCGTAGAGTGCCGTGTAGGCCTCCATCAGATGGATCATTGAGTTCTGGTCTTTGGGCGGAGCCTCATGGTAACCATCCGGAAACGGTACCCCCTCTTTTGACAGAAACTGGAAATAGCCCCGATTCAGGGTATCGTAGCTGTTCTTCTCGAGCCAATGAAATGTCTCCAGCGCCAGGTTCAAAGCGCCGGTATCTCCAGAGGCCTTGTAATACGTCGCCAGGCCGTAAATGGCGAAGGCATTTCCGTATGCTGTCTTGATGATCCCGCCTCTTTCTTTCACCGGGTCTCCGCGCCGGTCCACCATGTTGAAAAAACCGCCGGATTCCCGGTCCCACATCCTGTTCCGGAGAAACCTGTAGCCGTGTGCAGCGAGAGGGAGGAGGCGCCGGTACGAGTGTTTGAACATCGCGGCATTGGCAAGCGACCAGATATGACGGGCCTGGGTGACGATCATCTTATCCTGCCGCCCGTCAAGCTCCCACCTGTAGTTGATGTCACTGAAATAGCCTCCGTACAGCGTATCAACGGAAAGAGGATACCATAACGCGAGCTCCTCGTCGAGCGTTCGCTCGAGCTGAACCGCGATCGAGTCATTTGCGGTTTGCCCCCCCTCCGGAGGATTTTGCGTCTTTCCTCCGGGCAGCGCACAACTCGGAAGAATCAGAAACAGTGAAAAGAACGAGAGCACGGTCGTCCGTTTCATGGTGAGTCAGCCTCTTGTCGATTGGTGTTATTGGTTCAATACGCGGTCTGCCGCCATTGCAAGTATCATGAAATCCGTTGCGCCTCCGCCCATGACATACTCCGTCTGTTGCCAGAAATAGGGCCAGGTTTTCAATTCCGGCAGGTCCGGGCGGATCAACGCCGTCCCGCTCCCCACACCACCGGGGATGTACGACCACTCATCCCTGTTCGTGCCATAGGCCACGGTGAGCGACTTCACCCCGACGCCGGAGGCAAATGACGCCGTGTTCTCGCCGGGATGACAACCGAGGACGAAATTCATGGCATTGAACGCATCCTCGGAGGTCATACGCCCCGGGAAGCCCAGGAAGAGGAACAGTTGGTGCACTCCGAACGACTGGATCTCCCACCCTGCTCCCCATATGTGCGGGTGATACGGCACACCGTAGGGATTCTCCTTCTCCAGCTCCCGGACCTTCGCAGAGTATTCCGCGACAGCCCGTTCGATCCTTGACGTGAACGCCGTATCGTTGAGTTTCGCTGTAACCCGTCCGATGAATTCGCTGTGATGTTCAATCCCCTTCCCGATCACATCCGCGTTTCCGAGAAGCAGCGCTGCATATTCCTTTTCCGAAGTGGACAGATAGAGCTCCCCCGCGGCGTTCAACCTCTCGCCGGCCGGGCGAGACAGGTTCTGACGATAGAGCCCTTCCGCGATCTTCAGGGATTTTGAGGCAAGGGGAGGGTTCACTTCCGCCATCACCCTTGCGGCCGCAGCGAGAGTCTGTGCGACGTACAGTTCTCTCGCGGGGTTCTCTTCCGTAAACAGCCACCGGTCATCCATGGGGAGCGGCCGGTGCAGGATTGGATCCGTCCCGTGTTCGTCGTAGAGGATGTTGTCCGTCATCGTCGCCGCGTCACCGAGGTGCACGTACTCGCGCAGCGTGGGACAGATCATCCCCCTGTACAGCCTTCCCAGGGATTCGTATCCTCCGACGATGCTCAGAAGACCATGTTCGATCTGTTGCAGGATGTCCGCCTTGCCATCCGGCCTGTGCATTTCGACGACTCTCGTCCCCTGGTCGACCGATGTCGCATCGTAATCATTTCTGAAGAACTCATAGGCGAGCGAAAGCTTGTAGACCGTTTCGGCCTGGGACTCCACCCGGAGGTCGTAGTCGCCTGCATCATGCCATCCACCGATGTTCACACCGGGGACATGCTCCCCCGGTTTGAACGCCGTCAATGTCGACGGACCCTGCCTGTATCCGTCGAAATGATTGTGGTTGATCGGCGCCATGAGCGCATCGTCCATATGGCAGAGACCATGCCACACCTTGTACCTGTCATTGATCCTCATGTGGCACATCTGCACCGGAAGGAAATATTCAAGCGTCGGCTGCCAGACATGCCGTGCGAACACGTCGCGGCGGATCTCAAATTCATTCGATTCGATGTTCCCGTATTTCACCCTGTATATTCCCTCCCGCGTCACATCACTGAAATCGAAGCGAACGTACCTGTACCGCAGAAACCTCCCCCAGGGTTTCGGATCAGGATCCCTTTTTACTACGATCTGGGAATCCCCGTCGATCCGTATCAGTTCCAACGGCTCATATGCGTCCGTCGATTTGTCCAGCTCGATGACCGCACGCTTGGCCTGCTTCGGGTGATACCCTATCTGTGAGACCTGTATGGCCGGGGCCGATCTCCACCCGGGCGTCACGCGGGGGGTAATGATCCACTCCACCGCGTTCGTGACAGCTCCGGAGGGAATCGTCGAGCGCAGAATAAACCAACCGTTATTGTACAGACCCCTGCCGTCGAGCAGCTCGAGATCCTCCCTGGTGCTGACAATCGTCAGTTCCTTTTCTTCGTTTCCCGGTGCCAGAACCAGCGTCCTTCCCTCAGCCAGCGGCGTGATCCGGACTTCACCGTTCCCCTCCGCCAGCATAGGGCCGTTCGCCTGACGGGGGATGATTCCGGACTTTCCATCCATAGCGAAGTGCTCGCCGAAGAAATGACCGGGAAAGAGTTCAAGATTGAACCCCACCCTGTTCGCCCACTCTTCCGGCAGGGCTTTTTCCAGGTTCACAACGAGCCTTATCCCCTCCCCCGCAGGTTCGGTCGTAATCGAATACCTGAATCTGAGGTCGGGGTAGACGACCGGATTGAACCCCTTCCTATCCTTGCTCGAATCCGGGTACCACAGCGTGACGGTTATCGTTCCGCGCTCCCTGTCAATTGTCTTCGGGCCGACCTTCGGAACGGGAGACCATTGTCCCGGTGCAGGTTCAAGGCGGACGTCTCCGTTGGCCGCCACCCGCCGGCCGCACTGGACGATCGTCACGCCCCCCTGGTGGCCTTCAGGATAGAAGTCTTCAAACACCATGACATTCAATCCCGGCCGTTCGTAGTAGCCCGCGTCATTGAGGTGCAGGCCGGCTGCCGGCGGTCCGGTCTGGCCGGTGGAAACGGCGTGCGACATCATGAGCAACGCCATGGGGAAAAGAAGAAGTGTGCGCATCAAGTACCTCGTGAGGGACAGAGAAGGGGAATCTTCAGGTCGGAAAGCCGCGCATGCGCGCCTCTCCCAGAATGCTCTCCGTTGCCGTTGCTCCGATCCTGCTCACGCCCAACCGTCGTACGCGCAGCAGATCATCCAGCGTCCGCACCCCGCCCGCCGCTTTTATCGCGAGGCGTGCGGGACAGTGCGCCCGCATCAACCGGAGATGATGGTCGGTTGCTCCCTTGTACGCGTACATCCCGTTCGGCTGTTTCACAAACCCGTAGCCGGTGGAGGTCTTGACAAATGCCACATTCCTCTCCGCGCACACCTCGCAGAGCCTGACAATGTGCGCATCTTCCAGATAGTCATTTTCGAAGATCACTTTGAGCAGGGCATGATGACCGGTGACGGCACTGTTGACCGCCCCGATCTCGGCGGAGACGTAGTCCCAGTCGCCCCCCAACACCCTGCCGATATTCACAACCATGTCGATCTCCGCGGCACCGCTGAGCACAGCCTCTTCGGCTTCCCTCGCCTTCATCGCCGTCGTGCTGTTGCCGTGCGGGAAGGCGATAACCGCGCAAATCCCCACACCGGAGCCCTCCAGCACACTCCGGGCCAGTCCGATCGCATACGGTTTCACGCATGCCGTTGCAACGGCATAGCGCTTCGCAAGCGAGCATCCGGCCGCGATCTCTTCATCCGTCATCGTCGGATGGAGCAGGGAATGATCGATCATTCCGGCCAGCTCCGTGATGCGCGGCATGTCATCCATATGTCACTCCGACCCGTGAGGTTTGGCCTGCATCGCCCCTTTGAAGAACTCGCCGCTTTCCGTCAGCGTATAGGTACTCCAGGAGTTGATCATCGACGGCCCCCACTCCGGATCGAAAACCCACGCAACCCAGCTTATCCCCTTCCCTTCCAGATAGTCCACAATCGCCCTGCCGTATGCCGGGTTGTCAGCCATACCTTCCTTCCCCCCCGTGAAACCTATTTCGGTCGCAATGACGGGGAATTGATCGGCCGCAAATCCGAAATCCTCTTCCCATTTCGGTTCCCACGGTCGTGTCCGTTTGTGCGGATAGGGATGCGTCACGTAGGCAATCTTCTCGGCCTCCACCGGGTTGATACGGAGCGGGGTAAGATCGTACGCCCAATCGAACCCCGCGACCAGAGGGATCTTCTCCCTGTCGAATGCGCGAATCACGCTGATCAGGTCCTCATTGATCTTCTTCCATTCGTCCCAGGACATCCGTCCGAGCTGATTGAAGTACAGCGTGGGTTCATTGAAAAGCTCGTAGAAGGCCACGGTGTTGTGCCCCTTGAAGTGCCTGGCGATCGTTCGCCAGAATGTGAAAGTCTCCGCCATCGAGGTGTTGTACATCGGATCCTGGAAGAGACCGTCCTTCAGATTGCCGATCGAATGCCAGTCAATGATGACATACATCTCCAGTTCCGTGCACCACTGCACAGCGGAATCAAGGAGGGCAAGGTAGTGCTCGGGTGTTCGTTCCCGCCATGCGACAGGATGAACCGGAATGCGCACGAGGCGGCACCCCATTTCTTTCACCCGTACAAAATGTTTCCTGCCCCAGTGGCCCTGTCCCTCAATCTTGTCGGGGTCAGAGATGGAGAGTCCCCTGAAAAGGACGGCATTTCCGTCCGGATCGACAAACCTGTTCCCCTTCACCGATATCAGGGGAAGTTTCCTGGCCAGTGGGCTGCCAAGGGGCTCCCCCGGATGCCGTTCATCCCACCACGTATGAATCCTCTTCGCCCGGGTCTTTCCTGAGGGGAGGGGATCGTGATCCTGGGCCAGGACATCATGACACAGGCAAATGAGCGCCGCGCAAAGGGCGGCATTGATAACCGGCAGTCTCACAGCGGACCTCGATGAAAGAATGTGGGGTGTGGAAAAGAATCAACGACGGAAGACTCGACTCGAATTAGAGGGCACAGATAATGCCAGATTCACCATCGCTGGAATCCCCGAAAACATGCGGGAAAAGGCATTTGCATGGGAGCTTCCGGGCCGCGAGATTACCGTTGTAATCGTGTTTTATCAAGATGATAATATCCCGGGACAGCCGTTTGAATTCCTTCAATGAACGTCTATATCGTCGGCTGACTCAGGGAAGGGTCTGACCGCTCGGCGGGGAACCATCTGAAAGGACGATCACTTGAAAGTGCTCTTTATCGGCGGGACGGGAACGTCAGGTCGTCTCCGCAACTATAGACTCCTTGATGGACGGACTCATCGCGGCGTTCGAAGCGGGAACCGGCGGTGCCTGAGCCCCATCGGAGCCTCAGAACCGTCTGAGGGCATGCGCATAACCCTGAACCGGTGACAGGCGGTTCACCCCCTCCTTCTCAACGCAACACGACGCGGACCGACACACCCGTGACACCGGCCGGTGGAACGGGGATGACGTTCCCGGCGCAGGCCTTCCCATCGACGCTCATGGCCACGCTGCTTCCCTTCCCTTCGCGGGTCACCGAGATGTCGTAGCGGACTCCCCGGAAGAGACGGCTCACAGAGAAACCCTTCCACGTTGAAGGGACGACTGGGGCGACCATGAGCCCTTCAAACGTCGGCCGGATCCCGAGTATGAACTGGGTGACCGCGAAGTAATTCCACGCGGCGGTTCCCGTAAGCCAGGAGTTTTTCGCCTCCCCATGCGTCGGGGCATCCTTCCCGGCAATCATCTGCGCGTAGACATACGGCTCGCACCTGTGCACCGTGCTGATCTTCTCGCGCGCGGAGGGATTGATCCGGAGGTAATAGTCAAATGCACGGTCTCCCTCTCCCAGCATCGTCTCGGCGATCATGANNTCGCCCAGGTTCAGGTAGTACTTCGAATAGGCCGGCTGCTGCAGCATGATCCCGTGCCGGGTTGCAAGGTGCTTACTCACCGAGTCGAGCGCTTTGCGCGCCATCCCGTCCGCGATGCCTATCCCTGCAAGGACGCAGAATCCCTGCGTCTCGATGAATATTTTCCCCTCCTCGCATTCCCGTGATCCTATTTTCCTTCCGGAATCATCGTACGCGCGGATAAACCATTCGCCGTCCCAGCCGTGAGCGCGCACGGTCTCCTCCATACGCCCCGCCGCATTGCGGTACTCCCCTGCTTCCGAAGCCAGCCGGCGCCGGAGCGCGATCTCCGCCAACTCCCGGGCCGCCAGGACAAAGAGGCCGGCAATGAAGACGGATTCCGCGACCTTCCCCTCCTTGTTTGTGGTGGTCTGGAAGGACTCTCCGGGCGTATCGGAGAAACAGTTCAGATTGAGACAATCATTCCAATCAGCGCGCCCGATGAGAGGCAGTTTGTGCGGCCCCAGCCGATCGAGCGTGTACCTGAGGCTCCTCTGCATGTGTTCGAACAGGGGTGTTTCGCTCCCGGGTTTGTTGTCGTACGGAACGGGGGCATCCAGTATCGCCCAGTCCCCCGTTTCTTTCAGATATGCACCGACACCGACGATCAACCAGAGGGGATCGTCATTGAAATTGCTGCCGACATCGTTGTTCCCTCTTTTCGTCAGCGGCTGGTACTGGTGATATGCGCCGCCGCTTTCGAGCTGGGTGGCGGCGAGATCGAGCACGCGCTCCCGGGCGCGACCCGGGACCATGTGCACGAAGCCAAGGAGATCCTGGGTTGAATCCCGGAACCCGAGACCCCGGCCGATCCCCGATTCATAGAACGACGCCGACCGCGACATATTAAACGTCGCCATGCACTGGTAGGCGTTCCATATATTCACCATCCGGTTGGCGTGCTGATCCGGCGTCTTCGCCTGATAGAGACCCAGCAGCCTGTCCCAGTACTGGCGGAGTGACTCAAACGCGGCGTCGACCGTCGCGGGTTTCAGATACCTGGCAATGGTGGGTGTGACGGTCCGCTTGTTCACCGTCTGCGAGCCCGGAGGATCAAACTTCTCGCTGACAGGGTTCTCGTGATATCCGAGCACGAATATCACGCGGCGGGACTCACCGGGTTTGAGGCTGAGCCTGACGTGATGCGAGCCGATGGGGGCCCATCCGTGCGCCACAGAATTGAACGAACGTCCGCGCTCAACCGCGACCGGCCTGTCCCAGCTCCTGTACGCGCCCAGAAAGACATCGCGCTGCGTATCATACCCTGCCAGTTTCTCGGAGCACGCAAAATAGGCAAAATGGTTCCGGCGTTCCCTGTATTCCGTCTTGTGATATATCACCCCCCGGTCGATCTCAACCTGGCCCGTGGAGAAATTCCGCTGGAAGTTCGTCGAATCATCCTGTGCGTCCCAGAGGCAGAACTCGACGGACGAAAACAGGGAGAGCCGGCGTGCTTTCTTCCCTTCGTTGGTGACGATGAAACTCCATATCTCGAGATTCTCGCCGAGCGGGACGAAGTAGGTCGCCTCGGCCCTGATCCGTTCGAATGTCGACCCGATGATGCTGTATCCCATTCCGTGTCTGCAGGAGTACTTTTCGATTTTGTGGTTCGTGGGCTGCCAGGAGGGGGACCAGAACCTGCCGGAATCGTTGTCCCGCAGGTATATGTACCGCCCGCCGAAATCGAACGGAGCATTGTTGTATCGATAACGCGTCAGGCGACGCAGGCGCGCGTCGCGGTAGAATGAGTATCCCCCTGCCGTGTTGGAGATTATCCCGAAATATGCCTCGCAGCCGAGATAGTTGATCCAGGGGAGCGGTGTATCCGGCCTGGTGATAACATATTCGCGCTGTGTGTCGTCAAAAAATCCGTATTTCATTTTCTCTCCCTCGTTGACTGGCCCCCGGTCCGTGTGCCAATGTGAATTTGGTTTCCCCCCCTTCAGGCATTGGCGACCTGCCGTGGGAAATATGCCTCGTCCCCGCTGAGCATAGCCCGGGTTATTTTGCTTTTTCCATCCTCGCAGCCCAGCCCCCGCCCGGCGCGAGATGAATGTTCAATGTATTGGCCGATGAGACTGTTATCACTTCCTTCCTGTAGTCGGTCCCATCACGGTCCGCATTGATGCCATCCTGAAACACCGTTGCGTGGTATGTCCCCGCCCCCAGAAATGAAAAGTCGAGGGTCAGATCCCGCGCGTCCCAGTTGCTCACCGCGCCCACGTACCACGTGTCTCCCTTTCTGCGGGCCAGCGCCACATACTCTCCGACTTTTCCATCCAGCGGCACTGTCTCGTCAAACGTTGTGGGAACTCTGGTGATGAAATCTGTGCACTCCTGCTCTTTCATGTATGTCGTGGGATTATCCGACAGCATTTGAAGCGGCGCTTCAAAAACAACGTACATTGACAGTTGTTGGCAGCGGGTACCCTGGCTCATGGGATTATCGTTTATGGGCCTGAAGTTGGCCCTGACGGCGTTTCTCATCGCGCCGGGAGTATAATCCATCGGACCCGCCATCATGCGTATGTACGGGATGCTCACGACATACCGTGGTTGGTCCTCGACAGCCCATTTGTAATTCTCCAATCCCTTAACACCTTCATAACCAACAACATTCGGATACGTCCGCTGCAGGCCGGTGGGCTTGAATACTCCGTGGTAATCAACGAGCAGATGATACTCTGCCGCTTTCCTGGCAATTTCATAGAGAGAAGCCACCGCCAATTGGTCATCCCGATCAACAAAATCAATCTTGAAACCCTTCACACCCATTCTTGCATACAGGGGGAACACTGTGTTCATCTGCTGCGTCACGGCATACCATGAAGCCCAGAGAATCACATCCACCCCTTTCTGCCTGCCATAATCCACAATTTCCTGAAGGTTGACTGACGCGACCACCTTTGTGAGATCCAACATCCCAGACCAACCTCCGTCCATAATGATATATGGTATCTTATTGGCAGCGGCAAAATCGATGTAGTACTTGTACGTCGGCGTGTTGATGCCGGCCTTGAAATCCACGTGAGAAACATTCCAATTGTTCCACCAATCCCAGGCGACCTGTCCCGGCTTGATCCACGATACGTCGGCAATTCTCGGGGGGGAGGCCAGCTTCTGTACTATGTCATTATTCAGCAGTTCCTTGTCGCTCCGGCTGATGGCAACTGCCCGCCATGGGAAATTACGAGTGCCTTTGGTTTTGGCTATGTAGCCGGCTCTTTTCGTCGGGATATAATTGATGCCTCCAAATCCGCCAAGCTGTGCTTCCAGTGGATACGGCGCATAGACCCCCGTGAACCCTTTGCGGGTCTGATTGATATTCAGATACATCCCCGGGTAGTCTTCAAGATCTGCCTCCAGAATGACGACCTTCGCATTGTTGCCGACATCGACAAGCGCCGGCAGGAACGCCAGTGAATCACGCAGGAACTGAGAAAGAGTGATCTCTCTGTACAGGGATTCAAAAGAGCAGTTGAAGATCTGGCCTCCCCTGTAATCCCACATGTACGGGAGAAATGCCCTGTGGTCAGCGGTAAAATTGAAGTTGGCTTCTTCATTTGTTACGATGATCTCTCCCTTTTTCTTCGTAAAGAACCGGTACGCGACAGCGTCATTATATACCCTGAATATCACGCCGTACCCGTTCCTGCAGTTGATTGTGAGCTGTGTACATTCGTCCGGAATGCGCGCTTTGACATAATTGACCGCGGAGATCACCGTGTTGATCTTCTCCGGATTGGACGAGGTGATTTGTGCGTGATCGCCGAGCGTATCCCCCCCCTCCAGTATCAGGGACATTGCTGACGGGGCAATAATCTGTTCCCCGCGAAGCCGGAGGGACCATTGAAGCTTCGCTCCCGGCTCAATTTTCACGGTAATGGCACTGTCCGGTGACGTTAATTCAAAGTCCCTGCTCTTTTGCGCGATGAGCATTGAAGAACTCAATGTCAGCAGGAACAGCAATTGTGTCAGAAGATTCTTCATTGTGTTCAGACCTCGTCGTATGCCGAATGTGATTCTTGCGGTTGCCATATGTGTTCCGGTGCTATTTTAGAGTACTATTTCCAGCTTCTTGCCGGTGTACGTCGTCGTTCTATCCGGTTTCGGGCAAATCCCAATCCCCGTGCCGTGGTCAGCTTCCACCAGAACAATATCGAACGTTCGCGTTCTCAACATGCCGGGAAACTTTCCGTGCCGGTCCGAGATGGTCAGAGTCCTGTGAAGATCGTTCCAGAGGAACGTGATTGTCGCGAAGGTACCCTTTTCGTAATTGTAATTGTCGCTTTCGTCCTCGTAGAGCGTGAACCGTCCATCGGCGCCGGGGTAAATCCTCAGTTCGATCGGGTCGGGTGGTTTTTCAGTCGAGTACCGGAGGAACGGCCCCATCGGGATAATTGAACCCGCTTT
>PMDK01000150.1 GCA_003154425.1 Ignavibacteriota bacterium
ACGAGGTGGTCTTCAGCTTTGATCCCCCTCTGTACAGAACCGGCTGGGTGGTCACCAACGCTGCATGGGGACTCGTTGTTCTCTGTGTGGCGGTCGGGCTCTGGCGCCTTCCAGCCGTGAAGCGACGGTTCACGCCGGGGGCCCCGGAACAGCATGCGGAGCGCGGTTGACAATGTGCCGAGGCTTGGGTATATTTCCCTGCCCTGACACGGGGCCTCACGCCACTTCACAAGGAGAATAACACCAATGGCGGACATCTCGTTAGATGCACTCGGAATGGTGGAAACCAAAGGTCTCGTGGGGTCAATTGAAGCCGCCGATGCAATGGTAAAGGCGGCACGGGTGCAGTTGATCGGCAAAGAAGTGATCGGCGGCGGGTATGTGACGGTCATGGTGCGCGGCGACGTCGGTGCCGTGAAAGCGGCCACAGACGCGGGCGCAGCTGCCGCTCAACGGGTCGGAGAACTTGTGTCCGTCCACGTCATCCCCCGGCCTCATGCAGATGTGGAGATGATCCTCCCCAAACGCCCCGCGGCAAAATAACTCATGCTGGACTGCGCCCTGGGAATGATTGAAACGCGCGGCCTCGTCGGATCGATCGAGGCCGCTGACGTCATGGTGAAGACCGCGAACGTGGCTCTCCTGGGGACCGAGTATATCCGCAATGGCCTCGTGACCGTCGAGGTCATCGGCGAAGTCGCGGCTGTGCAGGCTGCCGTGGAAGCCGGCGCCGCCGCCGCCAAGCGGGTCGGACAACTCGTCGCAACACATGTTATTCCCCGCCCTTCAGATGAAATCGAGGACATACTGAAGCAGCGCACGCCGGGTTTCCCCCCCCGGGGGGAGTCTTTCCCGACCGAGGTCCAGCCCGAGGCTCCGGAAGGCGAGGAGGAGGAATTTGATTTTGTCGCAAGCGATGATGATGCGGAGTACAGTTCCCAGCTCGACGCGATGACCGTCCACCAGCTCAGGACTCTCGCCCGGACGACCGAAGGCCTCGCCATCCAGGGGCGGGAGATCTCGATGGCAAACAAAGATGTCCTCATCCATGAACTGATGAAGAAGCGGGCCGGCAACTGAACCCCGTTTCCTCCGATCGACTCCATTGGTTCCCGCTGGTGGAGTCTTTTTGTTCCCCCGGCCGATGCAGCGACGCTCCATCTATATCGCGATTTTCTCCACCCTCTTCGGCGTCCTTGCCTGGGTTTCCATCACCCTGCGGGAGGACTACGAGACCACGGTGCCGTCACCGTTTGAGCTCCAGGAGATCCCCGCAGGAATGGCGGTAGAGACCCCGCTGCCACGGACCATCCAGCTTCGTTTCAGGGGGCAAGGATGGCGCCTTGCAGGCGTCCTTCTTGCACGTACGCCCCGCCTCGTCTTCTCTGCGAGTGCGCTGCCTGCCGGACATAAACCTCTCACACTGCACGACTTCGCCGAGCATATCTCTCTCGCCCCGGGCGTACGACTGCTTGACGCGAAGCCCGAGTCACTCCGGATCGAGCTTGGCCCCGCCGTGCGCAAGCGGGTCCCCGTCGTTCTGGACTGTCTCGCGGACTTCCGGGAAGGCTACGGGCAGGTCGGGCCCACTTCCGTGGCTCCGGACTCCCTTACACTGACGGGTGCAGAATCCGTTCTGCGGACGATCGACGCGTGGAAAACCGAACGACGGGTATTTGAGAATGTCAGGGGGTCCCTTGACGCCGAACTCCCGCTCGCGTCAGCTGCACCCTATGAGATCGGGCTCTCGGTTACGTCCGTCCGCATCGCAATCTCCGTGGAACCGTTCGCCGAGAAGACCATTACCGGTCTCCCGGTCCAGGTCACTGCGGTGCCGGCCAGCCGGGAGGTGATTCTGATCCCTCCCAGGATTGAAATCGTCGTCCGTGCGGGAATCCGCCAGCTCTCAGTGCTGTCTGCGGGAGACTTTCGCGTCGTGACGAATTATGCGAGCATTGCCGCCGATTCGACGGGCGTCGTCGAGACCGACGTCTCGAGTCCTGCCGGCGTCCAGCTGGTGATGAAACGACCGGAGCGCCTCCAGTACATCGTCAGAAAGCGTTTATGAAACTCTCCATCAACATCGACCATGTGGCCACGCTGCGTGAAGCACGGGGCGGGCTTGAACCCGATCCGGTGACTGCGGCACACCTGTGCGAACTCGCGGGCGCGCACGGCATCGTCTGCCATCTGCGCGAAGACCGCCGCCACATCAACGACCGGGACCTTCGGCTCCTGCGGGATACGGTGAAGACAAGGCTCGATCTCGAGATGGCGGCGACCGACGAAATTGTCACCGTCGCAATCGATACTCTCCCGGAGCTGGCGACTCTGGTTCCTGAGCGCCGCCAGGAGCTGACGACCGAAGGCGGGCTGGATGTGAAGGGAAACAGGCATCATCTGCGCGACGTTGTCGCCCGGCTGCAGGACCGCGAAATCGAGGTAAGCCTCTTCGTCGATCCCCTGGCGGAGCAGATTGAAGCAGCCAGGGAAATCGGCGCCGACAAGATCGAAATCCACACGGGTGCGTACGCCAACGCCCGAAGTGAAGACAAACAACAGGAACTCCTGGAGGTCGTGAGGGTCTGTGCACGGATGGCCCGCGAGCTTGGCCTCGGGGTGAACGCCGGCCACGGGCTGAACTATCTCAACATGATACCTTTCCGGGCGATCGACGACATCGAGGAAGTGAGCATCGGGCACGCGGTGATCGCCCGGGCCGTGTTTGTCGGTCTTGACCGGGCAGTACGGGAAATGCTGGCGCTTGTCTGTTGAGCGGTGGTGATGAAGGGTCAGTCGCGGAGTTCGAGCTTTCGGATTTCGTCGCGCAGGGCTGCCGCTTTTTCGTAGTTTTCCTTCTCAATCGCCTCTTTCAGCTGCAGGTTGAGCTGTTCAAGGCGGGTGATCTTGCCCGGCGGCTGGTGATGCTGTTGCTTGGGATTCACCTGGGCGGGCGAGGGAGGGGGCTGGTGCTGCTCCTCGTCTTCGTCTTCCGGAATGAACGCGGCCTCGTCCATGACCGGGGCCGCGACAAAAATCTGGACCCCGTACCGCACCGCCAGGGCGATTGCGTCGCTCGGGCGGGAGTCGATCATCTGGTTATCGATGTTCAGCTTCGCGTAAAACGTCCCGTCCCTCAGGTCGTCAATGATGATATCTGTAAGCTCGGCGCCGAATGCCGTGATGATGTTCTTCATCAGATCGTGTGTGAGGGGCCGCGGCGGTTTGATCCCTTCCATCTCCAGAGCGATCGACTGAGCCTCCGAAGCGCCGATGATGATCGGTAAGCGACGGCTGCCGTTCACCTCACGAAGTATCAAGGCGTACGCGCCCCCGCTCGCCGGGTTTGTCGACAATCCGAGTATGTCCACCAGCACCTTGTCCACGCTCAGTTCCGCTCTCTGGGGATCACCATGAATAACATTCGGGAAAACAGTGCTAAGAAGCAACTCTCATTTTCCCGTCTTCTTCAGTTCCTCGGTGAGCGCCGGGAGCACCTCAAAGACATCACCGACAATACCGTAGTCGGCGATCTGAAAGATCGGCGCGTCTTTGTCCCTGTTGACGGCGACGATGTATTTGGATGAGGACATGCCCGCCAGGTGCTGGACTGCCCCGGAAATACCGCACGCAATGTACAGCGTCGGCGACACCGTCTTCCCCGTCTGACCGACTTGTTCGTCATGCGTTCTCCATCCGGCATCAACGACGGCGCGCGAAGCTCCAACTCCTGCACCGAGCGCGTCGGCAAGTCTTTCGATGAGGACAAAGTGTTCCGGCCCCTTCATCCCCCGCCCGCCCGAAACAATGATGTCGGCTTCCGTGACATCGGGACGCCCCGCGGCCACCTTCATCTCTTTCACTGTTGTCACCGTATCGGCCGGGTCCAGCGCTACCGTCCTCGCCTCCACCTTTGCGTCTCCGCCTTCCTGTGCGGCATCAAAGATGTTCGGACGGAGCGTAAAGACCTTGACGGGGGTGGTAATGCGCACATCGAGGAGGGCTTTGCCTGCGAACACGGGCCGTGTCGCTATGACGTCGTCTCCGTCGGCCCGCAGCGCAATACAATCGGCTGCGAGTCCAGCGCCCAGCTTGATTGCGACACGGGGTGCAAGGTCTTTCCCCATCTGGCTCGCGGGAAGGAACACCATGGTGGCGCCTTCGCTGCGTGCCACTTCTGCAATGACCTTCGCTATCGCGGTATTTGAATGCTGTGCCAGCTTCGGATCGTCAACAACGATGACCCGCCCGGCACCGTAGTGCCCGAGTCCGGGTGCCGCAGCGGCAACCCCGGAACCGGCGAGGAGTGCGGCAAATCCTCCGCCGAGGGCATCCGCGAGCCGTCTTCCCGCCCTGATGGTCTCCAGTGAAGATTTCTTGACCTTCCCTCCCCGCTCCTCTGCGAATGCAAGTATGTTCATGGCAGCCAGTTGTTGTTGTTCACGGTCATATGATTTTCGCCTCTTCGTGGAGCAGACGGACGAGTTCCCGGACCGCGGAGGCATCGGTCCCGATGATCCGCCCGGGGCTTTTCGCGGGCGGTTTACGAAGAGCAATTGTCTCGACGCGCACCTCAGCGGGCGCCGCCGGTTTTTCTTCTATGGGCTTGCTCTTTGCGGCCATAATTCCCTTGAGAGACGGGTACCGGGGGTCGTTCAGTCCCTTCTGGGCCAGAAAGACCGCAGGGAGTTTTGTGTGCACGATTTCGTGGCCACCTTCGATCTCCCGTTCACATACAACGCCCCCGTCCGCGGCGATATCCAGCTTGACGACAACAGCCACGGAGGGAAGGGAAAGCAGTTCGGCGACGAGCGTCCCGACCTGTGCGTTATCGTAATCAATGGATTGTCTGCCGAAAAGGACGACATCCGGGGCGAGCCCTTTGATCTCGGCGGCAAGGCCGCTTGCCGTCGCGTAGGAGTCACGCACACCGTCGTCTTTGAGAAGCACTGCCCGGTCTGCGCCCATCGCCAGCGCCTTTCGCAGGGTCTCCTTGTTGGCGTCAGTTCCCAGACTGATGACTGTTACGTCACCTTTGAATTTGTCCCGGATGCGAAGGCCTTCTTCGAGGGCGATTTCATCGTACGGGCTCATCATGAAATTTACCCCCGCCCGGTCGATCGTAGCAGCATCGGGCGCCACACGTATCTTCGTTTCAGTATCCGGCACGTGATTTATGCAGACAACTATTTTCATTGTTCCTCCTCAAAACCAGATTGGGTCACTCTCCAGCCCCCCGGGGCGGGAACACCACAATTCGATGAAAAGTGGAATATACGGCCGGCCCGAAAAAAAGGCAAGGTTCATTGACTTTCTGTTCACTTTTCAATACCTTGATGGCTCAGATCAGCAACCGGACCCTCGCAGCATCGCAGGAAGGCTTCATGGCACAACACAAGTCGGCAGAAAAACGCGCCCGGACATCGAAACGGAGAGCGGCCCGCAACGCAGAGTTGAAATCACGCATGCGCACGGAAATCAAACGAATCCGGACTTCGCGTGACAAAGCCAAGGCCG
Organism: Ignavibacteriota bacterium; assembly: GCA_003154425.1. Classification (GTDB taxonomy): domain Bacteria; phylum Bacteroidota; class Ignavibacteria; order UBA10030; family UBA6906; genus Fen-1273. The sequence continues at coordinate 5,518 of PMDK01000150.1, forward strand.
CGGTCGATTTGAAGAGGACAGTGAAGCTTCTCGACAAGCTTGCTTCCAAAGGTATCATTCATCGCAACAAGGCGGCCAACCTCAAGTCGAAACTGACAGCGCTGGTGAGCCACCTTCAGTAGCACCCCCGCACCAACCAACCTGGAACCATTCGCTGAAGCGATTCGCCCCCGATCGGGTTTCAGGGGATGCCTGCCGCATTCTTTTTTAATTCCTCGAGCTCCGCGAGCCGCTTCTGGTATCGTTCTGCGCTGCCGGGACGCTGCGCGGCAAGGGTCCTGTATGCCTCTATCGCCTCGTCATACTCCCCCTGGTTTGCGTAGATCTCGGCCAGTGTCGCCGTCACAAATCTCGCAGGCGAAGCGGGGATTTCATTGCCCCCCTCCGGAGCCGGGAAAGCATCCTGAACCGGGATCCGGCGGGGAGCGCCTTCCAGCTGCTGGATGATCTGCTCCACGGACTGGTCACCCCCGGCGCCCGGATTTCCGACATAGTCTTCGAATGTGAGCCTGTCTTTCCTCCCCTGGAGCCGCGCCTGCTGCTCCGCAACGAATGCATCAAATCCCTGCTCTTCCCGCCCTTCAGCACGATCCAGAAGCTCCCGAATAAGAGGGTTATCCGGGAAGACCTCGAGCACACGGGTGTATTCCAGCACCGCCTCCACGTGACTGCCAAGGGCTTCATAGCATCTTCCGAGCATCAATCGGCCCGTCGTGTATCTCGGAAACACCCGCGTCCCCTCGACACAGATCCGGAGCGCTTCCTTGATATTCCCGGAGTCCAGCAGGTCCGCGGCGACCCGGGCGAACCATGGGCTTGGCACGCCGGTCACCGATCCGTGTATGGGTGCATCCACCGATGCCATACGATCCTGCGGAATCCGACTATTTGGGATTGACCTGGCGCCCCAGCCAGGCATGCTTCAGCGACATCGCCGACACGAAGGCAAATCCAAGAAAGAACAGGAGCTGGAACGGAACCGCAGCGATCTCCAGGAAATAGATCGACGCACCCACGCCAAAGAGGCAGTACACGGCCAGGACGACCTCGACGATCACCGTCGGGTTGATCTTCACCGGCGCGTATGTCTTGTCCGACCAGGAATCTGATTTTTCGCGGATGCTGTATTTCGNNCGGCGTCCGGACAAACTCGCTCTTCGTCCGGAAAAGACCTTCGATCACCGCCCGGCTGTTGTTGACAGCAAAGCCCATGCTTCCCGCCATGAACACGGGGAACAGGAACAGCCGCCGGCGCCAGTCGCGGTAGACATCTTTCTGAGAGAACAGGTAGAACAGGAATGATCCGATGAACGCGAACACACCGACCGACATCATCGCGAAGTAGGAGTCATAGAGCCCGGTGTGTTTCACAAACACAAGCGGCACATTGAGGATCCCTGCCAGAACGATGAACGGGAAGACGAGGTTGTTTGTGAGATGAAACGTCGCATGGATCTTGATTTTGAGGGGCAGTTTTGACCTCCAGACATGGGGGAGAATCTTTCGGGCAGTTTCGATTGCCCCCTTGGTCCACCGGAACTGCTGAGACTTGAGGGCGTTGATCTCCGAGGGCAGCTCCGCCGGCGACGTCACGTTATTGAGATACTTGAACTTCCACCCTCTCAACTGCGCCCTGTAGCTGAGATCGAGATCTTCCGTCAGGGTATCGGATTGCCAATTCCCGGCATCTTCAATGCATGATTTCCTCCAGACACCCGCGGTGCCGTTGAAGTTGATGAAGAATCCAACCCTGTTCCGCACTGCCTGTTCGATCACAAAGTGTCCGTCGAGAGCCATGGCCTGCGTACGGGTGAGGAGCGAGTATTCCGAATTGAGGTGCTCCCATCGGGTCTGCACCATGCCGATCTTGGAGTCCATCATGAAGTGGGGGATCGTCTTCAGGAGGAAGTCCTGCCTCGGGATGAAGTCCGCATCAAATATCGCGACGAATTCACCGCGCGCCGTTGTGAGCCCCTCTTTGAGCGCTCCCGCTTTGAACCCGATCCGGTTGGATCGCCGCACCTGCTTGATGTTGAACCCCTGTTTGCGATAGCGGTCGACATACCCGGCAACCACCTCAATGGTCTGGTCGGTGGAATCATCGAGGACCTGGATCTCCAGCTTTTCTTTCGGATACACCATCGCGCACGCCGCGTCGATCAGGCGACCGACAACATACATCTCGTTGAAGACCGGGAGCTGGACCGTGACGAGAGGATAGCTCACGATGTCCTCCGAGGGGGGAAGGTTCTTCGAGCGGAACTTGAGGTAGTAATAAATCATGATGAACCCGTGCGACCCGAAGATGAACAGCACGCTGAGTGAAAGCATGTACGTGATGAGGATGATTTCTTCCATGATGATGTCGTGCCCTTGCCTCACATTGTGGTAGGATATGGTACTCTCGTGTTCCGCGCTCTTACCAGCCGGACACCGTTTCCAGCAACACGTCTTCGGCGATCTTCCTCATCGCCTCCTGAAGCCCCGCCTGCCGCTGCGACAGTCCCCCGCCGGAATCATAATCTCCCCAGTTGGAAAACGTCTTATCCCAGACTTTCTTTCTCAGCTTCTTGTCCTGGAATGCGAACCGGGCAGAGACTGTGACACGGCGACGCGTCACCTGTTCTCCCTGCGAGACTACCGCGGGGGCATCGGATATCGAAACGATCGCCCCTTCGATAATGGAATCTGCGGTATTCCGGTCACTGACCTCCAGGCTGTTGTCGGCGGTGAACAACTGAATAATCTCCGTCGTGAATTTCTCGCGAAGGCCCGGCTCGCCAAATCCGGACTGGTCGTCCACCAGCGGGATCGCCACGGTCTTCAGATGCGCCGGAACAGACGCCCCGGTGAATGAATACGCGCACCCCGCGACGAGCAGGGCCAGGCTGAAGGGCACAACGAAACTACCGCAGCGTCCGAGGCTCGGCATTATCATTCCAGTCCGTATTCCTTTATCTTCCTGTACAATGTTCTCTCGCTGATGTTCAGTGCGTGCGCCGCCATGCGGCGGTTTCCTTTCGAACGGGCGAGCGCTTCGGCGATCAGGCGACGCTCCATCTCTTCGATCGAGATTCCCGCATCGCCCGGGCCGCCGAGGACAACGCTTCCCTGCCCACCACGCCTTGTCGCATCCAGAGCCTGCCGTTGCTCGTCGAGCATCTCCTTCAATTCCATGATATTGCCTTTGAGCTCCAGGAGTGCCCGGAGAATCAGCTCGCGCTCCGCCTGTTCGACGCTTTTCGACACGTGTACGGGGAGATTCCGTTCGTCTGAGGGCAGGACGGTGTTCGCCCTCAGGTATTTCCTCACATCGTCTGCTTCAAGGTATTTCCCTTTTTCGAGAATGATCATGCTCTCCGCGGCGTTCCGCAATTCGCGTACGTTCCCGGGCCAGTTGTAGGCCCGCAGCAGATCCATCGCCGAGTCGGATATGCCCTTGAATGAGATCCCGTTCTTCCGGGCCACCTCTTCTGCGAACACGCGGAAGAGGAAGGGGATGTCGTCCGGCCTTTCACGGAGAGGAGGGACAACGATGTTGAACGAGCGTAGCCGGTAGAAGAGGTCGGCACGAAACAACCCGTGCCGCATGGCTGATTCAAGGTCTTTGTTCGTTGCCGCGATAACACGGACGTTGACGTGGCGGGGGACGGAGGAGCCCACGCGGAGGAACTCCCCGTTCTCCAGAACCCGCAGAAACTTGACCTGGGACGACAGCGGGAGCTCGCCGATTTCATCGAGAAACAGCGTCCCGCCGTCCGCGAGCTCGAAATACCCCTTCCGCTGGTCGGACGCGCCTGTGAACGACCCCCGCTCATGGCCGAAGAGCTCGCTCTCGATGATCCCCTCCGGAATCGCTCCGCTGTTTACGGTGATCATCGGTCGGCTGCTCCTCTTGCTCGAGCTGTGGATCGCCTTTGCGATGACCTCTTTGCCGACGCCGCTTTCACCGGTGATCAGGACCGTCATATCCGTCGGGGCGACCTGATCGATCACCTCGGCGATTTTCCTCATCTGCGTGGATTCCCCGATGAATCCCTTCATCGGGACATTTTCCGGCGGATCCGGGTTCACCGTTGCGTTCGGCATCAGTTGGTTGTGACAATCGATTCGATGTGGAATTTCGCCCTGATCTCTGCTCCCTGTGCTTTCGCATCCTCCGCGCTGGGGTAGGTACCGACAAGCACCAGAAACAGGGACTTGTTGTCCTTCACCCGGCTTATCATCTCCACTGTGTATCCCATCTCCTCAAAAAACGCTTTCTGTTTTTCGGCATTCGCCTGTGCCGTATAGGCTCCCACCTGCAGCGTAAAATGAGCGGGCGCCGGGACGTGCGTGTCCGCCCCTGCCGGGGTTCCCGGGGCGGGAGATTCGGGCCTGTCTTCGGGAAGCTTCCCGGTGTCCACCTCTTCGGCGCCCGTTGCCCGCTTCGATGCGGGATAATTCTTCTTGAGCTGCGTCATTTTCATCTCGGCCGTCCGGTAGAGGCCGAGTGCGTAGTAGAACTGGTACACTTTGAAGAGCGCTTCGGGCGCCCAATCACTTGCCGGGAAATTATCAACAATGCTCTGGTAAATCCGGACAGCTTCGGCCCCTTCGCTCGTCGTCTGGGCCTGCAGGTACACGACCCCGGGGTTGTTCGGATATTTGTTCAGCAGTGACGGGATCTCCGCCTTCACCTGATCTATCTGGCCGTCCTGGAGCATTGCGAGGTACTTTGTGACCTCCGCGTCGGCGCTCTGGGCCCGCAGTGCCGGCGCTGTGAGGATCAGAAGGAGGGCGATGGACACGTGCTTCATGCTGCCGTCTCCCTGAGAGACTGCGAAGCGGCGCCTATCGCATCACCGGCCCGAACCCCGAACAGGGTCGCCGAATTCGCACGATCGATCCTGACATCCGCCAGTTCACCCGGCTGTTCGTCGGTGTGCGGAAATACCACCGTCTTGTTCGTATCGCTTCGTCCCGTGTATTCGTGCGGAGATTTTCTGCTCGGCCCCTCAACAAGGACGCGCACGGTCGTGCCGATCAGTTCCCGGTTCTGTTCCAGGGCGATGGCGTGCTGGAGTTCCGTAATTTCCCAGACGCGTCTTCCCTTCTCCTCCTCCGGCACGCTGTCTTCCATCTCCCAGGCCTTCGTCCCCTCCCGCGGCGAGTACTTGAATGTATATGCGAAGTCAAAGCGCAATTCCCGGATGAGATCGACCGTCATACGGTGATCTGCTCCTGATTCCGAGGGGAAACCGGAAATCACGTCGGTGCTGAGCGCCACTCCGGGTATTGCTTTCCTTATCCGGTGAAGCAGGCGGCGATAGTGATCGACCGTGTACGTCCGGTTCATCAATCCAAGTATCCTGTCGGATCCCGACTGCACGGGGAGGTGAACGTACTTGCAGATATTGACTTCTTCGGCAATCGCCTCGATCAGCCGCTGCGACATGTCCTGCGGATGTGACGTCGTGAAGCGAATCCTCATTGAGCGGTCGACAGAGGCGACCTTCCTCATCAGCTCGGCGAAGTCGTGGCTCCCGTCCCGGAACGAGTTTACGTTCTGACCGAGAAGCGTGATTTCCCTGAATCCCTTCACGGCGAGGTCCCTGACCTCTCCGACGATGCTCTCCAGAGAGCGGCTTCGCTCCCTCCCGCGCGTGAACGGCACAACGCAGAACGAGCAAAACTTGTCACAACCGCGCATGACCGAAACCCAGGCGCACACCCCGTCGGTGCGGAGGGGGGTAAGGTCATCATAGTTCTCTACGCGGGAAAGACGGACCGCAACTCCCCTCTCCCCTGCGAAAGCTCTCTCCACAAGGTCGGGTAATTTCCGGTACTCATCCGGTCCGACCACGAGGTCGACCAGTTCATCTTCAAGGAGATTTGAGCGGAGTCGCTCCGCCATGCACCCGAGGACCCCGACGAGCATGCCGGGGTTCCGGCGTTTATACGTGCTGAAGAGGCCGAGACGGCCGTATATTCGCTGTTCTGCGTTTTCCCTGATCGCACATGTGTTGACGAGCACAATATCGGCATCGGCAATGTCTCCGGTCAGGGCATAACCGTGGGTGCTGAGAATGCCTCCGACGACTTCGGAGTCCGCAACATTCATCTGGCAACCGTACGTCTCGATGTAGACGCGCCGGGTGGGGCTTAAAGTTGACATAATACCGATGATTGGGATAGCACTAATCTACCCATGATCTGACATAAAATCAATCAGAATGGGCTCTGTTTTGGTTAATTCTTCTTAATTTTGGCTGTCTACGAGCTTTATCTGTCAAAATGGCAATCCCCCATGACCAGCATTTGTCGGCATTCCTTTGATATCCATCGGGTCTTGGTTATCTTTAGGCCCTTAACCCACACTTTCTCAAATGTGAACCCGGATTGAAAACCATGCTTCCATCTGAACTTATGAGCAGCATAGTTACCAAGGCCAAAGGCCTCAAGAGAACAGTCGTCCTCCCGGATGCCACCGACGAACGGGCGATCCAGGCCGCCAGAATTCTTGCGGATCAGGGGATTGCACAACCTATCCTGATCGGGAAGGCCGATGCGATTCAGGAACAGGCGAAGAAGAGCGGGACGGCACTCGGCGGCATAAGGATCATCGATCCGGAGCTCTCCGAGAAACTCAGCGACTTCTCACACATCTTCTTTAACCAGCGGAAAGCAAAAGGCCTCCAGTTTACGGAAGCGCAAAAGACGATGACAAACCCGCTTTTCTTCGGCGCGATGATGGTCAGGGAGGGAATGGCCGACGGGAGCGTGGCGGGTTCACTGTCGACTACCGGGGATGTATTGAGGGCGGGAATACAGGTTATCGGCCTCGCGCCGAACATCACGATTGTTTCAAGTTTCTTCCTCATGGTCTTCCCGCATCAGGTGTTCTCGTTCGCGGACTGTGCGGTCGTACCTGATCCGACGCCGGAACAGCTGGCAGATATCGGCATTTCGACCGCGGACAATCACGAGCGCCTCACGGGTGAACAGCCCCGTGTCGCCATGCTCTCGTTCTCAACGAAAGGAAGCGCCAGCCACCCCCTGGTCGAGAAAGTCCAGCAGGCCACGGATATATTCAGGAAAAAGAGACCGGACATTCCGATGGACGGAGAGCTCCAGCTTGACGCGGCGATTGTTCCCAAGGTCGGGGCGGCGAAAGCTCCGGGGAGCCCGATAGCGGGGAGAGCCAATGTTCTTGTGTTTCCTGATTTGAATGCCGGGAACATAGGTTACAAGATCGCTCAACGCCTCGGCGGCGCGGAAGCGATCGGACCTGTTGTACAGGGGCTGCGGAAGCCTGCGTTCGATCTCTCACGGGGATGCAGCGTGAGCGATATAGTGAATGTCGCCGCAATCAACGCCGTCGTCGGGACTGTGTGATCCCCGGTTGAATCTCTTCTTTCTTTGGATTATTTTCAGACCGTTGGGGGCCGGCGTTGTCCGGCCCCTCTTTAGTCTTGCCTCGTATGACCGTCGCCGGGCCCCACGTTCGAATGACACAGAACCTTCTTCTCGGCTCCCATATGTCGATCAGCGGGGGGATGTACCGCGCATTCGAACGCGCGGCCCAGACGGGCTGTACGACGATGCAGGTGTTCACAAAGAACAACAACAGGTGGGACGCACGGCCGTACACTCCCGTGGATATTGAACAGTACCGGTTGGCTGCAGCCCGCTCCCCCGTCGCCCCCGTCCTCGCCCATGCCGCATATCTCATTAACCTCTGCGCCGTCGACGGAGACGTTCTCAAGAAATCCCATGCCGCACTCCGGGACGAACTGGAACGGTGCGAAGCTCTCGGGATCCTCGGGTTGATACTCCATCCCGGTTCCCATGTCGGAGCCGGGGAAAATGAGGGGATCAAGCGGATCGCAGAATCGCTGAACCTGGCTCATGCGCACACACCGAAATACCGGACACGCAGCATTCTGGAGACGACGGCGGGACAGGGAAGCGCCCTGGGCTATCGGTTTGAACAACTCGCAGGGATCATCGACCTGGTCGATGAAAAGGAGCGGATGGGGGTCTGTCTTGACACGTGCCACGTGTTTGCGGCCGGGTACGACATCAGCACCGAGGGAGGCTGGGACGAGACGATCGGGGCCTTCGATGATGTCATCGGCCTCCGGCGCATGTCCGCAATTCACGTCAACGACTCCCGGAAGGAGCTGGGCTCCCGGGTCGACCGGCACGATCACATCGGCAAAGGGAGGATCGGCCTTCCGGGATTCCGCCTTCTCATGAACGATCCCCGTCTGGAAAACGTCCCGAAAATCCTCGAGACGGAGAAGAGCGACGACATGCACGAAGACATTGAGAACATGAACGTCCTTCGCTCGCTTGTTGCAGGGGTCGCGTAGGTCCCCTCTTCCCCGCGGCGAGCCCCTGTTGCCGCTTCACGACAGGCAATGCACCACATGGAGATGATCGATCTGCGGCGGCGGCAGAAGTGAGCGTCGAGAAGATCCGGAAAAGGACCGGAGGAACGAACCGGGAGGATCGTCCGGGGTCAGGTGCGGGTGCGCTGGGCCCCGCCGAGAATTCTCGCCGGGAGCATGATAAGGACCCTGAAGAGTTCGAACACAGCATCCACCGTTATCCCCAGCACCCTGAAGGGTATTGACAGGAGCCAGACGATCGGATACAGGATCAACGCCAGCAACGCCAGCGGCCAGCAGACGAACAGAAGAATCAACCAGAGGATGAATTTTGTCATGTAATGCCTCCACGTCATGTGTACGGCGGAACGAGGGAGAGGTTTCACCGGGGTAAGGCGGCCGCTCGCCGATCTGGCTGTCACTTCGGCGGGGCAAACTACGTATGTTTATACGTGACCCTACAGACAGCGGAGGATTGCTCATGGAAGCCCGAAAATCGTTCAGCGCCCACGTACTCATAGGATTCTTCCTTGTCCTTGCCGGTGGAGCACTGTTACTGGAAAATTTCGGTGTGATCGACATCGGACCCGTCTGGCGATTCTGGCCCCTTATCCTTGTCGGTCTGGGAATTGCCAGAATCAGGGAGGCAACGTCGCGCCGCGAGCAGGGAGCGGGGCTATGGCTCCTGTTGCTGGGACTCTGGTTTGCGGTCTCGACACTGAATCTTGGCGGATTGACATTCAGCGACACATGGCCCGCGCTTTTCATCGCCGTCGGCCTGTCAATGCTATGGAAAAGTCTTCCCGGAATTCCGACATTGGATCAAGAAAAGGAGCATCCCCATGGAGCGTAAACGGTTTTTCTATCTCAGCGGTCAGGCAATCATGGGCGGCGCGGCCGTCCTGATAGGCATATTTCTTCTCCTCGACAACTTTGACGTGCTGGACG
>PMDK01000060.1 GCA_003154425.1 Ignavibacteriota bacterium
GCTATCTCGAAGACATGCAGGGACGCCTCATCGTCCGCTCGCGACAGGAGAGCACTGACCTGGGTTTCAAAACCGTTCCCTTGGGGGCGTACGGGATCACGATCAGGGTGCCACCGCTGTGGCTGAATCCCGGGCTTTATTCTGTTTACTTCAAGGTACTGTACTGGGGTGAGCGCGCCTCGGCAAAGCATCTTTCGGACAAATTCCCATTGGATGTCGAGGGGATGGACAGTAACTCTGAGGCGATCCTTCATCCTCACGTGGATTGGAGTGTTGAGGTCCGGGGAGAGGTTTCGAAACACTGACCGTGCGATGCGGTTCACGGCCTGATCCCCGGCCGGAAGGGCTCGAAGGGATCGATTCAGCGGAGAGCGCCAGCGTCGACGCACAAGGAAGACCCGTTGCTCAGCGTGGGAGGTTCTCAGAAGGGCTGTGACGGGTGCCACAAAATGCTGCGTAGTGCTTGCGGTGTTGTGCCCGAAGTCACAAACCCTCGGGCATCTCTTTATTNNGCTTTATCAGCTGCAGCGGGGTAGATGGTGTGTTCCCTTGAGATCAGTCATAGACGCGGTGGATCGAAATGGCAGCAGTGAAATATTTTCTTGTCGTTCCAGACGGAGTCGGCATTCGCAACTTCTTCTGCACACGGGTCATCGATCTCCTTCTCGAATCCGGAGAAGTGGTCGTCTGGCATGCACTCCCGCGGGAGAGTGTCGCCCCGTTCCAGGCGCGGTGGGGGGACCGGTTACGGTGGGTGGATCTCCCGCGGATCCACGATGGGGTAGCGGAGAGGTTTTTTCGCCAGGCGAAGATATTCGCTCAACTCTACTGGCAAGGGAAGCAGACTACTGACATACAGTTGAAACGCCGCCGTCCGCCGTCTCGCTTGAAAGCCCGGCTATTGTATTCTGCCGCGAGATTGATCGGACGCATTTCCTCACGCCCCGGAGGGATCCTCTGGCTCGACCGCATGCACTGCAAGGCAGCCGCAAGGGCCCCCCATATGAAAGAGTTCATGACGTTTCTCGACCATGAGCGGCCGAGCATGCTATTCTGCACGCACCAGCGTGCCCTTGAGGCTGTCCCCGCGATGCTTGCGGCCCGAGAGCTGGGTATACGCTCGGCGGTGTTCATATATTCGTGGGACAATCTCCCCAAGGGACGGATGCCGGTCTACGCAGATACCTATGTCGTCTGGAGCGATTACATGAAGGCGGAGCTGCTGAAGTATTACCCGGACGTCATACCCGAAAGAGTTGATGTGGTAGGGACGCCGCAGTTCGAGAACTACTTCGACAGGTCCCTGATTGTCCCCAGAGAGCAGTTCTTCAGTGAGCTCGGGCTTGATACCGGCCGTCCGGTGGTGTGCTTCTCGGGAAACGACGTCACTTCCCCGTTTGATCCTTTCTACCTTGAGGATCTGGCGGTGGCGCTACAGAATATCCCTGCGGAGCATCGGCCTCAGATTCTTTTCCGCCGGTCACCGGTGGACACGAGCGACAGGTTCGACGACGTGCTCAGGCGCCACCCCGAGATTGCCGTTTCGAACCCGAGATGGCAGCTCGTCAAGGGGGGCGAATGGTCGCAGCTCGTCCCGACGCAGGAAGATGGGACGCTGCTGGTCAACGTGGTGTACCACTCGGATATCGTTGTGAATGTCGGCTCGACGATGGGGATGGACTTTGCCATTTTTGACAAGCCGGGGATCTATATCGCTTACAATCCCGCGGGGAGTGACGGTCGATGGAATATCCACGAGGTGTACAAACTCCCTCATTTCGTCCCGGTCCACCAGATCCAGCCGATTTACTGGGCTCGCTCTTCCCAGGAGCTGGGGGATCTGGTGCTGCGCGGGTTGACCCACAAATCCGAGAAGAGCCTGGAACGGAAGGCAAGGCTGGACCTTATCGTCAGCCAGCCGCTCGAAAAGGCCTCCGAACGATTTGCTGAGGAGATTCAAAAGCTGGCTCGCGAGGGAAATGTGCCAAGGGTACCTGCGGAATGAAACTCTGCTTTGAATGCTCAGAGTACCCACCTGGCCCTCATGGCGGAATCGGCAGCCTGGTTCAGATTCTGGCACGCGGTCTTGTGAAAGCCGGGCATCAGGTACGTGTGGTCGGGTTGTACGCCGCCGGGTACCCTGCACCCGATTTTGAAGAGGACCATGGAGTGCGTGTGTGGCGCCTCAGGGTACCCACCCATCGATTGGGCTGGGTCCTTTCGCGAAAGCGCCTTTTTGCGCTCGTGCAGGATTGGTGCCGCTCGGGTGAGGTTGAGCTTGTCGAGGTGCCGGACTATGGCGCTCCTGCGGCTGGATGGCCGGCCCTCCCCGTTCCAGTAGTAGTTCGTCTGAGCGGCTCATCGAGTTTTTTCAGGAGTGAAATGGGGCGCCGTCCGGACTGGTTAACATTGAAGATGGAACGTGCGTCAATACGGAGGGGCGATTTCCTCGTTTCTGAGAGCCGTTATCTTGGGATGAAAACCCGGTCGGTCTTCGGCCTCGGCTCGGAGCCCGGGACAATTATCTACAACCCGGTGGAGGTCCCCGAGTCCGTCCCCGGCGCGGTGCGCGATCCGCACATGGTGGTCTTCGCGGGAACCCTCACGGAGAAGAAAGGCGTGGTCTCGCTCATCAGGAGCTGGGCCGGGGTCAGGGAGGGGTGTCCGGAAGCGAATTTGCACATTTGGGGAAAAGACGGACTGACTACGGGCGGCGGATCCATGCGGGAATACCTGGGTTCGCTCCTCACATCCCCGTTGGTGCAGAGTGTGCACTTTCACGGTCATGTCCCGCTCGCCGAGTTGCTGGCGACTTTCCAGACAGCAGGCATGACCGTATTGCCGTCGTACGCGGAGGGCTTCGCGCTCACGCCGTTACATGCGATGGCGGCGGGTTGTCCCACCATCTACACGGTGAGGGGGAGCGGACCGGAATTGATCGATGAAGGGGTTACCGGGCTGCTTGTGGATCCCGACCGGCCGGACCAGATCTGCAGCGCGATCCTCACACTGCTCAAGAACCCTGATCTGGCCAGGCGCATCGGAGAGAACGGCCGTCATCACGTGGAACGGCGGTTCTCTTGGCCGGTCCTCTTGGCGCAGAACGAAGAATTTTACCATCGCTGCCTCGAAGAATTCGGGCAGAACCGACATCAACGAACGAAAGCGCCTATCCATGCGAAATGAATTCCTCGTCTTTGGACAGCCCCTGATCGGGGAGGAGGAGAAGGAGGAAGTTCTCGATTGCCTCAACAAGGCGTGGCTCGGTACCGGCCCGAAGGTGGCGAAGTTCGAGCTCGACTTCGCTGCATACAAGGGGGCATCGTATGTCGCCGCGCTCAATTCCTGCACTGCGGCCCTTCACCTATCACTCCTGGCGCTTGATCTCCAGCGCGGGGACGAAGTGATCACCACGCCCATGACCTTCTGTGCCACCGTCAATGCGATCATCCATGTCGGCGCGACTCCCGTGCTCGCGGACGTCCAGCCCGGGTCGATGAACATCGACCCGGGGGAGATCCGGAAGAAAATCACAAAGAGAACCAGGGCCATTCTCCCCGTGCACTTTGCGGGGAGAGCCTGTGACATGGATGCGATCATGGCAATCGCGGAGGAGCATCACCTTGCGGTGATTGAGGATTGCGCGCACGCGATCGAGACCGAATACAGGGGACGCAAAGCCGGCACAATCGGGGATTTCGGATGCTTCAGCTTCTACTCGACGAAGAACGTCGTGACTGGTGAAGGGGGGCTCGTGATCACACGGAAGCCGGAAGATGCGGACAGGATCAAGGTGCTCGGCCTGCATGGGATGAGCAAGGACGCCTGGAAGCGGTTCAGCGATGCTGGCTTCAAGCATTACGATGTCGTGGAAGCGGGATTCAAATACAACATGATGGATCTTCAGGCAGCGATCGGGATCCATCAGCTCTCGCGGGTGGAGAACCTGTGGAAGCGGCGGGAGACCGTCTGGCAGCGTTACCAGCACGCATTTGCGGACCTCCCGCTTGGACTACCGGCCCCTGTGGAACCGGGGACGCGGCATGCGTACCACTTGTACACCGTCCTCATTGACGAGTCCCGGACCGGCATCAGCCGCGACTCCTTCCTGAACGCCATGACCGGCGAAAAAATCGGGGTCGGAGTGCACTACAGAAGCATCCCCGAACACGCGTTCTACAAGAAGGCCTTCGGCTGGAGAGGGGAAGACTATCCCCACGCGTACAGGGTCGGGCGAGAGACTGTCAGCTTGCCACTCTCGGCGAAGATCACAGATGCAGATGTGCAGGATGTCATTACGGCCGTCCGCACCCTGGTGGGAAGGTCCGGTCAATGATTCCTGATAGCGACATCCTCGCGTCGTACCAGAGCGGCACAGATGATTCGAGCCTGCCTGAACCTCCCGGTGTGTCGGATCCACTGGTTGCCGGGGTCTCGGTTGTCGTGTGTACGTACAAGCGCGCAGGGAGCACGAGGAGACTCCTGAACTCGGTGGAAATCCAGTCATTGCGCCCCCGGCGTTTGATCGTCGTGGATGCGAGCCCGGATCAGGATACCGAACTTCTGATGAGAAACTGGGACAGGAAAAGGGAGCTCGCACATCTCGTGTTGTACTTCAGGGTCACCGGGTCGCTTAAAGGACTTACGCGTCAGCGTAATTTTGGCATTCGCTGGGTGGATACCGATCTCGTCGCGTTCTTTGATGATGACTGCGTGCTGGCTCCTGAATGCCTTGCTGAAATGGAGAAGGTGTACCGTCGCACGAAAGACTACGTCGTTGGAGTGGGCGCTTACATTGAAGGGAGCTACCAGCCCCCCGATCGTCTCTGGCGGACCCGGCAGTTCCTGCGGATCGTCGCCGACCTGCGCCCCGGGAGCTACCAGCGGTCCGGAATGTCTCTTCCGTGGACGTTTATGCCTCCCACGACAGAGGTGGTCGAAGGAGACTGGCTCGTCGGAAGTGCGATGATGTGGAAAACTTCTGCGCTGCGAGAAATCGGGTTCTATGAGGAGTTTGCAGGATACGCACAGGGCGAGGATCTTGACTTTTGCCTCCGTATCCGCCGAAAGGGGAAATTGGTGCTGGCCGGAGGTGCGAGGTACCAGCACCTCTTTGATGAAAGTGGCCGGCCCGATAATTTTCAGTTGGGATACATGGCAATCTACAACCGATTTCAGATCCAGCGAAGAGGACTTGAGAATCGTACCTGGCGTGATGTCGCCTTGTTCGCGTATGCGTGGAGTGTCGATACGCTCATGCTTGCCAGGAATTTCCTTTTTCCCCGGCGGATTATTCCGACACTCCTGCAGGTGGGCGGCAGGCTGAAGGCTACGGCGGATCTACTGACGGGCCACAGGGTACTTTGAAACCACGAGCCTCATTGTTGGTCTTCTGGGATTATGACACCCAGTGGGGTGGCGACCGCTCCCGCCTGCCGGGGGGTACAAAAGAGTGGGGCCGCCTGGAATTCGAAAACACCGACCGCCTCCTCGAGTTGCACGCGCAGTATGGAATCCCTGCCAGCTTTGCCGTGGTCGGAGCCGCCGCGCTCCCCGGCGAACGGCCGTACCATGACCCCGACCAGGTGAGGATGATCCACGCCGCAGGGCATGAAGTGGCCAGCCATTCCTTCCGGCATGACTGGCTTCCGGGATTGGGGAGGGAAGAGCTGCTCGATACTCTGCGCAGGAGCAAACAAGCCCTTGAAGAGTGCATCGGCGCGCAGGTCGTTTCGTTTGTCCCCCCCTACAACCAGCCATTCGACTACCCGCCGCGGCTGTCAATAAGCCTGGCCGAGCGGCGGGAGGCGGGCCGCCGGCGGACCGGGCTGGGGGACCTGTGCACGGCCCTCGGCGATACCGGATACAAATTCTGCCGCGTCTCGTACCGATCGATTGGTGAGCGTCTGAGGGAACGAGTCACGAAGAAGGCAAGAACCGCTCCTGCACGACTGGAGATGATCCGCGGGATCCAGTGCATCCGCATGAATGCGCCGGGGGGATTTAACGAACATGCGCACAGGGTTCTCGATCACTGTGCGAAGGAAGGAGGGATCGTCGTCGTCGGCGGACATCCGCATTCGCTCCACGCCGGCAACACGCAGGACGAACATATGCTTGTGCCGTTTCTACAACATGCCGGAGACCTGCACCGGCAGGGACTGCTTAGGCTTGCGCTCCCCCGGGATTTTATCGGAGAGAGGTCCGCATGAGAGTGTGCGCCATATCGTTCAAGCCATGTTGGCAGGATGACGCCGGGCGTTGGTGGTCCGACGGGGGTTTCCCCCTTCAGATGGCGGGGATACGGTCGCTGTTTGACGAGATGACCCTCATCATAACCAAGTCATCGCCGGGACGCGGAGGGATCGCGCTCCCCGCCGACGAGACGGTCGTCACGCTTCCGTTGCCCCACGGTCGGGATCTCAGGCGCAAAATATCTTTCCTGAC
>PMDK01000137.1 GCA_003154425.1 Ignavibacteriota bacterium
GGGTCGAGGTCACCACCGACGTGTACCCCGGCGCCTCATTTGAGGGGCGAACCACCTCGATAAGCTCGAAGGCCGACGAAGGACACACGTACCCGGTCGAGATCACCATGGAGAACAGCAGGGAGCACCCGCTGAAGGCGGGGATGTTCGGACGGATCTCCTTCACATCGCTCGCGCCGAGTGAGGTGCTTGCGATTCCCCGCGAAGCGCTCGTCGGGAGCATGAAGGAGCCGCGGGTCTACGTGGTCGACGGCTCGCTGGCCAGGGTGCGTACAATCGTCGTCAGCGGCGAAGCGGGGACAGACCTGATGGTCCTCTCCGGGCTCAGGGCGGGGGAATCGGTCGTCGTGAACGGGCAGAATAACCTCAAGGACTCGGTCGCGGTACAGGTATTGAAGTAGGCTCACCGGAGGTGAGCTGTGTGCGGAAAGAACATCTCACGTGAAGGGAAGACATGACACTTACCGAGCTCTCGATCAAACGACCCACGCTCATCGTCGTCATTTTCTCCGCACTCGCCGTCCTGGGAGTGTTCGGATTCAATCAGTTGAAATACGAGCTTCTCCCGAAGATCAATACGCCGTTCGTGACAATCACGACGGTCTACCCGGGCGCCTCGCCGGACGAGGTGGAGACCGCGGTGACGAAGACGATCGAGGACGCCGTTTCGGGGATCGACAAGATCAACACCGTTCGCGGCTCATCGCGCGAAGGGGTCTCCTTTGTGCAGATAGAATTCGATCTGACCGCAGACGTCAACACATCGCTGCAGGACGCCCAGCGGAAAGTGAACGAGGTCCTGAACCAGCTGCCGAAGGACGCGAAGCCCCCCGTGATCACTAAATTCGCGCTGGACGAACTCCCCGTCCTCCGCATGGGGGTCACCTCCGGCATGGGTTCCCGTGAGTTCTACCAGTTCGTCAAGAACCGGATACAGCCCCGGCTGTCCAAGCTTGCAGGGGTCGGGCAGATCACGCTCGTGGGGGGAGACGAGAGGGAGATACGGGTCAACATCGACGCCGCGAAGCTCCGGTCCTACGGCCTCTCGATCCTCCAGGTCGCGGGCACGATCAAGAGCGCGAACCTCGACTTCCCCACGGGGAAGATCAAGGAGGGGGACAATCAGTATATCGTCCGGGTCGCCGGGAAGTTCACCTCCACCGATGACCTCCGGCGGCTTGTCATAGGACGGACGGGCCAGGGGGGGGACATCACACTCGCGGATATCGCCGAGGTGGAGGACGGGCAGAAGGAATACAGCACGCTTTCCCGCATCAACGGCACAACCTCGATCGGCGTGCTCGTGCAGAAGCAGTCGGACGCGAACTCTGTCGACGTGAGCGCCATCATCCACAGGGAGCTCCCCCGGATCGAAAACGACTACCGCTACCTGAATGTCAGGTTTGACGTGGCGCAGGACGGCTCGACGTTCACGCTGGACGCCGTGAACGCGGTCAAGGAGGACCTGGCGATCGCCGTGGTGCTCGTCGCGCTTGTGATGCTTCTGTTCCTCCACAGCATCAGGAATTCGCTCATCGTGATGATCGCCATCCCGGCCTCGATGGTCTCGACGTTTATCGCGATGTACGCCGCCGGGCTCTCCCTCAACCTCATGACGCTCCTGGGTCTTTCTCTTGTCGTGGGGATCCTCGTGGACGACTCCATCGTCGTCCTGGAGAATATTTACCGCCACCTCGAGGGGGGGGACGACCAGCGGTCGGCGGCGCTGAAAGGACGGAATGAGATCGGGTTCGCGGCCCTGTCGATCACGCTCGTCGACGTGGTGGTGTTTCTCCCGCTGAGCCTCGTCTCCGGGCTTGTAGGGAACATCATGCGGGAGTTTGCGCTCGTCGTGGTTTTCTCAACGCTTATGAGCCTCTTTGTCTCATTCACGGTCACGCCGCTGCTGGCATCCCGCTTCACGAAGCTGGAGCACCTTTCCCGTTCGACCGTGATGGGGATATTCGCGATCTGGTTCGAAGGAATGTTCGGAAGGCTCACGGCATTCTACCAGCAGACGCTCCGCTGGGCGCTCAGGCACCCGGGGTTCGTCCAGGCCGGGGCCATCGCCGCGTTCGTGCTCTCGCTCATGCTCGTCCCCCTCGGGTTCATCGGCTCCGAATTCATCGCGGTCGCCGACAGGGGCGAATTCACGGTCACGCTCGAGCTCGGTCCAGGCGCGACGCTGGAAAACACGAATTTCCTCACGCAGCAGGCAGAGCGAACGATTTCTATGATGCCCGAGGTGGCGAAGATGTTCGTCAACGTCGGCGTCTCCAGCGAGGGGCTGCTGGGGCAGAGCTCGAACAACAACGCGGAACTGAACATCACGCTGGTGCCGCGCGATCAGAGGAGGCGCTCAACGGACGACGTGGGGTCCGCGATCAAAGCGGAGCTGGCAAAGCTCGCGGGGGTTAAGGTCCGTGTCAATCCGATCGGGATATTCGGAACCGCAAACCAGACACCGATACAGCTCGTGGTGAGCGGACCCGATTACGCGACGACGCGACGTTCGGCGGACCAGGTTGCGGACGTCGTGCGGAGCGTCCCCGGGAGCGCGGACGTGCGGCTTTCGAGCGAGGAAGGGAAGCCGGAGACACGCATCGAGCTCGACAGGCAGAAAATGGCCGCGCTCGGCCTCACGCTTGCCGACGTGGGCGCGACACTCCGCGTCGCCCTCACGGGGGACGACGATTCGAAATTCCGCGACGGGGCAGACGAATACGACATCCGGATACTCCTCGACGAATTCGACCGCTCGCGCACTTCCTCCATCGGCGACCTGACGCTCATGAGCAGGGACGGGAAGCTCGTCGAGCTGAAGCAGTTCACCACGATCTCGCAATCCACCGGCCCGACGAAACTCGAGCGGGTCGACAGGAATCCGGCCGTGACGGTCTTCTCCCAGGCGGTGGGACGGCCCAGCGGATCCATCGGGTCCGACATCAGGCAGCGCCTCGCCCGGACGTCCCTCCCACCGGGCATATCGATCATGTACCAGGGAGACCTGAAAAATCAGGCCGACGGTTTCGGCAGCCTGGGGCTGGCCCTGCTGGCCGCGATCCTCTTCGTCTACATGATCATGGTGGCACTCTATGATTCGTACATCTACCCGTTCGTGGTGCTGTTCTCGATCCCGGTTGCGATGATCGGCGCGCTGCTTGCGCTGGCCCTCACGATGAAATCCCTGTCGATATTCTCCATACTCGGGATCATCATGCTTGTGGGGCTTGTCGGCAAGAACGCGATACTTCTTGTCGACCGCGCAAACCAGATGCGGGAGTCCGGGATGAATCCCCACGATGCAGTGATCGAAGCGGGTGGGACGCGGCTGAGGCCGATACTGATGACGACCGTCGCGATGGTGTTCGGCATGTCTCCCATCGCGCTGTCAACCGCCGCGGGAGCGGAATGGAAGTCCGGCCTCGCCTGGGCGCTCATCGGAGGGTTGATCAGCTCGCTGCTGCTCACACTCGTGCTCGTTCCGGTGGTGTACGTGAAGGTCTCCGCGTGGCGCGAGACTGTCCCCGCGGCACTGCGGAACCTGACTGCGAGGCTGCGGCTGCGGAAAAAGGGGGAGGGCGAGGTCCTCCCGGAACCTCAGGTCTACTAATACGGTGGCTGAATCGTGACGACACGAAAGGGGTGAGTCCCGGCGAAACCGGTTCATCCTCTCCTCCTCGCCCGAGAAAGGGAAGAGAAGCCCGTGGCGCTTCATGGGTGGGTCTCCCTTTCTCCGGCTGGGAACCTCCTTATTACTCCCCCTCCTTCTTCCCTTGCCGGCGAACCCACGGCAGGATTATGCCCAATGTGATGGCAAAGTGAAACGCTGTCTCCCAGTCGATCACACCCAGGCCGTGAAAGATGAGACTGTAGAGAAATGTCACAATCAGGTTCACCACCAGGACGATGGCAAACACCACCACGAAGTCGATAGCATACCGCTTGATATTCATCGGACTGTCTCCCAATGTTTACCAGCAATGAGTCGTAATGCGATGAGGGTTCCCCGGGTCGAGCTTTAATGGGAAAAGCTAATGATATGTCGCCAGAGAGGCAAATAGGCAAGGGGGAGGGATCCGCGAGCAGTCCTTTGGGCGATTTCCAACTCGCAGGTTATCCGAATGGAACCCGGACCATCCGCGTGATGTTTTCAGGCGTAGTATGGCGAAGAACAACGTACAGCTGACATCGTTCACGCGGAGAGAGGCGTCGAAGGCATGACTCTCCTTCTCGTAGCGTTTCTCGTGGGCGCCGGAGGGCCATCGGGCGGGCGCCCGATGGCAGGGGACGCGGAGTTCGCACGGCTGGAGTACGCCCGCGCGGAAGAAGCGTACGATTCGGCCCGTGCGCTCACAGCGGACTCCGCCCAGTACCTCTGGAGACTCGGCAGGCTGTATGTCTGCATGGGAGACATGGCAGAACGTGAAAAGAAGGAAGAGACGTACAGAAAAGCCGTCGCCTATGCCGAGAGATGCATACGCGCCGACTCGACCGTCGCCGCGGGGCACACGTGGAAAGCAGCCGCGCTCGGCAATATCGCCATGTTTGAAGGGAGCAAGGGGAAAGTCCGGCTCTGCAACGAGATCAAACACGAGCTCGACCGCGCACTCACGCTCGACTCGCTCGATGACGTTGCATACTCAATCATGGGTTCGTTTTACCTGGCGCTGGGCAAAGTGAGCTGGATCGAACGGCAGCTCGCGGCCGTCTTCCTCGGATCGCTCCCTGACGGAGGATTTGAAGAGGCGGAGACGGCGCTCCGCAGAGCGATCGCGATCGCCCCCGGCATGGTCCGCCACCGGTTCGAACTGGCGCTGGTCTTCAGAGAAGAGGGAAAAACGAAGGATGCGATCGAAGCGTTCCGGATCGCTTCGGAACTCCCGACGACCGTCGCGAGCGACCCGCGGACAAAGGAACGGGCCCTCCGGATGGCACGAAAGCTCGAAGAAGAATAGGAGGGATGACATGGAGACCGTCAGGCGGCCTGGAGCTCCGGGACGGATGGGCCGACGGGAATGGCAGGTTGTTCTTCCGGAATGGTGATGATGCGGTTCTCGATCGATTCGGGACCGACGTTGATCAGGTTGAATGCAATCCCTCTGCCGGCCTCCCCCAGGAGTGAGCCCCCTCCGTTGATGAACTGTGTCCCCTTCCTTTCGTACTCCCCGTTCACATGCACGTGCCCGTGCANNCGTGCAGCTTCATCGTCCGGCGTTCAATGGCTCCCCAGACGCTGTGAAGCGTCCCGTCGGGGGGAGACGGGTACCTGTGAAAGTGGTGGTGAACCAGCACGATCTTCCGTTTGCCGTGCAACTGCGGCGCCTCCAGCAGCTGCCTCAGCCTCCTGTATTGCCCCTCCCCCACATCGCCGTTTGATCCTACGGGGTTTTTGACCGCCGAATAGTGTGCGACTGAATTCACGCCGACGAGGGCGACGTTCCCGAACAACTTGACGTACGGAAACGGCCTCGCGTGGGAGGCATACAGGCACCGCCCAAACGCTTCATGGAAGTATCCGCGGAACTCCTCCACCCGCGCCCTGTACTCCGTCTGCCTGCACCTGCGGGGGAACGTGAGCAGATCCTCGGGCATGTGCACGCCGCCGAACACGTCGTGGTTGCCAATGACAACAGAGAGCCTCTCCGGATCCAGGAGACCGCTGTTCCTGAACAGCCCCCGGGCTATTTCAAACTCCCTCCGGTCCGCGTCAGCGGCAATATCCCCGGTCACCACAACGTGATCCACACCGCGCCGGCCGATTTCCTCAAGGAGCCTCCGTGCCCGCCGCAGGTTGAAGCGTTTGTGTTCCGAGCTCAGGTGGAGATCCGAGATGTGGGCTATCGTGAACGAATCGGTCATGCCGCCTTTCTCTTCCGGCTGCGGCCGCCGGAGGCAAGGTCGACATATCCCGCGAAGAGCCGGTCGAATATCCGATCCCACGACTGCTCCGAGGCAAATGACAGTGCGGCTTCCCCCATCTTCTTCCGCTCTCCGGGACGGTCGATCATGAATGCGATCTTTTCAGCAAGATCTACGCCATTGCGCGGTTCAACGAGCAACCCGGTGGCCCCCGATTTCACGAATCCGTACGCTCCCCCCTCCCGTGCACACACCGGGGGGATCCCGGAGGCCATCGCTTCCAGCGTCACGTTCCCGAACGTCTCCGTGGTGGAGGGGAACACGAACAGATCGCTCGAGGCATAGGCGGCCGCAAGGGCCGTGCCCCCCACCTGTCCCAGGAACACCGCCCGGGGCATCAGCGCGGCAAGCTCTTCGCGAACCGGACCGTCCCCCGCCAGGACGAAGAGCGCGTCGCTCCTGCTCGCCATGACAATCCGGTACGCCTCCGCCAGCGTCCGGAGGTCCTTCTCCCACACCAGCCGGCCCGCAAAGAGAAGCACGGTCTTTCCTTCACATCCGTGCAGCCTCCGCCATTCATCCGATCTGTACACGGGGTTGAACATCCCCGTGTCCACGCCGTGCGGCAGGAATTCCGTGGTCTCAAAGCCGTGTGCGCGGAGCTCCTTCCTGATGGGCTCCGAGGGGACAAAGACACGATCGCAGTCGTTGTACAGGTTCTTCAGGTAGTTCCAGCTGAACGTTTCGAGCGCCTTGATCTTGTAGTACTTGGCGTAACTCGGGAAATGCGTGTGGTATGTGGCAACGACCGGGATCCCCGCCCGCCGTCCGTACCGGACCGCGGCGTGCCCCAGAGGACAGGGACTGTTGATATGTATGATGTCGGGATCGAATGCGGAAAGCCTGGCTTCGAAGTGTTTCTGCCCCGGGTAGGCAAAGCGATAGTCCCTGTAGAGAGGGAACCTGACCGAAGGGACTTCATACATCGGCACCGGCCGGGAGCCGGCGGGAGGAATGATGGGGGAGAAAAATACGCTGTCAATCCCCGTCTCCACGAGCGCATCGATCAGCCGGTAGAGCACGCGAGTCACGCCGTCGTGCCCGGGGCGCATCGTCCCGGCAAAGTATGCGATACGAAGGGGGTGATGACCGCCCTGGATGTCCATGGGAGGAGCTCCGTGTATGTTCAGGGGATTTCGCTCAGGTGATCCCTCAGCAGACTCCACTCGGCTCACCGGGCCTGACGGAGACCGTGGGTCAGAAACTCTGCAATGAACAGGAGGACACAGAGCGTGAAATAGAATGCGGATTTCATGTTGCACCCCTCCATTGAACGCCTGCAATGTACCTACCAGATCTTACGTGAGTGTTACGGGAATGTTATCAGTAGGTTAAATGATTCCGGAGCGTTGAGGTTTCTCAGTGAATTCGCCATATTGGGGCCCGAAACGAACCCCCATGTCCAGGCCCGCACTCATATCGCGCATACTTGATTTCCTCGTGAGGCGCATTGCCGCCGGACTCAAAATTCCGGAGCCCGCGCTCAGAATGTTCCAGACGGCCAACGAACTGAGCGGGCTGGACCGGAAGACTCTCCCCACGGAACTGATTCCTCTCAACACGATGCAGATCTCGCGCGGGCTGCTGAACTTCACGCTCCTTCAGAGCCTGGAGGGGTGGGTCCTCCCGTACTGGGCGGAGAGACAGTATGACCCGACCGATGCCGGGTTCATCCCCCGCTCCCATCTCGGGCTTTCGATAAACATCACGCACAGGAACTGGACCGCCCTCGGAAGCCCTTCCTGCAACATCGAGCCTGTTGTGGACCCAGCCGGGGCGGTGATGCCTCTGCGCAACAGGTGGACTTCCGAATGCTGGCTGAAGTGCGGCGGCATCGCGTACTTTCCTTCACGCTCAGGGAGCGTGCGCCAGAGCCTTCACGAAGGTCTGCCCATCGTCACGACGCTGTACGAATACGGGAAAATCCGACTGGAGCAGACAGTCTATGTGGACGGGGGGACGCTCTTCCAGGAAGTCTCCCTGGCGAACACCGGAAGCAGAGCAGAGGAGTGCACTCTCGCGCTGGCCATTCGCCCGTTCAACGCGGAAGGGGCATGTCTTCTCCGGGAGATCAGGTTTGACGGGTCAAACAGCTCACTTGTCATGGACGGGACGGAAAGGTTCATGCTTCCCGGTCCGCCGGACTCCGTCCACTGTTCGAATCACGCAGGAGGGGATTCCGCGGGTCTATTCGCGGCCCGGGACGGAACGACCGATGCATCGGCCGGAGCGGTCTGCCCCGCCGGACTTGCAAACGGCTACGCGGCGTACGCGCTGACGCTCGCTCCGGGGGAACGCCGGACGTTCCGCGCGATGATGAGCCTCGATGGAAAGGAGACCGGCCCCGGGGACATCCACCAGACGGCGGCCGCCTGGAAATCACTGCTCGGCTCCGGCACGGAGATCACGACCCCCGACGAGCACGTGAACACGATTCTCCGCGCGTCCCTTGCCACGCTCCTCATGCTCACGGACGGTGATACGATCACGCCGGGGCCCTGGACATATCACCAGTTCTGGTTCAGGGACGCCGCGTTCATGCTCCGGGCGCTCGACGCGTTCGGGTTTCATGCCCAGGCGCGCGCGGTCATACTCGCGTTCCCCTCCAGGCAGGAACCCTCCGGGTACTTTCGGTCACAGAAGGGGGAGTGGGATTCGAACGGGCAGGCGCTCTGGACAGTGTGGCAGCATGCCGTGCTCGCTCATGACACTTCCTTCGCCCCGGGCCTGATCGATTCCCTCAAGAAGGGGGCCGGCTGGATCGCGCGTAAGCGTCGTGAGGAAGGAGCCGCGGGGATCAGTCCGGGACTCATGCCCCCCGGACTGAGTGCGGAGCACCTCGGGCTTGCCGACAGGTACTTCTGGGACAACTGGTGGTCTGCCGCCGGGCTCGAGGCGTATGCCAGGTTTTGCAGCATGATGGGGGGAAAATCGGAGAAGCAGACTGCCCGGCGTGAATTGGGGGAATACAAAAAGGACATTGAGCGGGCGGTAGCCGCTGTCCAGAGATCGAAGGGAATCGATGTGATACCCGCGGGCCCCGCGCGGGGGATCGACTGCGGGATGATAGGGTCATGCGCTCCGTGGTACCCGCTCCAGCAGTACTCCCCCGACGACAAGCGGATGCGCCGGACACTGGAAACGCTCACTGACCGCTATTCTCTTCACGGACTCTTTTTCCAGCAGTTCATCCACTCCGGGAAGAACCCCTACCTGACGCTGCAGATCGCACAGGCGTGGCTTCATGCGGGAGAACGGGAACGGTTCTGGAATCTCTTCTCGGACGTGATCCGCCACGCTTCCCCCACATTGAACTACCCGGAGGCGATCCATCCCCTGACCGGAGGCGGAACGATGGGAGACGGACACCACGGGTGGGCGGCGGCGGAAGTCGCGCTTGCGCTGCGGGGAGCTTTCGTCCGGGAGATGTGGACGCCGGACAGCGACATCCCCCTCCTGGTCCTCCTGGGAGGAGCCCCCCGGGACTGGTTTTCGCCCGGACGGAATCCCGCCATCCGGCGGGCCCCCGTCCCCGGGGGAGTGATAAGCCTCCAGGTCAAATCTACGGACGAGACGCTCAGCGTGGAAATCGAGTACGAGAAACGATCGGAGGGGGGGGCGGAAGGGTGGACCCTGCGGATCCCGGGACGAGGATCGCGCGTCACCGTCAACGGGCATGCAGCCCCCTCGGTCGCCGTTTCTGAAGGGGAGACATCCGTCATGCTCATCCCCGCCGAGGGACGCACAATGGTGACCGTCGAGCGGCATGCGGAGACGCCCGGCTAGTCAACCTGCAAAGCGGTAACCGATCCCGGATTCAGTCACAATCAACGCAGGATTCGATGGATCCTCTTCGAGCTTCTTCCGCAACTGCCCCACATAGACTCTCGAGTACTGCGACTCCTCCGCATACGACGGACCCCAGACCTGCTCCAGGATGTACCGGTGCGTCAGGACCCTTCCTGCATTCCTGACAAGAAGCTCCAGCAAAGCGTACTCCGTCCCTGTCAGCTTCACGATCTCTCCCCCCCTCTTCACGACCCGCGCATCGAGATCAACCGTCACGGGACCCGCCGTGATTACCCCCTTCTCTTCGGGTCCCCGGCGATGCCTGATGGCGGCCCTGATTCTCGCCACGAGCTCCCCCTGCCGGAACGGCTTGATCAGGTAGTCGTCCGCGCCTGCGTTCAGGCATGAGATGACATCCTGCTCCCCGTTCCTCACCGACAGGATGATGACGGGGACAGCTGATCCGCGGCGTATCTCTTTCAGTATATCCACCCCGTCGGCGTCGGGGAGACCCAGATCGAGGATCACCGCCTCCGGCCGTTCCGTCCGGGCGCGGTCAAGCCCCTCCTTTCCGTTCGCCGCCGGGTGGACCCTGAAGCCGTTCGATTCGAGCGTGAGCCGGAGCAGGCGGCGTATCTGCGGCTCGTCCTCGATGACGAGTACCGATGGCAATGTGCCCGCCGCGCTCATTGCGATTCCGGAAGCGGATATTTCTCAAGCGGGAGACGTATCACGAACCGGAGCCCCCCGCCCGCACGGTTCTCGGCCCTGATGGTCCCCCTGTGGGCCTCGACGAACCCCCGTGCGATGGAGAGTCCGAGTCCTGTTCCCCCCGTCTTGCTCCCGGGAACGCGGAAGAACTTGTCGAACACCCTTTCCAGCGCGTCGGGGGGGAGTCCCGGGCCGTTGTCCGAGACGCTGATTTCGCACTCGTTGCCGTCGCCGGAGGCACGCACCCGGATTTCCGATCCTGCCGGCGTGTACAACGACGCGTTGAGAAGGAGATTCGTAAGGACCTGTTCCATCAGGGCAAAGTCGATCTTCACCAGAAGGATATCTGACGGGGTGTCGATTTCCAGGCGAAACCCCGAGAGCTCCGCCGCCGTCTTCCCGACAGCGGAATTGATCAGGTCGCGGACATCGCACCAGTCGAGTTTCGGCCTTATGAGTCCCGATTCAAGGCGCGTCATGTCCAGAAGGTTTTCCACAAGCCTGTTCAGCCTGCCTGCCGCCTCGTGGATCTCGCCGACGAGCTCCCGGCGGGTCTGCGGCTCTCCTGAAACCCTTTCGTCGAGGAGACTCTCGGACGTCCCTATGATCGCCGAAAGGGGGATGCGCATTTCGTGTGAGATCGAATTGAACAGCGTCTTGTAGAGCCGCTCCGACTCCTCGACGACGACCGCCTTCTTCGTGATCTCGTTCAGCGTCTCCCGCTCTATCGCGGAGGCGATCTGGCGTATGAAATTCTCCAGAAGCGTCTCCTGGTCGATTGAGAGCTTGTTCTCTCCCTTGAGCCTGACCCCCAAAACCCCGAGGGGGTAGCGTGGACCGGACATGGGGTAGTAGGTTGCCGTCGCGGAGGGGAGCGTGTCGGTGAACCTCCCCGCCTGCTTCTCGTTCCAGTACACCCATGCCGCGACCCCGAGGTCTTTCTCGCTGACAGAGAGCGTGCTCGCAGGGTGGGGAGCAGTGAAGATGTCGCCGTCGGTCTGCCCGAGACAGAGAACGACGTCGGCGCTGAAGAACTTCCTGATATTGGCGATCGCCGCCTCGGCGACGGCATCCTTGGTCCGCGCGAGCGAAAGGTCCCTCGAGAGCGTGTACAGGGCGACCGCCCTCTCCTCCCTGAGACGGACCGCACGCTCCTGCGCGCGTGTCCTGGAGGTGAGCACGCCCAGGACAAGAGCGATGCAGAAGTACATCAGCAGCATCAGTATGTCCGGAACGTGACTGACGGAGAACGTGAAGACCGGGGGGATGAACAGGTAGTCCCACACAATCGCGCTCAGCGCGGCGGCCAGCAGGACGGGACCCATCCCGAACCGGAGCGGGAGGAGAGCCACCGTGAAGAGGAGGACAAGCGATACCGTCTGGTACTCGATGATGTTCGCGAAGGGGAAGCAGGCCGCGGCGACGAGGAGAGGTATGGCGCCGGCCCCGAGGTACTGCCGCACGCCCGAATGGGCCTCCAGCAGGCTCGCCAGGCGCCTCTCGGGCTTCGTCTCCCCCTCCCCTCCGATGACATGAATGTCCAGATCGCCGCTTTTGTTTATGAGCTCCTGGAGGAGCCTCGCCGACTTCTGGAATGTCCCCTGCCGGGGCTTGCCGATCAGGATCTGCGTGCAGTTTTCCTGACGGGCCACGCGTATCAAGGCGTCGCCGACGTTTTCATCAGCGGTCGAGACGATCTCGGCTCCCAGCTCGCGCGCGAGCTTTATGTTCTTCGCCAGAAGGTCATTGTCGACTGCGCTGGGGGTTGCAGACGACTCGACATGCACGGCCACCCAGGAGGCATCCTGAGTGAAGGCCATCCTCCGCGCCCACCGTATAAGGTGGACCGAATGGGGGCTCCCACTCATCCCCACCAGCAGGCGCTGGCCGGATTTCCAGGGACCCTGGATCCGGTTCGTCCGCATGTAGTCGCGGAGCTGCCGGTCCACCCGCTCCGCGGTGAGGCGGAGGGACATCTCACGCAGGGCGGTGAGATTTCCCATGCGGAAAAAGCTCTCGATCGCCCGTGACGAACGGTCGGGCGTATAGACCTTCCCCTCGGCAAGCCGGGCAAGGAGCTCGTCGGGAGAAATGTCGATCAGCTCGACTTCATCGGCACGTTCCAGAATGGAATCGGGAACAGTCTCCCTGACGATCGATCCGGTGATCTGCGCCACCGCGTCGGCCCTGCTCTCGAGGTGCTGGACGTTGAGCGTTGTGTACACATCGATGCCGCTGTCAAGGAGCTCCTCGACGTCCCTGAATCGTTTCGTATGCCTGGATCCCGGAGCATTGGAATGCGCGAGTTCGTCCACGAGGACCAGTTTCGGTTTGCGGGCGAGTATCGCATCCAGGTCCATCTCCTCAATGCGCGTCCCCCTGTACTCCACGATTTTCCGGGGGAGTATGGTGAGACCCTCCAGGAGCGCTTCGGTCTCGCGGCGGCCGTGCGTTTCCACGATCCCCACGACACAATCGATCCCGTGGACCATCGCGTCGTGGGCCCCCTTGAGCATGTCGTACGTCTTCCCCACGCCGGCGGACATGCCGAAAAATATCTTCAGCTTCGCTTTCGACCGGTTCTCCTCCGCCCGCTTGATGGCATGCAGCAGGGCGTCGGGATCGGGGCGATTCTCTTCAGGAGAGACCATGGGAGACGTGGGTGATGATTGTCTGCGGGAGCGCCCGGATGGAGCACGCCGCACGGGGTCGCCCCAGGCTGACAGTCACGCCCCTTTGAGGCGTGGCTACCAGACCCGCCGAAGCACGGCGGGGCCGACTGGCCGACAAGGCGCCTGCGAAGTCGGACGCGGGCTGGAATTACGATAGACAAAAAGGAAAGAAGATTCAAGCCGGGTTCGGGTGCCCCTCGAAGCGATCCGCATCGACTTACTGCGCCCACGGAGCAAAGTCGTCACGGATCCTTCGTACGAGGAGTGCAAATATCGGGCGCGTTCAGAACATCGCCACAATCCCCACCAGAATCGTCATCTGATCGTTCTTTGTGTTCACATCGGCCTTCTTGTCGAACACCGGTGCATTGGAAAAGTCATAGCGTCCCTCTCCTCGGAGGAGAAGGGCATCGGCAAATTTGTACTCGTACGTCGCCGTCACTTCCCGTACATCGAGCTGAGGGACCCCCAGCCCGGTTGCATATCCGCGGGGGTCGTCGAAAACCTCCGCGCGGAGGGCGAATGCGGATTTCGGACTGAAAGCATAGCGTCCATACAGAGCGGCCCCCTTCCAGGTGTACAGACCGCCGATAAGCGTTTCGTCGCCGTAATCGGCATTAAGCGTCAACGCGAAAGCCTCTGTCACCTGTTGCGTCACGATAAAGTCAAAGACCTTTTTCTTCCCGACATCTACGCCTGTGGGCTGTTCAAATCCATCCATCACGTTCAGGATCAATCCTGTCGAAGCGCCGGGAGAGTAACTCACCATCAGGCCAAGCGATTTCTCGGCGTTGTTATCGATACTGGAGTTCCACCCGTTAACAACATGAAGCGCAACGGTGAAATTGTCCGCAAACGGATAGGTCAGCCGCATGCCTGTGTGGTAGTACGGAATTGCCCAGGCAAATAGCAGGGACCGGCTGTAGTTCCAGTTGTCCTTTGATTCGATGACTTCATAGCCCATATGCGTGACGAACTTGCCGACGTCCGCAGTGAGTCCATTCCCGAGAGGGATCACACCTGTCAGATATGCCTGCTGGATGTTCGTCAGCGTGCCGTAGGACGTCGTTCCGTAGGGAGCGATCCCCTGCACGACGTCGTTGGCGGTGCCGAAATCGACGTCCATGCGGAAGCCGACAGGCTGAGCCTTTTTTTGCAGGACGATCTCGGCCAGACTGAGATTGATCTGGTTCTCCGGAATGTCGAAATTCCTCAGCTTGTTTGTCCGGGAAGCCGGCGACGCCAAATTCCTGCTATAGTAGGCATCGACAAATCCGCTCACGGAAACCGCCTGGCTCGAGTCCTTCGATTGACCTCCGGCGAATTGGAGTGCAACCACGGCACATAACACCAGCAGTCCGGCCATGCGAACCGGTGTGGAACCGGAAATGATCACAACATGATCCCTTCGAAAGTGATTGATGCCTTCATGCCCAACCCACCGCGGCCATGAGCATGTCGATCAATTTTATGCCGAGGAACGGCGCGACAAGGCCGCCGAACCCGTAGATGAACA
>PMDK01000237.1 GCA_003154425.1 Ignavibacteriota bacterium
TCGACGATGTAGCCGCAGCTGTGCAGGAACATGAACATGCCGGCGTCATGCACCGCGCTGAAAAGGCGTCTGTAGAAAGGCTTCCAGATCTTCCGCCAGGCGGCCGGAGAGATCATGAGTGTGTTTTGCAGCCCCCAGTCGTCCGGGATAAAATATCCGTCAGCTCCTTCCCGGGCGAACCTTTCCAGGGCATAAAGGTTCATGTCCAGGAGAAGAGAGATGAGTTTCGTAAGCTCTCCCGGAGAATCGTAAATGTCGGTCCAGGTCGCGTCCAGCCCCCGGAGGAAATGGATCCGTTCATACAGGGAGATCCCTTTGGCCAGTATGAACTTGTCGCCGGCACGGGACCGCATTCCGGTGACGTTCCTCCAGCGGCGCTCGTCCCGGATATCGGGGATCCGGAGCGACGCGAAATCGTCCCAGCCTTTCAGCGGCACCTCCTTCACCTGCCCGAGCTGCATCACCCCGATGTTCGCCCAGACTGCTCCCCATTCGTCCGTGCCGCTCGCGGGTCGCGAGTCCGGCGAGGGGTCCATTTCGATGTTGAAGAAGTCGGTCCCGTACGGCTCGGGAAGATCGTACGGCAGGCGGTCCGCCCCCTGGAAGAGGAGCGTTCGCTTCACGCGCTCACGGCTTGTCATAGCGGGATCCCATTGTGACGATCTCCTCCGGGGTCGCGGTCCCGGTCTCTCGTATTTTTTTTACTGTCACAGCCGCGGCGAGGCATCCCATCTCGCCGGCCTCGGCGAGCGTCCCACCCGCTGCGAGCGTTGCGGCGATGGCGGAGACCGTTGCATCCCCCGCCCCGACCGGGTCGATAGGCCCCGTCACGGGGACCGCGGGGATGTCCGTGAATCCGTTTCCGTCGAACAGGAGTATCCCTTCCGCGCTTCGAGTCACGAATACCGGTTTGCCGCATCGTGTGCCGATGGCCCGCGCGTGCGAACGGAGTGCGGCGGGGGAGGGAGGATCTCCGTCGTCTCCCGAGCGGCGGGCAAGCCGCGAAGCCTCTGCGGCGTTCAGTTTAGAGATCATCCCCGTGAACGAGCCGCTCATGGTGCGCGCATCCAGGACGAATGCGACGCCGGGATGGTCCCCTGCACTCGCGTTGAGCGTCCGGATCATGGCCTCCGTGTGGACCCCGCGAGCGAGCTGCTGGTTGACGATGAGCGCATCCAGACCGGGGAGCGCCCGCCGGATGAGGCTCGCGAGGGCCGGTTCCGATCTCATCGAATTCCACCCGCCGAAGTCGATCCGCTCCTGTTCCGTCTCCGCCAGGTACGGTTTCGCATAGACCGGTGTATCCCACTCCTGCTCCTGTATCACAAGCCCGGAAGTGTCGATCCCTCTCTCACGGAGCAGCGAAACGAGCTCACGGCCGAACATGTCGGGCCCCACGACGCCGAATGCGCGAACGGTCCCGCACCTTAGCGCCGCAAGGTTGGATGCAACGTTTCCCCCTCCTCCCGGGATGTAGCGCTGGGACCTGACACCGAGCACCGGTTTTCCCGTCTCCATGGAAAGCTCCTGCTTTCCTGTATCGATCTGCCAGTAGGCATCGATGCAGAAATCACCGATGACGCCGATCCGGATGCCGCGAATCCGGTCGAGGAGCTCATGGAGTCGTCCGGGAGTCAGGGGGGGAGCCTTCATTTGAAATAAGGGTCAAGGAGCTTCCGCTCGACCGGCGTCCAGGTGTGGGAGCGGTAGTAGCCCTTCAGTTTCTGCGCCGGTGAGGTCTGCTCCATGAAGTAGGCCGCGACGGCAGCTGCCGGTGCGCGGAGTCTCCCGTTCGGGTTGGCCATCGCGCTCATCAGACCGGGGAAGAGGGGTTCGTCGCAATAGCCGAGTCTCTTCAGCGCCTCGAGGGCGTTGATTCTCGTCATGAAATCCCAGGAGACCCCCGTATAGTCGAGGAGACGCGCCACGGACGAGGTGTCTCCGTGCGCCCCCCCGATCTCATGGCGGAGCACCGCCACCCGGTTTCCCGTTCCGTGATCGTCTTTCGTGAGTTCGAGATAGCGCGGCGTCTCCTCCGGGAACCGTTTGCAGAGGAGTTCGAGGGCGGCACCCACGGTGCTGTAGGAGGAGTCCCGGAGGAGCCGCTCGACGTCCCCTTTCAGAGAGAGGGGGAACGCTCCGCATGCCTGGAGAGCGGCCCGGCGCACGGTCGCCGCGGTATCCCGGAGTGCCTGACGCAGGAGACCGGTCGTTCGGCTGTCGGTGTCCCCCGTGAGCTGCGACAGGACCTCCTCCCTGAGGGCGTGGAAGGGCTCCCGGGCGTACACCTGCGTCAGTATGTCACGTTTCGATCCGATCTCCAGGCCCCGCATGGCCGCGATGGCGTCATACCGGTCGATCATCTGGGGAGCACCGAGCGCCTGAGCTTTCAGCATCGGGAAGGGCTTCGCGAAGTCGACCGACTTGAGTATCCAGCTTCCGGGGTCGAAAAGGACGAACGAGACGACCCGGGAGCCGGGGTTCGGTATCGTGACTTTTGTCGTCTGGTCGGCGATCACCTGCCGGAGGCGGTCCGATGTCCCGTCGATGTAATGCACCTCGAAATCGAGGGGCATGCGGAAGAGCCCGACGAGCTCGTCCTGCTCGTGCGTCTGAGCGACGGTGAATACCGACTCCCGCCCGGGAATTCCGCGTACGTCCTCGTACCTGATGCTGTAGGCGGGTTCGCCTCCGCGGTAGATCCATTCGTTGAAGAACCAGTCCGGCGTAAGCCCCAGGACGTCCTGGAACGCCTGGTACAGGTCGTTGGTTTCGACGTTGCCGTATGCGTGCTTCTGGAGATAGTACGTGACCACGCGCCGGTACTCCGCGGCGCCGAACGTCCGGATCATCATGTCGAGTACCGCCGATCCCTTCTGGTACACGCGCGCGCTCCCGGCCGCGCCGTGGAGAAGGGGGACCCGGTTCCCTTTCGACGCCTCAAGCGCGGCCGTCTGTTCTTCCCTCCGCGCCCACTGGTACCACTCTTCCCCGTAGACTGATCTCTGAAAGAGTTTCGCGTAGAACGTCGCAAAGCTTTCCTGCAGCCACGCGCTGATCCCGCTCCTGCCGGTGACGAAGTCGCCGAACCACTGGTG
>PMDK01000068.1 GCA_003154425.1 Ignavibacteriota bacterium
CTTCAATGCGTATCGCCTGGTACACACGTGCCAGCGACTTGGTCAGGTACCTCCCCCCCACACATCGCTCTATCACCCCGTTCAGCTCCCCCACCGTAGTCACGGGCCGGGCATGAACGAGACCTCGCGCAATTCGGCGGGCAGCTCGCTCTTCTCCATACTCCCTGAGTATTGCCTCGAGCCGCTCCTGCGAATAGTTGTTGATGACCTCGTGGGCGCTGACGGGCT
The DNA here is from genome assembly GCA_003154425.1 of Ignavibacteriota bacterium. Lineage (GTDB taxonomy): Bacteria > Bacteroidota > Ignavibacteria > UBA10030 > UBA6906 > Fen-1273. The sequence continues at coordinate 229 of PMDK01000068.1, forward strand.
GCCGGCTGTCCATGCGCATGTCGAGTTTCCCGTCTGAGCGGAAGCGGAATCCCCGCTCCGCCTGATCGATCTGGTGCGACGAAACACCCAGATCCAGCACTATCCCCGCGAGCTGTTTTACCCCGCGAGTCCCGAGTTCAGAGACAACGTGACGGAAATTTGCCCTGATGAGAGTCACCTGCGGACCAAACCGCTCCAGCCGGGCATAGGATGCTTCGATCGCCTCAGCATCGGCATCGATCCCGATCAGACGCCCATGGGGGCCGAGATGCTCGCAAATTTTCTCGGCGTGTCCTCCTCCTCCGACGGTTCCGTCGACATATGTTCCTTCCCGGTCAGTTATAAGCAGAGCGAGCGTTTCTTCCGCCAGGACGGGCTCATGATATGTTGACATACCGGGAGCCTACTTCTGGAGAACCGTCTGAGCGATATTCTCGTAACTTTCCGGCTGTTTTTTCTGATACTCCCGGTAGCTTTCCGGGTTCCAGATTTCGATTCGTTCCAGGACACCAAGTATGAGAGCTTCGTTTTTAATCCCGGCCAGATCGAGGAGCTCCTTGGGAATCGTTATTCGCGATTGGCCGTCGAGTTGCGACTCCACTGCGTTTTCCAGCAGCGTACGCGTGAAGTACCTGTGCTGGGGGTTTGTCGGGGAAAGCTGGCGGATGGACTCTTCCAGTTTGCTCCATTCATCCAGTGGATATACTGACAAGCATTGCTCGTATCCGCGCGTGATGACGAAGGTCTCGTTCGCCTCGGGGGAAACGTATTTCTTTAAGCGCGCCGGGATGTTCGTCCTCCCTTTGCTGTCAACGGAGTACTTGTACGACCCCTTGAATGATGACATGATTTTGGACGGGACCCCAGTAAAAGAAATAGCCCTTTTCGGGCAAATTTCTACCCCACTACAACCCACTTTTACCCACCGGTGGATCGTAAGATACTCAATTGGTCAACAAAGTCAAGTTAATAATGCTGGAAACGGGGCCTTTTCGGTCTCATTTCGAGGATTTGGGCGGTGGGGATGGAGGCTGGCCGGTCGTCCCAACCCCGTTGAGACGTTCCGTCCCATGAATCTGCTCGAGGAAGAGGAGGGATTTCATGACTTTGTCCCCCGGAATCTGAATCTCCGGGAGCTGTATCCGCAGTCTGAGAGTGTTCCCCTCCTGCCGGAGTGTGGCGCTCTTTTTCTGCATAAGAGGGACCATCGACATGATGTTCTGAAATGTTCCTCCTTCGTAGAACTCCGAATCTGATTCCGGAGGAAATTCCGCTTCCAGTTGATTCCCCTTCACGCTCAGCTTCCTGAACCCGATTCTGACAGCGGCAAGCCGCAGTCGAACCATGCCGAAGAGGTTCTGGAGTTCGGCCGGAAATCTTCCGAAACGATCCTGCATTTCAGTCTGAACCTCCTCCAACTGTTCGGGGCTCGAGAGCGCATANNGGTATGAATGCACTGAGGTCGGTTTCCACCGCCGCTTCCCGTTGCTGCACGCGGAATCCGCTCTCCTTCTCAAACAGCCCCTTGAATTCCTCGTCTTTAAGCTCCCGGACTGCATCCTCAAGCACCCGGGTGTAGGTTTCGAATCCCATGTTTTCTATAAATCCGCTCTGTTCTGCACCCAGCAGGTTTCCCGCTCCACGGATCTCAAGGTCACGCATGGCAAGGTTGAAACCTGACCCGAGCTCCGTGAATTCCTCAACCGCCTGGAGGCGCTGCACGGTCGGCCGGGGAAGCGAGGAGACAGGCGGAGTGAGAAGGTACGCGTAGGCCTGCGCGTTGGACCTTCCGACGCGCCCCCGGAGCTGATATAATTCCGCCATGCCGAACCTGTCGGCGCGGTTAATGAAGATGGTGTTGACGTTGGGAATGTCCAAACCCGATTCTATGATCTTCGTCGCGACAAGAAGATCACACCGCTTCTCCAGAAACGCCAGCATGACCTCCTCGAGAGCGTGCGCGGGCATCTGTCCATGGGCAGACCGGAGCCGCACACCGGTGAGTATCGTCTGGAGTCTCCCGGCTACTTCTTCCATGGACTGAACCCTGTCGTGGACGAAGTATGNNGGACCGCATCCCTGATGACGTCATCATTCCACTGAAGTATTTCCGTTATGACCGGGAGCCTGTTCCGGGGGGGGGTGGCAATCACGGAAAGATCCCGCGCGCCCATGAGCGAGAAATGAAGTGTGCGGGGAATCGGCGTTGCGGTCAGCGAGAGCGTGTCCACTTCCGCTTTCATTTGCCGGATTTTCTCTTTCGCGGCAACGCCGAAGCGGTGCTCTTCGTCCACGATGAGCAGCCCGATATTCCTGAAGACGACATCACGCGAGAGAATCCTGTGTGTGCCAATCACGATATCGATGCCTCCTTCCCGCAGCCTTCCGATGATCCCCTCCTGCTCGCTCTTCGTTCGGAACCTGGAGAGAACATCCAGGTGAACACCGTAGCGTGCAAGCCTGTCCCGGAACGTGTTGAAGTGCTGCATGGCAAGGATCGTGGTGGGGACAAGCACGGCTACCTGCTTCCCGTCGAGAACCGCTTTGAATGCTGCACGCACCGCAACTTCGGTTTTGCCGAAACCGACATCTCCGCAGATCAGCCGGTCCATCGGGTGCGGCTCCTCCATGTCTTTCTTCACGTCCATCGTGGCTTTCGCTTGATCGAACGTGTCTTCGTACATGAAGGACGCCTCCAGCTCCTTTTGCCAGGGGGAGTCGGGAGAGAACGCAAATCCCGCCGACTGTTTCCTCCGCGCATACAGGCCAATCAGTTCCCGGGCGATGTCCTTCACCTTTTTCTTGGCGCGGTTCTTCAACTTTTCCCATTCCGCGCTTCCCAGGCGCGACAGCGCCGGGACATGCCCCTCCCTCGAAGAGTACTTCTGGAGCTTTCCGACATAGTTGAGGTTGACAAACAGCGTGTCGCGCGCGTCGTATGCTATCTTGACGACCTCCTGCTCCGCGCCGCCCACGCTGATGCGCTTCATGCCGTCGTACCGGCCGATCCCGAAGTCCTGATGCACGACGAAGTCCCCCCTGTGAAGCATGTGGACGTCCCGCTCGGTCAACCCTTTGAACTTCGCCGTGCGTTTTCTCCCCCGGCGTTTGAGCCGGTTGAAGATCTGGTGCTCGGTGTACACCGCCAGGCGCGCACCGGGGAGGATGAAGCCGCCGTGAAGTGCCTCGAGAGTGAAATGGAGATTTTCCGTCTCAACGGGGGGTGCTTCCTCAGACTCCCCTGGGCTCTTCCCCGCGGGGAAGCTTCTCAGCAGTTCCCGCAACCGGGCCAGCTCGGCGTTGGTGTCGGATGTGAAGTACACAGAGTACTCCTGTGCCTGCATCGCGGCCACATCCTTGCGGAGTGCGGCGATGCTGCCGTTGAATGCAGGCTGGAGCTTGCCGCCGAAGTCGATCACGGGCTTCTGCCTGGGGGGGAGAGACCGGAACGAGATTCGGGGGAACAATTCGAGAAGTTCCGCGAGGAGTTCGGGGGCGATGGATTCCTTCTCCGCCGCCCGCTTTTCGATCTCGCCTGTGATCAGATCCGGCTCATCCATGATCACCAGTGCGTCATCGCGAAGGTACTCCAGGAGCGACGAGGTGCGGCGTCCTCCCCCCTCCTCAGGGCGCGACGCAAAGAGATCGGGCACAATCGTCGTCCCGGACAGATCCCGGATGGACCGCTGCGAGACCGGGTCAAATTCACGGATCGATTCTATTTCATCCCCGGAAAACTCGGCCCGGATGGGGTTATCGCCGGCAAACGTGAACACGTCCAGGATCCCTCCCCTGACGGAGAAGTCGCCATGAGTCTCCACGAAGTCCTTTTGTTCGAAACCCGATTCTGTCAGCCGGCGGAGCAGGGACGTGAAGTCGGTGTGCTCCCCCTTCGCGAGACGAATGACTTCTTCCGAGACAACGGATGACGCCGGGAGCGGGATGGTCATTCCCCCGGGGGGGGTGACCACGACGGCGGCAGGCTTTTCGAAGAGGGAACGGAGCGCCTGTACATCGGGCACCCCCGCATCAGGTGGGCGCAGGTGTCCCGCAGAGGAGGCTGCAGCAAAGAGATGCACGGCGTCCATCCCCAGGAGAAGGGAGAGATCGTCCCGCATCCGCTCCGCGGACGCGTCGTCACATGCGATGAACAGGATCTGGCAGCCACGCCGGTCATGGATACCTGCGACGACAAGCGCGGCGAGCGAACCTGCCGCGCCGGTCACAGTGACGTCCCGCTGGTCGGATTCGCTTAAAGACTTGAAGGCCTGAAGACCTTCAATGCTATGTCGTATTCTCTCGATCATCGCTCTTGCAGAACATACTCCACCCCTCCGGGCCGCGTTACGGTGCAGTGCCGGAAGGGATTCTCTCGGTTTTCTCAGGGGAGCCCTCTCGAGCGGCCCCCGTTACTCAGCCTTCTCCGACGGGTTGTCTGGCCTCTCCCCGGCTCGGGCACTCAAAGCGATGGCTCCCCGCACGGTTCCCCCGGCCTGCATGATCCTCCTCCTGGCTTCTTCGGGCGCGATACCTGCCGCAGCCATGACGATACCGGTCTTCACATGCCCGTCCGACTGTTGGAGGATCTCAGAGGCGCGTTCATACGAAACCCCTGTCGCAAGGACGATGATCCGCTTTGCTCTCTCGACGAGTTTCCGGTTGGTCAGCTGGAGATCGACCATCATGTTCTCATATACTTTTCCCAGCTTCACCATCGCTGCTGTGGTGAGCATGTTGAGTACGAGCTTCTGGGCTGTCCCCGATTTCATGCGGGTCGACCCCATCAAAACCTCCGGGCCCACCTCGGGGCAGATTGCCACATCGACTTCGAGGTCGAATTCAGACCGGGGATTCGTGGTGATATAAATGGTCTTCGCTCCCAGTTCCCGGGCACGGTTTACAGCGGAAACAACGAACGGGGTTCTCCGGCTCGCCGCTATCCCGCAGACGACATCCCGGGCATTGACACCCTGGCCATCCACGTCGAGCCGGGCCTGTTCTGTGTCATCTTCAGCTCCCTCCTGGGACTTGTACATCGCCGTTTGACCACCCGCAATGATGCCGCGGACCATGCCGGCATCCGTCCCAAATGTCGGGGGACATTCCGAAGCGTCAACAACACCGAGACGTCCGCTCGTTCCTGCGCCGAAATACAGAAGCCGGCCTCCGTTCTTCAGGGCATGCACGATGATCTCGACGGCTTCGGCGATGTAGGGTATCTCGCGCTCGACTGCAATCGGGACAAGTTTGTCCTGTGCGTTGATGAGGCGCAGTGCGGATTCCGTGGGAAGCCAGTCGAGGTCCATGGAGTCCGGGTTCCGTTGCTCCGTAAGCAGCCGGGCCAGCGCGTCGTGCAGTTCCTTTGACTGTGCCATATGCAATAACGGATATAGAGAATTAGAGCTTTACGATGACAGCCTTTTTGTCTTCCAATCCGAGCTCAATGCTCCCTTCGAACGACATCCCGATGACGCGAACAAATCTGATCGACTCCTTTATTCTCGCCTCGGCAATTTCCTTTTCCAGATCCCCTCCCTTGAGAGCGATGAGCCCCGGCGACGTGAACTTCGTGCGGGTCACCTCGGAGGTCTCCACGGGTGGAGTGAGAGAGACTCTCAGATATGGCCGTGACCAGCGAACCAGATCCCTCAGGGACGAAACGGCACGGGCGACAACGAGATCAAACGTTCCGGCGGCCGGGTGAATGCTGTGCACCTGTTCGGCACGCCCCGTACAGACTGAGACGCCTGTCAGCCCGAGGCGATCCACGAGATCCTGAACGGCCACTGTTTTTTTTCTGATTGAATCAAGAAGCACCAGCTCAAAATCAGGCCTGGCGATCGCCAGGGGGATACCCGGGAACCCTCCGCCTGTTCCGAGATCGAGGACCCGGAGTCCGTCGGGGAACTCTACATAGAAAAGGAGCGTGAGACTGTGAAGCACATGACTGAACCAGATGTTCTCTTGATCGCGGCGCGAAACAAGATTGATTTTCGAGTTCCACTCGAGCAATCCGTCCACAAATCGCGTGAGCAGTACGAGCTGAGATTCTGAAAGGACTAACCCGTTCCGTGTGCATATCCTTTGGAATTCCTGCGGGGGACCTGTACCAGCCATATTTGAAGAACCAGTTTTGTTCCACGTGAAACATCATCTCAGAAGCGAGATCATGAGGATGGATACGTCCGCAGGAGTCACTCCGCTTATGCGTGCGGCCTGCCCGATGGAACGAGGCTTGACCCTCTGGAGTTTCTCCTTCCCTTCGTTGCTGAGCGATTTAAGTCTCTGGAATTCAAAACCGACCGGAATCTCAACGCTCTCGCTTTCTTCAAACTGCCTCACCTGTTCAGCCTGCCTCTTGAGATATCCCTCGAACTTTATTTCGATCTGTACTCTCTCCCGCGCCTCACTGTCTTCGATCAGAACATCGAGATTGCTGTCCAAAGAGATCCGACCCAATCTAAGGAGAGAATGAAGCTCGACCTCGGATCTCTTCAGAAGCTGGCCAAGAGTCTCTGCCTCTGTGATGGGCTCGCTGCCGCATGCAAGAAGGTAATCGTTTGCAGCGGCCGGCAAAATCCTGGTTGAAGTCAGGCTTGTCTTCCCCCTCTCGATACGCCCTTCTTTTTCATCAAGCCTGCGGATCTGTTCATCTCCAATAAGTCCAAGTTGGTGCCCTTTTCTCATGAGCCTCGAATCGGCGTTGTCCTGGCGGAGCAGTAGCCTGTATTCTGCGCGAGAGGTGAAAATACGGTATGGTTCGTCGGTCCCTTTGTTGATCAGGTCGTCAATCATCACACCGATGTAGGCTTCGTTCCGCTTCAGAGTGAACGGAGCCTTCCCCAGCGTTCTCAGTGCCGCGTTTATCCCCGCAATGAGTCCCTGTGAGGCGGCTTCCTCGTATCCGCTGGTTCCGTTGATCTGACCTGCGAAGTAAAGACCTCTGACGAGTTTAGTCTCAAGCGTGTGCTCGACCTGGTGCGGAGGTATGTAGTCGTATTCAACGGCATAGCCGGGCCTGAGCATTGTACAATTTCGAAGTCCGGGGATTGTGGCAAGCGCCTGAACCTGGACATCTTCCGGGAGGCTCGTGGAGAACCCGTTCATGTAGACAACATCCGTGTCATACCCTTCCTGCTCGAGGAATATCTGATGTCTATCCCGGTCGGCAAACCGATTGATTTTGTCTTCAATGGAGGGACAATACCTTGGACCGATTCCCCTGATTCTTCCGGTGAACATCGGAGATCTGTCGAACCCGGTACGAAGTACGGCATGTGTTTCTTCGTTGGTGTAAGTGATGTACATCGGAATCTGCACGTTCTCTATTCTCTTATTCTGAAACGAAAACGGAGTCGGATGCTCGTCACCTTTCTGCTCTTCAGTTTCTCCGAGACTGATCGTCTTCTTGCTCAATCTGGGCGGCGTCCCCGTCTTCAGACGGCCGGTTTTGAAACCGATTTCGATGAGCCGTTCACTCACCCCCGATGAAGTGGGTTCGCCGAACCTCCCCCCCCGTGTGGAAGCTGTCCCCGTGTGCATGACGGCATTCAGAAATGTCCCGCTGCAGAGTACAAGAGATGAACAATTGAAAATCCTCCCATCGGAGAGGACTGCCCCCTTCACAGTGTTTCCTTCAATGAGAATATCCTGAAGAGAACCCTCTACGACCTGCAGACCTGGTTGTTCCAGAATTCTACGTCTCGCCTCTTTGCTGTACCAATCACGATCGTTTTGGGAACGGGGGGACCAGACTGCAGGTCCCTTGGATCTATTGAGAATTCTGAAGTGAATACCTGTCGCATCGGCGATTTTTCCCATGTCTCCCCCGAGAGCATCGATTTCTCGGACGAGGTGTCCTTTGGCGGTTCCGCCGATCGCCGGATTGCATGACATCCTGCCGATCGCGCCGCTGTCCATAGTTAACAGGATAACGGAGCACCCCATCCTGGCTGCAGCCAACGAAGCCTCGATGCCGGCATGCCCACCACCGACGACAATTATGTTTCCCCCCTCGTATTTCATATTACCGATGTTGTTCCACGTGGAACATGTCCCTATTTACCGATACAAAACTCTGAAAAAATGGAATTTAGTATCTCCTCGGTGGTTATCTCTCCCGTAATCTCACCCAGGGCCGAAACGGCCTCTCTTATGTCGAAGGCAACGAATTCGTTTGTCATCCCGGAGCTAAGCGACTGAAGGGCTATTCCGAGGCTTCGAGCCCCCCTGAGGAGGGATTCGGCGTGTCTCTCACTAATGACGCAAACGGTTTCGTGAGTGGAGAGCTCTGATCTCCCAACGGTGTCGACCAGTTGCTCAGCGAGCGTATGTACTCCTATCCCGGATAGGGCAGAGAGGCATACCTCCGTCCGGGTCTCCCCCCTCCATTCAATGTGATTGACGCTGGGGAGCCTTTCCGACACCCCGGCTCCGAGGTCTATCTTGTTTCTGACGAGAATCAGTTGCTGCTCTCCGGTTATCGGAAGAGATTCGACTAATTCTCCCGTTTGCACAATGTCACTCCCCGCCTCGACAACGAAAATGACGATGTCGGCCGTTTCCACCGACGACACGCTTCTGGCGATTCCCTCTGATTCGACCGGGTCTTCAGACTCTCTTAACCCGGCAGTATCGGTAATCCGGAACAAAATCCCTTTCAGTGCGAGGTTCTCTTCCAGGTAGTCACGGGTCGTTCCGGGGATCGGTGTGACGATTGCCCGGCTGTCTTTCAGGAGAGCGTTGAAGAGGCTTGACTTCCCCGCGTTGGGGGGTCCTACGATCACCACGGAGACCCCGTCCCTGTATATTTTCCCGGTCTTGAATGTCTCTGCCAGGTGCTCAAGTCTCTCCTTCGTCTCTGTGATTTTCCGGTTGATGTGCGTCTTCTCGATTACGCTTATCCCCTCTTCGGCAAAATCAAGCTCCACCTCCAATAACGCACATAGACTTTTCAATGCTGTCCTTATCTCTTCTACCGTGCCGGCGAGCCTTCCGCGCAGCTGCTCGAGAGACGCACGATGCGCACGGTCGCTCCTGGAAGAAATCAGCGAGGCAACTGCTTCGGCACGGGAGAGATCCATCTTCCCGTTCAGATATGCCCTGCGCGTGAACTCGCCGGGCTCCGCCCTTCTTGCACCGGCCGACAGAGCGGCATTCAGCACAGCACCGGTGACGAAGAGACCCCCGTGGCAGCTGATCTCGAGCGTGTCTTCCCCGGTGTACGAACGCGGAGCCCGGAAGACAGTCGCCAGAACCTCATCGAGCTCCATCCCGTCTGCACCCACGACAGTCCCGTGATGCAGGGTGTATCCCCGCGAGGCCGAGAGCCGTCCGCGCGCGCGGACTATCCGGTCCCCGATTGCCAGCGCGTCCGGACCACTGATGCGTATCACGGCGATTGCACCCTCCCCCGGCGGGGTCGCCACCGCAGCTATCGTATCGGCTGGTGAGATCTTCATGATGCTTCCGATGAGGATTTGTAAGCTACAACTTTCCACGTAGAGTTTCAACGGACTCTGCACAGGAGGGGGACTCTGCAAAAAACGCCCCGCGGGATTGCCGCGGGGCGCTGGAGATCTCTCGGTAGGAAGTCTTACTTCATTTTCGGCAGGTCCTTTGTCAGCCGGGCGAGGATTCCGCCTCCCGTCTTTTTCGGGTCGACCTTTCTGAGTGGTTCGTCTCCGGTCTTCTTGTTGAACCAGACCTGCTGGCCGATAGCAAGGAGATTGAAAACGAAGTAATACAGGTTGAGCCCCGACGGCAGACTGTTGAACATGAGCGTCATGAGCACGGGCATCATCCACACCATTGCTTTTTGCCGCGGGTCCGTCACTGTCATCTTCTGCTGCAGGAACATCGTGATACCCATCGCCAGCGCGAGACCGCTGACGTCGGTGATACCGAAGAGGGGGATCGTGAACGGTAGCCGCACGACGGTGTCAGGGATTGACAGGTCGCCGATCCAGAACATGAACGCTGATTGCCGCAGCCCGATGGACGACCTGAAGACCGCGTACAGTGCAAAGAGAATGGGCATCTGCAGCAGCATCGGCAAGCACCCCGCCGCCGGGTTGACCCCGTACTCCTTGTACAGGTTCATGATCTGCTGGTTCTGCTTGTTCGGGTCATCCTTGTACTTCTCGCGGATCTCATTCATCAGCGGCGTGAGCGCCTGCATGCGCTTCATCGACTTCATGCTGGTCCGCGTCAGCGGCTGCAGCGCGAGCTTGATGATGATGGAGAATACGATGATGACCCAGCCGTAGTTCGGAATGAACATATGGAGGAACTGGAACAGCGGAATCATGACGTACTCGGAAATCGGCCTGATGATCCAGGCGGAGCCGAGACTCATGATCTGCTCGAGACCTCGTTTGTACCCCTTCACGATGTCAAAATCAAGCGGCCCGAGATACACCGTCACCCGCGTGTGCTCCGAGCCGGTCGTGAGCGGCATCTTCAACGCGAGGGCAAAATTTTTCTTGACCCCGTTGTTCGGAGCCGTTGTCCTTTCTCCCTCAAGGTATGCCCCCTGGCTCGCACCGCGGTCGGGCATCATCGCGAGGGCGAAATACTTGTTCCTTGTCGCCACCCAGTCGGTTGCCCCGTTGATGTCGCGCTTGGCTGTCTCCCCATTTTTCCCTGCGTCCACCTCGGTCAACTCACCCCCCGAGTAGGCGTACGCAAGCGCAAAGTTTGATTCGTCCACGCTGTTGCGTTCCGCGTACCGCAATCCGTTCTCCCAGACGATTTGATACTCGAAATTCGATATTGCCTGCCCCATCCCGGCGAAATCGAATTCGGTTTCGAACGAGTACTTCCCGTTGGTAAACGTCATGCGCTTTGTGAGCCGCCGTCCGTCCGACACCGGAAGCGAGAGATCGAGAATCAGTGACTGATCTCCGGACAGCCGGTAGGTCGTCCATGATTGTTCGCGGATATCGAAATAGAGGTTTCTTGTGTTGATCAGCTTGCCGTCCCCCGAAGTGAACAGAAGGCTGAAGTCTCCACCCTTGTCGAAATCCACGAGCTGAACCGGATGGCCGTCCCATGACCTGTAACCGGACAGCTCCCATTTCCTGATGAGCCCGCCTTTCGTCGTGATCTCGGCGGTATAGAGATCTGTCGTTATGACGATGATCTTCTCTTCCCCCGACGCACGCCTGGAGAAGAAAGAACCAAGAAGGTCCCGGGGGTTGCCCGCAAGGGTGTCGCGCGGCACGGCATGATGTTCCACCCTGACTGTGTCCCTCGGAACCGCCGGAGCGCTGCGGAGGCTGTCGACGGCCACGGGACGGGGCGCCGGAGGTGGGGGAGTCTGCATCCACATCCAGAGAATGAGGACCAGACCAATGAGGACGAATCCGATCGTTGTCTGCTTGTCCATAACCTGTTGACTCGCGTGGGAAAGAAATTCACTCAGGCGGGATCAAAGCCGCCCGGATGGAACGGATGACAACGGCTGAGACGTCTCACGGCACGCCAGAGACCGCCTGGCACGCCGTATCTCGATACCGCATCGATTGCGTACTGGGAACATGTAGGGGAGAACCTGCAAGTATTTGGCGGCAGAAGGGGGGAGACAAACAACTGGTAAGCGCGGAGAACCGTGATCACTCCCTTTTTCATTTGCGTTCTCTCGCCGCCGCCGCGCATATCTTCTGGCACATCGAACTCATGTCTCCCCTGACGTCCTTGAAGTCGGACCGGGCGGCCTTCACGTCCTTCCCCCCGTTGTACACGAACAGCACGCTGAGGGCGCCGCCGGTTCTCCCTGCTGCTCCGGCCAGGCTTTTTCGCTCCTGTTCATAGGCGGTGCGCATGAGCCTTTTTGCCCTGTTTCTTTTCACCGCATTGTACTTTCGCGCAGAGACGGAAAAGCCGGCACGCACTGGCGTCCCGGCTCCAATCTCCCACCGGAAGAAACATCGCGACACTTCGCCGTCCAGTCTCCTCCCGGACCTGTACAACGACTGGAAGGACCCGCGACCCCGAAGCGTTTCCTCTTTCGTCACCTACCGTTCGTCACTGACTGAGAGTTTCTTCCTGCCGCGTGCCCGCCTGCGGGCGAGCACCTTGCGCCCGGTCTTTGTTGCCATGCGCGCGCGGAATCCGTGCGTGTTCTTCCGCTTGCGTTTGTGAGGCTGAAACGTGATGCTCATCCCTATCTCCCACTCGTTGTGTTGGACTCCCGACGACAGGACGTGTCCGCAACCGGAATTGTCGCTTGCAGGCAGATAAGGTATAAAAAATATGCCACAGACACAAGAAAAGGCGGCCGAAAAAGAAATATTCAACTTGCGTCGGCCACACCATTGTAGTATAATCTTAAGGTACAACGGTGTCATTACTGGGTGTACAAGTTGTTGACAAGTTCCAGCGCTGTTTGATCCCCGCCGTACTCAATTGCTCTCAGATTCCTGATCTGCTTCCGGGTGTTGATAACCCACAAAACAGGCAGAAAATAACTGCCTTTGGAGCCTTCTTTGTTTTCCACAGAACTGTTGATAAGTTATTGATAGTTTTTGCGTGGCATGCCGGCATATGCGCTGTTGATAAGTATGTGGGAAACTCAGCACGCGCTGTGCATAACCTCCTAAGCTATTAGCAGACAAATGGATTCCGGTCCCCAACTGCTCGTCAATCCGTCAGAGGAAGACCAGGCACGTGCTGTCTGGAACGCATGCCTGGATCATATCAGGGAGAGCGTCAACACGCAGAGTTTCAAGACCTGGTTTGAGCCGATGATTCCGCTCCACCTGCAGGCGGGCAAACTGACCGTGCAGGTCCCCAGCCAGTTCTTCTATGATTGGCTCGAAGAACACTACTACTCGGTAATCAGCCAGACAATCGAGACTGTGCTGGGCAAAGACGCCCATCTGGAGTATTCGGTCCGGACAGATGAGCCTCCGATAGACATGGAGTACCAGATCTCTCCGCCTTCGGTGCCGCGCCAGGAGCGCCGGACATTCCCCCCCCAGCCGACGTCCTTTACGGTTCCCCCATCTCCCCCCTTCGTCACGGGAAGAAGTGAAGGGATCCCGGGCACTTTTCAGACATTCCTCAATTCCCGGTATACGTTCGAGAATTTTATCAAGGGGGACAGTAACCAGCTAGCGCGCGCCGCAGCCTCCGCTGTTGCCAACAACCCCGGAGGCACATCGTTCAACCCGCTTGTGATTTACGGTCCTACCGGCCTGGGAAAGACACATCTCATTCAGGCTATCGGAAACCACGCTCTGGCCCATAAGAAGGCCAAACGGGTCATCTATGTGTCCAGCGAGAGATTCACCGTCGAGTTCGTTGAGGCCATACAACGGGACACAACGAACGAATTTGCAGGGTTCTACCGGAGCATGGATATACTTATTGTGGACGATATTCAGTTTTTTGCGGGGAAAGAACGGACGCAGGACCATTTTTTCCATACCTTCAATGAACTGCACCAGCTCGGGAAGCAGATCGTGCTCTCATCAGACAGGCCGCCGAAGGAACTCAAGGGCCTCGACGACCGGCTTCTTTCGAGGTTCCAATGGGGACTGACGTCGGACATCCAGCCTCCGGATCTCGAGACACGTATTGCCATCCTCCTCAACAAAAGTGAAAACGAAAGGATAAACCTTCCCCAGGATGTCGTTGAATGCATTGCCTCCAATGTGACGTCAAATATCCGTGAGCTGGAAGGGTGCCTTATCAGCCTCATGGCAAAGGCGTCACTGG
>PMDK01000329.1:0-1318 GCA_003154425.1 Ignavibacteriota bacterium
TCCTGCGCAAGATCATGGATTGACAAACATCCAGGAACGGCCTGTCGTATCCGATGGGCGGGGGCGCGGCGGCGGTTGATTCTTCCCCCCCCTTTTGATAGATTGGCTGCATGAAGAATGTGCAGCACCTGTTGCTTCCCCTGCTGATCGGGACAGGGGTGGCTGTTGCCCAGTCCGGAAACCCCACAAGTGCCTTTGCCATCGCGCGGCTGAAATACGCCGGCGGGGGGGACTGGTACAATGATCCCTCCTCGGAAGTCAACCTCCTGACGTTTGTCCACCGTGTCACCGGGATCGACACCGATCCACGGTACCAGTTCGTCGATATCGCAGACGACGGGCTCTTCTCCCACCCATTTCTCTTCATGACGGGGCACGGCAATATCACTTTCTCGGAAGCGGAAGCGCGCCGTCTCAGGACGTACCTGGAGAACGGAGGATTCCTCTACGCCGACGACGACTACGGTATGGACAAGCCCTTCCGGCGGGAGATACGAAAAGTATTTCCCGGGCAAGACCTTGTCGAAATCCCATTCACATACGGGCTCTACCATTGTCAGTTCGAATTCCCCGCGGGGGTTCCGAAAACGCACGAGCACGACGGAAAAGCTCCGCAGGGATTCGGCATATTGCTTCACGGGCGGCTCGTTCTCTACTACACATTTGAGTCCAATCCCAGCGATGGCTGGGCGGATCCCGACGTGCACGGCGATCCGGAGGAAAAGCGCCAGGAAGCCCTCCGTTTCGGGACGAATCTTGTCGTCTGGGTGTTGACCCACTAGGGGGACGGTGTGGACACGACCGGCACGCATACCGAGTTTCACGGGCGCCTGGCAGCCGTGCGAAGGAAGCAGGACCTCGCCGCCATCATCCACGGCGCGGCCTTTTCCGGTTCCGTGTTTCTCCTTGCGTTTCTCCTCGCGCTCATCGGTGAGGAGATGTTCAAGTTCGGCGTGGGGGGAAGGACGATTCTCTTCTGGTTGCTTCTCCTCCTCGCTTTCGGCCTTTTTCTCCTGAGGATCGGCCGGCCCCTCGGGCGGCTTGCGGGAATACTCTCCGGGAGAGACGACCTGGAAACCGCCCGCGCGGTGGGGCGTGCAATCCCCCGGGTGAACGATCGGCTTGTGAACACGCTCCAGCTTCTCGCGGACGGGGATACCCGGCGCCTCTACTCCCGCGACCTCATTGATGCTTCACTCGCCGATCTCCGCGCCGACTGCGAGGGGATCGACTTCACATCGACGGTCAACGGTGCGGGATCGAGGCGCATGGGCCGCTTCCTCCTTGTCTGCACGCTCTCCGGTGTTCTCCTCTTCGC
>PMDK01000329.1:1345-2987 GCA_003154425.1 Ignavibacteriota bacterium
ATCGCATTCCGCAGGCGGGGAGACCTCTACTATGAAGAGAGAGTTCTCCAGGCGGACACGGCAGGCCAGTTCCGGCATCAGTTCGCCCCGGTCACCGAAACAACGGACTACTACGTCCATGCACGGGGCGTCCGGGGGGATGACTATACACTCACGGTGATAGACCGGCCGCTGATCGGGGCGCTTCGTGTCACCGTGTTCCCGCCGGTCTACAGCAGGCTGCCGGAGCGTCAGCAGGATGACAATGTGGGGGACGTCGCCGCCCTGCGGGGGGCGAGGATCCGGTTCGACATCGAGTCGAACAAGCCCCTGAGTGCGGGACAGATCACACTGAGCGACAGCGCGGCGCTCCCGCTCGGAGTCACGGGGAAGAACGCGCGCGGCACCCTCGTCCTGATGAAGGAACGGTCCTATCACATCGATCTGCGGGACAGCGCGGGGACGGGGAGCGTGGATCCGGTCGAATACTCACTGAAGATCATCCCCGACGCCTTCCCGGCGGTTACGCTCCTGGCGCCGGGCGAAAACCTTGACCTCACCGACACGACGCCCGTCGATCTCCTGGCGAAGATCACCGACGACTTCGGGTTCAGCAGCGTGCGCCTCGGCTTCAAGCTCGTACAATCGAAGTACGAGAACCCCGCACAGGAGTTCACCTATGTTTCCCTCCCCGTTCCGCCCGCCGGGACCGTCGAAGCCCTTGTCCCATACCGTTGGTCCGTTGCAGGACTCCATCTGGTGCCGGAGGACATCGTCAGCTACTTCGTCGAAGTGTTCGATAACGACATCATCTCCGGTCCGAAATCGGCGATGAGTGAAATCTACTCCCTCCGGCTCCCCTCGATGGACGAAGTGTTCGCGCAGGCCGACAGGGGGCATGAGGCAAGCATCGAGGGACTGCAGGACGCCCTGAAGAAGGCAAAGGAAGCGCGAAAGGAGATGGAGGAGCTGGCACAGTCGCTGCGGACTGACGCCGAAAAGACGGAATGGCAGGACCGCCAGAAAGCAGGGGAGCTCCTGAAGAAATACGACGAAGTACGGTCGAAAATGGACTCGGTGAAGGCGGCGGTCGACAGGATGGCCGCCGATCTCGCCCGGAACCGGGTTCTCTCGAAAGAGACTCTCGAAAAATATCAGGAGCTGCAGCAAATGATGGCAGAGATGTCATCGCCCGAATTTGCCGAGGCAATGAAACAGCTCCAGCAGGCCATGCAGCAGTTAAGCCCCGATGCGCTGCGGCAGGCGATGCAGCAGTTCAGCATGAGCGAGGAGACATTCCGCAAGAGCATCGAACGGACGTTGAGCCTCCTCAGGAGAATTCAGATCGAACAGAAGGTCGACGAGGCCGTACGGCGGACGGAACAGATGATCAAGCAGCAGGATATCCTGAGGGAGAACACCGAGAAAGCTCGCGCCGGCGATCAGGCCTCCATGGAACAACTCGAGCGTGAACAGAGAGAAGTGCAGGAGCACCTTGACGCCCTCAAAGCGCAGATGGAAGACCTCAAGAAGAAGATGGAGGAATTCCCCGCCGAGATGCCTCTGGGTGAACTCGAAAACGCACAGCAGGAAATGAACCGGGACAGCCTGGACCGGCGCATGGAAGAGGCGTCCCGGGCCATGCAGCAGATGCAGCCGCAGC
>PMDK01000291.1 GCA_003154425.1 Ignavibacteriota bacterium
AGGAGACATTTAAGAAAGAGGAACAACGCCGGTTCGAGATTCTCCTCGCCCACTGGGACCTGCCCGTCAACGAACTGGACCTCCAGAAAAAGTGAGTATGCGATCCCGCTTCGCCCCGGGGGCCGATTTTCCCGGTCATGCGCGCGGAACCTCTTTGATGGTCCAGGACGTTGAGTTGGTAGGACTTCGCGCGGGAATTAACCACCGGGAGTATCTCATGATCAGATTGGCCGTTGTATTGTTCTCCTCCTGTTTGCTTTCTTTTCAGGGATGCGTGCGCGGGAACGGGGCGGGAGCAGGCACACAGGCCGCTCCGCAGCCAGACGCGACCGGCCGGACGGAAGGTGCCGCCGGCGCCGCGCTTGCCGGGGGTGACGGACTGGAAACAGCGACATTCGCCGGGGGGTGCTTCTGGTGTATCGACGCTCCCTTTGAAGATCTCGACGGGGTCCGAAAGGTGGTCTCCGGTTATTCGGGGGGGAGCGTCAGGAACCCGACATACGAGCAGGTCTCGACGGGTTCCACCGGACACCTGGAGACCGTGCAGGTCACGTTCGATCCTCAGGTCATCTCCTATGCGGAGATACTTGATGTCTACTGGAGGGAGTTCGACCCGACTGACGACGGCGGGTCGTTCTATGACAGGGGGCCACAGTACGTCTCGGCGATATTCTATCACAACGGGACGCAGAGGTCCATTGCAGAGGCGACCAGGGAGTCCCTGGAGAGGTCCGGCGTGTTCGGGAAACCCGTCGTGACGAAGATCGTCCCCTTCGAGTCGTTTTACCCTGCGGAAGACCATCACCAGCATTACTGCAAAACGAATGCGGACCGCTACCACGCATACCGGGCCGGTTCGGGAAGGGATGCCTACATCGAGAAGACATGGGGGAGGATCGCGTGGACCTCCTTTACGAAGCCGGCGAAGGAGGAACTGAAGAAAAGACTGACGCCGCTGCAATTCGAGGTGACGCAGGATGAAGGGACTGAGAGGCCGTTCGACAACGAGTACGATGAGAACGCCAGACCGGGGATCTATGTCGACCGGGTTTCCGGGGAGCCCCTGTTCAGCTCCACCGACAAGTTCAATTCAGGGACCGGATGGCCGAGTTTCACAAAACCGATCGACCCCCGCACTCTCGCAAAGAAGACGGACCGCTCGCTGATGGAGGAAAGAGTTGAGGTCAGGAGCCGATACGGCGACTCGCACCTGGGTCATGTGTTCAGCGACGGACCCCCTCCCACGCGCCTCAGGTATTGCATGAACTCCGCCGCAATGAGGTTCGTCTCCGCAGACGACATGCTCAAAGATGGATACGGGAACTTCCTCTGGCTGTTTAAGTAGGGGAGGGGTCACCGGGTTCATCGCGCCGTTCCTTCCTCGTTGGATTCCACCCCTCGTTCGTGGCTCGTTACGAATTCCTCATGATCTTGTTTCGGACGCATCAATTGTACATATTACCTGCCGGCTCATTCCTGTCATTCCGGGCTTCGCCGGGATATGTGATGGGCGCCGGGGCGCATTCGCGAGAATCTGGGGATAATTCGGGTCAGGAGGTTGCCATCAAGAAAATACTCCTCGTCGAGGATGACGCGGTCGTCAACCTGAACCAGTCGCTCGTGCTGAAGGGGGCGGGGTATGAGGTCGTGCGGGCGCTGACCGCTGAGAAGGCGATCTCCGCCTTGAAGGAGGAAGCCCCCCCGGTAGACCTCGTATTGATGGACATCGATCTCGGGGAGGGGATGGACGGTGCCGATGCGGCGCGCGAGATCCTCAAGATCCGGGATGTTCCTGTCATATTCCTCACCTCGCATACCGAAAAGGAGATGGTGGCGCGTACCGGGGGGATCACAAACTACGGGTACGTGCTGAAGAACTCGGGGGAGGAGGTCCTGTTCGCCTCGATCACAATGGCGTTCCGGCTTCACGACGCCCACCGCGCCCTCAGCGATTCGGAAGAAAGATACTCGAAAGCCTTTCACGTCAGCCCTGACGCGGTGAACATCAACCGGTTGTCGGACGGCGTCTATTGCGCTGTGAACGAGGGGTTCACGAAGGTCACCGGGTTCACGCCGGAGGATGTGATCGGGAAGTCGTCCACGTCCCGTGGATTGAGCATATGGGTGAACGATGCCGACAGGCAAAGGCTTGTCGATGGGCTCCTGCGCGACGGCGAGGTGACGGGGCTTGAAGCTCCGTTCCGATGCAAGAACGGCTCGATCATCATGGGCCTGATGTCTGCGCGCACGCTGACGATTGACGGGGCGAAGTGCATACTCTCGATTACGCGGGACATAACGGAAAGAAAGAACGCCGAGCGGGCGCTGTATGCCAGCCACGCGGCGCTCCAGTCTCTCGTGGACTCTCTCCCTGTGGCCCTGATTGCCCTGGACAAGGACAACCTCGTCCGCGTCTGGAACCCGGCTGCGGAGAGGATATTCGGGTGGTCATCTCAGGAGGTGATCGGGAAGCCCTATCCACATGTCCCCCCGCACAAAGAGGGCGAATTCCGCGATTCGGTTGCAAAAATACTCGGCGGCGAGCGGCTCGTGGAGATTGAGACGGTCCGGAAGCGGAAGGACGGCGTCCTGATCGACGTCAGGTTCTCGACTGCGCTGATTCCTGATGCCGTGGAGGATTCCCCTCTTAAGCTCGCGATGTTTACCGATATCACCGGGTGGAAGAAAGACCAGACACAGCTCCGGCAGCTCTCCCGCGCGGTTGAGCAGAGCCCCTCGTCCATTGTCATCACCGATCTCGAAGGGAGGATCGAATACGTCAACCCGAAATTCACGCGTTTGACGGGATACTCGCTTGAAGAATCGATCGGGAAAACCCCCCGCATACTGAAGTCAGGCACGACCCCCGGCGAGGAATACGAACGCCTCTGGGCGATCATCAAATCAGGAGGGGAGTGGAGGGGGGAATTCCACAACAGGAAGAAGAACGGGGAGCTGTACTGGGAGTCGGCGCTCATATCCCCGATCAAGGACCCGAACGGGATCGTGACCCATTACCTCGCTGTGAAGGAAGACATCACCGAACGGAAGCAGATGGAGCTCCACATCCGCGAATTGGAGACCATGGAATCGCTCGGCACGCTGGCCGGGGGTGTCGCCCACGATTTCAACAATATACTCGGAATCATCCTTGGTCACGTCTCCCTGCTGGAGATCCGCAGGAATGAGAACAGTGCGTTCGAGGAAAGCATCCACTCCATCAACAGCGCGATACAGCGCGGAGCGGGCCTCGTGAGACAGATACTGACGTTTGCCCGCAAATCGGAGGTGCATCCGGAATCCATCGATGTCAACAGGGCGATACTGGACCTTTCCCGGATGATACAGGAGACATTCCCCCGGACGATCGAGATCGTTCTCGATCTGGAGACGGGGATCCCGATCGTTTCGATGGACAGTACGCAGCTCCACCAGGCGCTCCTTAATCTCTGCATCAATGCGCGGGACGCCATGATGGAGCCACGGGAGGGGCGTGTCCCCGGTGGGAAGCTCACGATACGGACACTCGTTGTGGACGGCGCCGCGCTCTCGTTCCGGGAGGGGACGGACCCCTCTCTGAAGTACGTCGAGATCAGCGTCGCAGACGAGGGGACGGGGATGACCGATGCCACGGCTCAGCGGATCTTCGAGCCGTTCTTTACCACGAAAGAGCTCGGAAGAGGGACGGGCCTGGGATTGTCTCTGGTCTACGGCGTTGTCAAGACCCATGGCGGGTTTGTCGATGTGGATTCCAGGCTCGGGGCGGGGACCGTCTTCAGGCTCTATTTCCCCGTGAGCGAATCCGCAGCTCCCGGAGAGGAGCGCCCCCCTGAGGGGAAAATTCCCGCCGCGGGAAAGGGGGAAGGGGTGTTGATCGTTGAGGACGAGCCGACTCTTCTGGGACTCCTCGAATCAGCGTTGCTCGACAGGGGATACCGGGTGTTCCTCGCCTCGGACGGGATGGAAGGGATCGCCGCGTACAGGGAGCACATGGATGAAATCGCGGTCGTGATGACCGACTTCGGCCTCCCCAGGGTCGATGGCGCCACGCTCTTCAGGTCGCTCCGGCTTTTGAACCCCTCCGTGAAGGTGGTGATGGCGAGCGGGTTCTTCGAGCCGCATATGAAGTCCGAGCTGAAGAAACAGGGGGTTCGGGCGCTTATCTCCAAGCCGTACGGGCTGGAGGAAGTGCTCGCGGTCGTCAGAGATGTGATAGACGGAGTGGAGGCGCCTCCCTGAAGGTGCCGGCCGGGACGGCCGACGGACACGCACCGGATGCAGAGCATGCGCGAGAGGACGGTATCACATGGGTCAGCAGGGATTTTCGTCGATGAAGTTCTTGACGAACATCCTGTATGATTCCGGGTACGACCCGTCTACATGGTCGGAAAATTCGTGAACGTTCTGCTCCTGTCATTCAGCCGGAGATTCGTTCTCGTCGTCGTCCCTTTCGAAACCAATCTGGGCCGCTTTTCCAGGGGTGTCGTGAGGTAGTCTATCCACTTGACAAGCTCTTCCATGGGGGCCCCTTTTCTGAGAAATCCCTCGTAACGGGGATCTTTCACCGCGTCGAGTGTATGCTGGTCGTCGTACCCCGACAGGAAGAGGATCGGCATTTTCTCGAATCCTGGCATCCCCCTCAGGGTCCTGCTCATTCTGAGGCCGTCCATGACGGGCATATAGATGTCCGTTATGACGAGGTCCGGGCTCGGACCTTTCAACTTGTCGAGAGCTTCCTGCCCGTTTTCGGCGAGGATGACGTCGCATCCCCTCTCCATCAGCACGGTGCGTACGAGCATTCTGTAGTCTGGTTCGTCGTCTACGAGTAATATTGTCATGGCCTATTTCTCCGGCAATAGGTGATCCGGCGTTCTCTCTCCCCGGCATCCCCCTGTGTGGGAAAATCCTATC
>PMDK01000156.1 GCA_003154425.1 Ignavibacteriota bacterium
AGGTTGAAGACCCCCCGGGGGAGGCCCGACCGGGAGATGATTTCGGCCATCGCCCACGCTGTGCCGGGGACAAGCTCAGCGGGCTTGAGCACGACCGCGTTACCGAAGGCAAGAGCAGGAGCCGTCTTCCATGCGGGGATTGCGGCGGGAAAATTCCACGGCGTAATGAGTCCGACGACGCCCAGCGGCTCGCGGATCGTGTCGACCTCGATCCCCGGTCGCACCGAGGGGATGTGTTCCCCCGCCGTCCTGAGCGCTTCTCCCGCGAAGAACTTGAAAATGGCCCCCGCCCGGCTGACCTCCCCCACGGATTCCGGAAGCGTCTTCCCTTCTTCGCGCGCCAGGAGCCTGCCAAGCTCTTCCTTCCTCGCGAGCATCTCCGAACCGACGAAATCGAGCACATCGAAGCGCTGCTGGGGCGTGCTCGACGCCCAGAGCGGCGCCGCGCCCTTCGCTGCTGCGACGGCGGCCGCGATATGCGAAGCATCGCCCTGGCCGTAACGGCCCACGACGTCGCGGACATCGGAGGGGTTGACATCGTCGGCTGCGCGGGCACCGGCCACCCACTCACCTCCGATAAACAGTCCGTGCACGGTCTCGGCGGTTGATGTCATGTCACGCTCCGGGAAGTGCGGGTCGCGTGGCGAGCGCCCCCGCGATCACCTGCTCCACGCGTGCACGCTCCTCCCCCGCAAGGGGGAGTCTCGGGGGACGGACACGCTCGTTGCCTCCATCCGCCTTCGCCTCGGCGAGCTTGATGTTCTGGACGAATTTCACCGAGACGTCGAGGTGCAACAGGGGCATGAACCAGCGGTACAGGGAGAGGGCTTCTTCGATGCGGCGCGCTTTGACGAGTCCGTACAACGCCACTGTTTCGCGCGGGAAAGCGCAGACGAGCCCGGCCACCCACCCTCCCGCGCCGAGAAGGAGGCTCTCCATCGCGATATCGTCGACGCCGGTGAAAAGGGCATACCGGTCACCGACCAGATTCATGATATCCGAAATACGGCGGCCATCACCGGAGGATTCCTTGATCGCCACAAACTTCGGCTCGTCTGCGAGGCGGGCGAACATCTCCGGAGTGATGTCGACCCTGTAGGAGACAGGGTTGTTGTAGAGCATGACGGGCCTGTCGGATGCCGCGGCGACGGTGCGCAGGTACGTTTCAGTCTCCCTTTCATCCGACACATACTGCATGGGGGGGAGGAGCATGAAGCCCTCCGCGCCGCTCGCCATCCCCTTTTTCACGAACCCGCAACCGGCGTCAGTCGTCGTTTCGGCGACGCAGGCGAGGAGGGGGACTTTCCCCCTGCATGCCGAAGCGGCCATGCGCACCACCTCCTGCTTCTCCGTCGGATTCAGCGCACCGTTTTCCCCGAGCGAACCCAGAACGATAATGCCGTGGACGCCGGAGGCGATCTGGCGCCCGATGTGCGCCTCCATCGCTGCCAGGTCGAGATTCCCCCCGTCATCGAACTTCGTCGTCAGGGCAGTAAAGACGCCCGCCCAGTGCGTGCCCAAGTGTCCGACCCTCCCGGTGGTGGATTAGATATATCTGTAATATATCACGGATCCGCGACCGTGTCAAGCCAAATCCCCCGCCGCAACGACAGCCTGACTACTCGACCGTCTTGTTCCTGTTGGACAGAAAGAAGATAAGCCCGGCCAGGAGAATCACCCCCCCCCACCAGATTCCAGGATGGAGCCCGGCGAGGACGGTTTTCTGGACGGGCGGATTATACAGATCGTAGATCCCCGAGCCGAGCACGATGACGCCGGTCGCGGTCAGGAAGAGTCCCACAAAATACCAAATTGGTTTCATCGCGCGTCCTCCCTACCAGAAGTAGATATTGAGTATCACGAGCACGATCACCGAGAGGATCGCGTAGAATTCCGGCCTCTTCATGAACGGGACACCGTCCCGGGCAGTCTCAGGCGTCAATCCCTTCACCAGTCCTACAAGCTCTTCCTTCGGTCTCTTCTTCGTGAAGAGGCTGATCACGATCGTCAGGAGGAAACATACAAGCCACGCCCACCATGCACGCCAGAAATTCACCGCCATGTCGCTCGCCGCGTTCGACAGCGTGAGGCGGGCGGGGTCGATCCACTGGAACTTCACCCCGAGAAACATCGCGACCGACGTCCCCATCCCCGCGAGCAGACCCCAGAACGCTCCGGCAGGGGTGATCCAGACGATGAACATGCCGAGGAGCATTGTCGCGAACAGCGGCGCATTCACCCACGAGAATATCGCCTGCATATAATCCATGATGCTCGGGAACCCCTTCGCCCAGTACGCGGTGACAACACTCAGGACCACCCCCACCACGGTAGAGATGCGGCCGACCCACATGAGGTTGGCGTCGCTCGCGTTTTTGTTGATGATCGCCCTGTACACGTCATATGTCCATACCGTGTTGAAGGCGCTGATGTTCCCCGCCTGCCCCGCCATGAACCCCGCCAGAAGCGCCGAGACTCCCAGTCCGACGAGTCCGTGCGGATAATACCGCATGATGAGGAGAGGGAGCGTGGAGTCGTAGTTGACCTGCCCGCCGTCCTGCAGGAGCGCGAAGCCGCTCCCCGGTGTCTTCGCGAGTATGAGCGCGATGAGTCCGGTCAGCACGACGATGACAGGCACGGCCATTTTCGGGAACGACGCGATGATCGGCGTCATCCGCGCCGCACGGAGATTCTTCGCCGAGAATGCCCGCTGGACCACCAGGAAGTCGGTCGTCCAGTAGCCGAACGAGAGGACGAACCCAAGCCCCAGCACAATTCCCGCCCATGTGACCGCCATGCCGTTCTGGGAGGCATCTGCGGAGGTCGACCAGAGAGTACCGAATGATGCCGGGATGTTCCTCAAGACCTGATCCACCCCCCCGATCTCGACGAGCCCGAGGATCGTGACAAGAAAGAGTCCGAACCAGATCAGGAAAAACTGTATGATCTCCGTGAAAATCGCGGACATCAGCCCGCTGAGCGTCACATAGAACGCAACGGTCGCCGCCGAAACCCACATGCTCACATTCCAGTCCCAGCCGAGAAACGTCCGGAGGACGAGCGCCATGGCATACAGGTTGATCCCCGAGACGAGGAGCGTCATGATGCCGAAGGCGATGCCGTTGAGCACCCGCGTCCTCTCATCGAACCTGAGCTTCAGGTAACCCGGAACGGAGTGGATCCTGCTGCTGTAATAGAAGGGCATCATGTAGAGTCCCAGGAAGAGCATCGCCGGAATCGCACCCACCCAGTAGAAATGGGCGACGTACATC
>PMDK01000310.1 GCA_003154425.1 Ignavibacteriota bacterium
CACGCGGACGCTCGTTCGGGATCGTGGTGAGCCGTTTCAACGGCCTGGTGACAGAACAGCTCCTCCAGGGGGCACTCGACTGCCTGGTGCGGCACGGTGCAGAGGGGGACGCGATCACCGTGGTCCGCTGCCCCGGGTCCTTTGAGATCCCCCAGGTCGCGATGCGGCTCGCCGCCCCGGGGAAGCTCGACGCGGTCGTCTGCCTGGGCTGCGTGATCCGGGGAGAGACACCGCATTTTGATTACATAGCGGCGGAAGTGGCAAAGGGGATCGGCCAGATATCCCTGCAGACCGATACCCCGGTGACGTTCGGAGTGCTGACAACCGACACTCTCGAACAGGCGCTCGAACGTGCCGGCGCCAAGGCGGGGAACAAAGGGTGGGACGCGGCGCTCTCGGCAATCGAGCTTGCGGACCTGAAGGCACAACTCTCCGAAGGGAAGAAAGGCTCGAAGCACTGACAGGAGCGGACGCGGGAGGACCGCGGGTGCAGCGTCCGCACGGGCAGAGCGAAGGATATGAAGACGCGAGGGTGGTGCATCCTTGTATTGTGTATCCTGGGGACCGGAGCGCTCTATGGCGGCGCGGGCACCTGGGAGAACTTTACATCGATGAAGGATGTGAAGGGGGTCGCACGGAGCGGACACAGCTACTGGGCTGCGACGAGCGGCGGGTTGTTCCGCTGGGACGAGGGGACGGATTCCTACCTCAAGCTCACCAATGCCGAAGGACTTCTCAGCACGGATCTCACGGCCGTCGGGATCGACAGGAACGGCGACGTGTGGGGGTGCGCCTCCACGGGAATGATCCACATCTACACCCCATCCACAGGACTCGTCCGCACCATCTCCAACATCGTGGAATTCCCGGGACCCACCGACAAAAGGGTCAATGCGGTGATTGCCTCCGGCGATACGGTCCTCCTCTGCAGCGATTTCGGACTGAGCGTGTACAGGCTCGGCCGGGGGGAATTCGGCGACACGTTCACGTCGTTCGGCACGATTCCCGCAAATAATCGCGTCGCGGTGTACAGCGCGGTCATCAGCGGCGGGCGCATCTGGGCTGCCGTCTCGGACGGCATCACCGGGAATTACGTCGCCCGCGGGGACCTCTCCAGCCCGAATCTTCTCGACCCCCAGCACTGGACACTCCAGCAGGTGGGCCCGGCGGGATCGATCCCGCACGCCCTGACGGTCTTCAACGGCCGCGTGTATGCGGGGACGACATCGGGACTCTATTATTATGACGGCGCCGCCTGGCAGGTTATCCCGTCTCTGGCCGGCGTGCCGATCGTGGGACTGAGCTCGTCTTCCGCGTCACTCGGCGCGTGTACGGGGACAAATCTCGTCTATACCGTCGATTCTGCAAACACGCCGATCACGTTCGGTTCTCCCCTCCCGTTCGCACCGACCTCCGTGGTGGCCGGGAGCAACGGCCTCCCATCGGTCGGCACACTGAGCGGCGGAATTCAGATCTACGCCGGATCTTGGAACGCGCATTTTCCGAACGGACCGAACTCCAACCAGTTCGCCGACGTCACCGTGACACCGGACGGGACGCTCTGGGCGGCGGGGGGGGGGATCGGGGGGCTCAATAACGGGAACGGGTTTTACCGGTACAACGGCCGTGACTGGAAGTCGTTCACCACGGCGAACAGCCCGCTCCCCCAGAATGAGGTCTACCTGATTTCGGTGGGATGCAACGGATCGGTCTGGGGGAGCATGTACGGGAGGGGTATCGTGGAGGTTCCCGCCGGAGCCGACAAGGTCGACAGCGCTCACATCTACGGCCGCAATGTCGGCCTGGTCGGACTCTTTGAGCAGGCGACCGGGGGCTTTTCGTATATCGCGACCGGTGAGGTTGCCTGCGACGGCCATGGGAACCTCTGGGTCCCCATAGTCCTCCCGGCCGACCATAATGTGCTCGCTGTCCGCAAGCCCGACGGGACATGGCGGCATCTCCCCGTGTATGTCGACGGGACGAAGGTCGACAGGCTTCAGGACAGACCTGTCCTCCGGTGCCTCGCGGTAGACGCTTCCGACAATCTCTGGTCGATCGTCAAGGACCCGGCGCTCAAGGGGGTCGTGGCGTTTGCCAACGGCGGGACCATCGACAGCATTGCGGCGGTTCATCTGACAAGCGCCAACGGGCTGCCGAGCGACAACGCCTCGACGATCGTGGTCGACAGGGACAACGAGATCTGGATCGGGACCGACCGCGGGATCGCCATCATACTCGATCCTTCGAACCCCCTGCGGACCGGGGCGATTGCCACATACAGGCCGGCGAACGGCCTGACCGTGAACGCAATCGCCGTCGACCCGCTCAATCAGAAGTGGGTGGCCACTTCCGAGGGGGTGATACTGTATTCTCCCGACGGGACGCAGGCGCTTGCCTCGTATACGGTCGAGAGCACATCGGGGAAACTCATCGACAACAACGTCAAGAGCATCGCTGTCGATCCGGGGACCGGAACCGTTTATTTTGGCACCACCGGAGGACTGGCGAGCCTGAGCACGCCGGCGGTCGCCCCGAAGGCACAGTTCGACAAGCTCTCCGTCTACCCGAACCCGTACCTGGTCCCGAACGGATCGCCTCTGACCGTCGACGGACTTGTCGCAAATTCCAGCCTGAAGATACTCACGATCGACGGAAGGCTCATTCGCGAGATCATTACCCCCGGAGGCCGGATCGGGTTCTGGGACGGGAAGGACGACAGGGGAAACGTCGTCGCCTCGGGGGTGTACGTCGTTGTAGGGTTCACGCAGGACGGCTCTCAGACAGGCACGGGAAAAGTCGCGGTCATCAGACACTAACAACACGAGAGACACACCATCACACCATCGGAACAACTCTAATCAGGGAGGACAGGGCATTGGACAACAACGGCTACAAGGATGAGATCTTCACGAAGAGAGTAAGGGCCGGAAAACGGACCTATTTCTTCGACGTCAAATCGACGAAATCCGAAAAAGACTTCTACATCACCATCACGGAGAGCAAGCGCGTCGGCGAGGAAGAATACGAAAAACACAAGATCTTCCTCTACAAGGAGGATTTTGAGAAATTCCGCGAGGCCCTCGCCGAAACGATCGAACAAGTGCATGCCGAACTGCTCGAACACGGGGAACCGCTCGAACACGGGGAACCGGTAAAGCAGGAGTAATATCTCCCTCCCCGGGTTCCCGCTTCATCTCCACCAGGGGCGGGAACCCGGAGCCGGCCCCCCCGCTCCTTTATTTCCCTCCAGGGATCAGCCTGGCCGCAGCCCGTCCAGTCAATCTGCCTGAACGCCGATGAAAGAGTGTTTCTTGACTCTATTTGCGGATATGCATATATTGTAGGGCTTTTGTTAAAACGGTCAAAAATCGCCCATCCCGGCGGATTTCCTGCATGCGGGAGAGGTTTCCCCGGGCGCGGAGGGCTATCCGCGTCACGTGAGGGGGGGTCATGAGAATACAGGTCGGAGGACTCTCCGAAGGGGTTCACGCTTACAGCTTCCGGATCACGCCGGAGGAACTCGGACTCCCATCCGAATTCCCCGACGGAGTGGACATCAAGGCAACGCTGGAGAAGACCAGCAGGCAGCTTCTCCTGAGGGCGTCCGTGGCGACAACGGTGGAAGTCCCGTGTGACAGGTGCGTGGCGCTCATCCGCCAGAGCCTGGAAGCCAGATACCAGGTGCACTACGTGTGGGAGGAATCCGAAGCGGACCGGATCGAGCCTTCGGAGGTCCAGGTGATGCCACCGGGACAGACGGTCATCGACCTATCAGACGATGTGCGACAGACTGTCCTCCTCGCTTTTCCCCTGAAGAATGTCTGCCGGGAAGACTGCAGGGGCCTCTGCCCCCGGTGCGGCAAGAACCTGAACGAGGGGACATGTGAATGCAGGGAGACCCTGGTGGACGGCAGATGGGACAAGTTGAAGGAACTTCAGAGCAATAATTCGAAACAGGCTGGATAGGAGAGCATATGCCGAATCCGAAACGACGACACTCCAAGACGCGCGGCCGGAAACGCCGGACTCATTACAAAGCAGTCGCACCTGCGGTCGCCGAGTGCCCCAATTGCCACACACAGAAGCTCCCCCATCGAGCCTGCCCGAACTGCGGGTACTACAACGGCCGTTCCATAGTCGTTCCCAAGGCATCCTGAGACCCGCACAGCTCATCCTCCCCCGCCAGCCTCAGGCGCGGGAGGTGAGATGCGCAGGCCTCCTCCGCGCCGCCGGTATGAACCTCCTTTATCAACCACCCGGTTGCCCATTCCCTTGAGCTTGAAGGAAAAAGACATAACCATTGTCGTCGACGCGATGGGAGGGGATTTTGCTCCCGGCGTTGTGGTCCAGGGAGCGCTTGAGGCCGTCACTGAATCCTCGGGGCGGGTCTCCGTCATACTCGTCGGCAGGCAGAAGGCCATTGAATCCGAGCTGGCGAAGCTCGCTCCCGGCGGAGCCGAGGCGAAAATCGCCGGGACGCTGCGCGTCGTCGATGCCGGGGAAGTCATCGAAATGAACGACGCACCCAATGCCGCACTCAAGACAAAGAAGAACTCGTCCATCGCCGTCGGCCTCTCGCTCCACCGGGAGGGGAAGGCAGACGCGTTCGTGAGCGCCGGGAACACAGGCGCGGTCCTCTCGGCATCCACGCTCATGCTCGGACGGATCAAGGGGATCGGCCGGCCGACGATCGGCGCGCTGTTCCCCACCGCCAGGCATACACCGTGTCTTCTTCTTGACGCAGGAGCAAACGTCGACTGCAGGGCCCGGCACCTGTACGAGTTCGCCCTGATGGGATCCGCCTATGTCGCCGCCATGTTCGGCACACGCCACCCCTCGGTCGGCCTGCTGAGCATCGGTGAGGAGGACACAAAGGGAAACGAGGTCACGCTCGAGGCATTCAAGCTGCTGAAGGAGGGCCCCCTGCATTTTGTCGGCAATGTCGAGGGACGGGACATCCTGAAGGGGGCTGTGGACGTGGTGGTCTGTGACGGATTCGTGGGGAACATACTCCTGAAATTCGGCGAGAGCATCCCGTCGTTCCTGAAGGCGAAATTCGTGCGGTACGCCTCCCGGGGACCCAGGGAAAAACTCGTTGCCCTCCTGGCGCGCGCGGGCCTACGCTCCGTCATGCAGGAGATGGACTACCAGGAGGCCGGAGGGGTCCCCCTGCTCGGGGTCAACGGCGTTTCCATCATCGGTCACGGCGGGTCAAGCGCCAGGGCGATAAAGAACATGATTTTCCTGGCCGAGAAGACGGTCCTCCAGAACGTCAACGGGAAGATCCAGGATTCACTTCACACGTCCAGACAGGGAAGAGAATGACGAAGACACGGGCAACCATCACCGCCGTGGGGCACTGGGTCCCGGAAGAGCGGCTCACGAACGCCGACTTCGAGAAGATGGTCGACACGACGGACGAGTGGATCCGTACGCGGACGGGGATCGTGGAGCGGCGCATACTCCGGAATGGGGCGACATCGGACCTGGCCGCAAACGCCATACAGGAGACCCTGAAGAACCGGGGGATTTCCGCCGCGGAGATCGACCTTATCATCGTTGCCACTGTCACGCCGGACATGTTCTTCCCTTCCACGGCCTGCCTCGTCCAGGACCGCATCGGAGCGAAGAACGCATGGGGGTTCGACGTTTCGGCGGCGTGCTCGGGGTTCCCCTTCGCGCTCGTCACCGGGGCGCAGTTCATCGAGACCGGCACATGCCGGAAGGTCGTTGTCGTGGGTGCCGACAAGATGAGCTCCATCACCGACTACACCGACAGGAACAACTGCATCCTGTTCGGGGACGCCGGCGCGGCGGTCCTTCTCGAACCGTCTGCAGACAGCTCCGCAGGCATACTCGACCACATACTCCACTGCGACGGTTCAGGGGAGAGGTTCCTCAACATGCACGGAGGCGGGAGCCTGAACCCCCCCACCCACGAGACCGTGGATAAGAAGATGCACTATATCTTCCAGGACGGGAAAGCTGTCTTCAAGGTGGCTGTCGTTGGCATGGCCGACGTCTCAGCGGAGATCATGGAACGGAACAACCTTGCGGGGAAGGACGTCGACTGGCTGGTGCCGCACCAGGCGAACCTCCGCATCATCGACGCAACCGCGGGCCGGATGGGACTGGACCGCTCAAAGGTCATGATCAACATCGACAAGTACGGAAATACGACCGCCGCCACGATTCCCCTCTGTCTCTCCGAGTGGTGGCAGTCGGGGAAACTGAAAAAGGGACAGACGATCGTCATGGCCAGCTTCGGTGCAGGCTGGACGTGGGGTGCCGTCCTCATGAAATGGACGGCGGAGGACGCCCGCTGACGCCATGGGAATGACGGCATACGTGTTCCCCGGTCAGGGGTCGCAATACGTGGGGATGGCGAAGGACCTCTTTGAGGCTCACCCGGCCTCGCGCGCGCTGATCGAAAAGGCGGACGCGATACTGGGAGTCCCCCTGAGCAGGATCTGTTTCGAGGGACCGGAGGAGGAACTCCGCCAGACCAGGAACACACAGCCGGCGATTTTCCTTCACAGCGTCGTGCTGTTTGCCGCGATGGACGCCCGTCCTGCGATGGTGGCCGGACATTCGCTCGGCGAATACTCCGCCCTGGTGGCGGCCCAGGCTTTGTCGTTTGAGGACGCGCTCAGACTGGTCCGGCTCCGCGGAGAGCTGATGCAGCGCGCAGGCGAGGAGCATCCGGGAACGATGGCCGCGGTTGTGGGGCTCTCGCCCCAGGTGATCCAGGAAGTCTGCGGGGAAGCCGCGGCGGCGGGCATCGTGCAGCCAGCGAATTTCAATTCTCCGGGACAGATCGTCATTTCCGGTTCCGTCGCGGGAGTCCGCAGGGCCATGGAGATCGCGAAGTCGCGCGGCGCCAGGATGGTGAAGGAGCTCGTCGTCAGCGGCGCATTTCATTCAGAGCTCATGGCGGGCGCGCAGGAAGGACTGAAGAAAGGGCTTGACCGCGCGACGGTCCGGGATGCGCGCATCCCCGTCTACGCCAACGTGACGGCGGAGCCTGTCCGTCGCGCGGAGGAGATCCGCACCCTGCTGTACCGGCAGCTGACGAGCCCCGTCCGCTGGGAGGAGAGCGTGCACAACATGGTGCGTGACGGTATGACCGAATGTACGGAGATCGGCCCCGGAAAGGTCCTGCAAGGGCTCATCAAAAGGATCGCGCCCGAGGTGGCGACGGCCGGGGTGGATGCCTGGCGGGACATCGCACAGACCCTTCCCGTCTCCGGGTCGGAGTCCCGCACGGGGGAGACGACATGATCACACCGGATAAGTCGCTCAGGATCGATACGTACACGATGTCGGGAGAGCTCTTTGCCAAGGGATTCCCGCGGGGCGGGGGCCCCTGCTCATGCTCTTCCGTGTGCTGCGAAGGAGGAGTGTTCGTCGATCTCCAGGAGCGGGAAGTCATACTGGCGCACAGGGATCTCATTACAAGGCACATGGACCAGACGCAAACGGCCGATCCCTCGCGCTGGTTCGAGACGGAGGCGGCCGACGACCCGGACTTCCCGTCGGGACGGTGCGTGGGGACGCAGGTGATTAACGACAAATGCGCGTTCCTCGACGGCCAGGGACGCTGCTCTCTCCAGAAGGCGGCAGTCGCGGAGGGGATGCACAAGTGGTCGATCAAGCCCCTGTTCTGCGTACTCTACCCGATCGAAATCTCCGACGGCATCGTCAGTTTCGACGAGATGCTTCAGAACGAAGAATCCTGCTGTACGATCGGGACGTCGTTCGAAATCCCCCTGTTTGAAGCGTGCAGGGAAGAACTCGTCCATATCGTCGGCGACGAGGGATACGTACTGATGGAGAGACACTACGCCGCGCTTCTGAATCCCGGCCGGAATCCATCGGTGAAATCATGAGCACACTCCAGGGAAAGATCTCTCTCGTGACGGGAGGCGGGCGGGGGATCGGGCGGGCGATCGTCGAGGAACTCGCCGGTGCCGGCGCCACGGTGGTGTTCACCTACAAGAGCTCTTCCGGCGTTTCGGAGGATCTCGCTTCGGCGCTCCGCGCGAAGGGACACACGGTCTCCGCGCATTGCTCGGACGCCTCGTCCACTTCTGAGGCGGCGGCGCTTGTGGCACGTGTGATCGCCGATCACGGCCGGCTCGACATTCTCATCAACAACGCGGGGATCACCCGGGACGGGCTGCTCATGCGGATGAGCGAGGAGGACTGGGACCAGGTGATCGCCAGCAACCTCAAGAGCGTCTACAATTTCACGAAGGCGGCGGCCCGCCAGATGGTGGGGCAGCGGGCGGGAAAGATCATCAACATAACCTCAATAGTGGGTATCAGCGGAAATGCGGGGCAATCGAACTATGCGGCGTCCAAGGCGGGGATCATCGGCTTCACCAAATCTATTGCAAAAGAGTTCGCTTCTCGCAATATTCAGGTGAATGCCGTCGCACCGGGTTTCGTGGACACGGACATGACGGGTGCCCTGACCCCAGAACAGAAGAAGACCCTGATCGGGATGATACCGCTCAAGAGGACCGCCCGGCCGGAGGAGATTGCGTCGGTCGTCCGTTTCCTTGCGTCGGACGACGCAGGATACATCACCGGGCAGGTTCTGTGCGTCGACGGCGGTTTGACCATGTAGGACAGAGAACAAGGACGTCCGATCATTCACAATATTTCATCACTCACACAGGAGGTCAGCGTCATGGCAGACATTGAGGCAAAAGTGAAAGAGATCATCATCAACAAACTCGGAGTGGACGACGGACAGGTCACCCCGGAAGCGTCGTTTACGAACGATCTCGGCGCCGACTCTCTTGACACCGTGGAGCTGGTGATGGAATTCGAAAAGGCATTTAATCTGCAGATCCCCGACGAAGATGCGGAGAAGATCTCCACCGTCGGAGACGCCATCAAGTACATCACGTCGAAAAGCGCCTGAAGCGGCCCGGAATTTCCCCCGCCCCCCGACTCGCCGGGGGGCGGGCATCACGCCCGGACACCCGCCGGGCGTCTCTATCCGGCGGGCGAACAGGAAGGAGAGTATCAACGCATGAGCACCAGCGGCAGACGTAGAGTCGTCGTCACAGGACTCGGGGCGGTCACTCCGATCGGCAATTCCGTGCCGGAGTTCTGGACCAACCTGCTTGCCGGAAAGAGCGGCGCGGCCCCCATCACGCATTTCGACACGTCGCTCTACGACACCCACTTCGCGTGCGAGTTGAAGAACTACAAGGCGACGGATTTCCTCGACAGGAAGTCCTCCCAGCGAATGGACCCGTTTGCCCAGTTCGCGTTGATCTCGTGTGACCAGGCGATCGCGGACGCGGGTATCTCCCTCAAGGGGGAGGATCCGGACCGCTACGGCGTGGTCTTCGGATCCGGCATCGGCGGCATGGCCACCTACGACACGCAATTCAAGAACCTGATGGCAGGCGGTCCCGGACGGATCAGCCCGTTCTTTATTCCCATGCTCATTCCGGACATCGCAAGCGGGAACATCTCGATCAAGCACGGTTTCAAGGGCCCGAATTACGCCACCGTGTCGGCGTGCGCCACCGCGTCGCACGCCATCGGCGACGCGTTCAGGATCATCCAGTACGGCGACGCAGAAGTGATGGTCTGCGGCGGGTCCGAGGCACCCATCACCCCGATGGGGCTCGGAGGGTTCAACGCCATGCGGGCGCTCTCCACGCGCAACGACGCTCCGGAAAAGGCGAGCAGGCCCTTCGACGCCGGCCGGGACGGGTTCGTGATGGGCGAGGGGGGGGGCGCGGTGATACTGGAAGAACTCGAGCATGCGAAGGCCCGCGGGGCGAGAATCTACTGCGAGATGGTGGGGATCGGATTCACCGCCGACGCCCACCACATCACCGCGCCGCCGGAGGGAGGCGACGGGGCCGTACGGTCGATGCGCCGATCGCTGAAGGATGCCGGTATCACACCCGAGGAGGTGGACTATGTCAACGTCCACGGAACATCGACCCCGCTCGGCGACATCAGCGAGACACAGGCGATCAAGACGGTCTTCGGCGAGCACGCCCGCACCATGAAGATCAGCTCGACCAAGTCGATGACCGGCCACCTTCTCGGGGCGGCCGGGGCGGTGGAAGCGATCGCGGCAATACTGGCGTGTAAGAACGACATCGTCCCCCCGACGATCAACTACGAGCATCCCGACCCCGCATGCGATCTGGACTACACCCCCAACGTGGCCGCGAAACGCGTCGTGCAGTACGCGCTCAGCAATACGTTCGGATTCGGCGGCCACAACGCTACGCTGCTGGTGAAAAAATACGCCAACTAACTGATGTATGGAGCAGTTGCGTCGACTCATCGCAAGGCTGTTCCGGAGGCCGGACCGACCCGCGCCGGCTTCCGGTGAAGATACCCACCCCCTCTTCAGGGAACACCTCAGGGAGTTCGAACGGAGGATCGATTACCGTGTCCGAGAGAAGGACACGTTCGTGCACGCCCTGCTGCATCGTTCGTACCTCCAGCACAAGCACCACCCCGGCTCCTCCAACGAACGGATGGAATTCCTCGGGGATTCGATACTGAACCTGATCGTCGGCGAGTACCTCTACCATCACTACCCCCGCGCCGAAGAAGGGGACCTGACAAAGGTCCGTTCCCGTCTCGTCAACAGGAAGGCGCTGGCGGCATACGCGAAAGCGATCGGACTCGCGGATTTCATACTCGCAAGCCCCAGCGCTTCGAGCGGCCTGGGGAAGGGGCGGGACACCATCGCCGCCGATGCATTCGAGGCCGTCATCGCGGCAATCTACCTGGACGGCGGATTCGACGAGGCGCGGCGATTCGTGGAACGGCGGGTCCTGAGCGCCATGAAAAGCGGCGCCGTCGTCACATCGGACGAGAACTACAAGAGCATGCTTCTCGAATACTCACAGGCGAACGGCCTCGGGGTCCCGCGGTACACTATTGTCCTGGAAGAGGGCCCGGATCACGACAGGACATTCACCGTCGAGGTCTCCCTCAGCGACGGGCGGAGGGGGCGCGGGAAGGGAAAGAACAAGAAAGAGGCGGAGCAGGCAGCCGCCGCGCGGGCGCTCGAACACCTTGCATGAGCATGTCATGGCCATTCTCGGCACCGATACCGACATCGCGTCCCTCCTCAGGCGATCCCGCACGATCGCGGTCGTGGGCCTCTCCCTTATGCCGCACCGCGACAGCCACCGCGTGGCCCTCTACCTCCAGCAGCAGGGATATGTGATCATACCGGTGAACCCTGCAGTCCGCGAAGTCCTCGGCCAGGCGGCGTTTCCGGACCTCGAGAGCATCGGCCACCCGGTCGATATCGTTGACATCTTCCGGCGTCCCGAGCACGTCCCGGCGATCGCCGCGGCCGCCGTCCGCTCCGGCGCCCGCGCTCTCTGGATGCAGTTTGATACCGTGGACGAGGGCGCGGCAAAAGCCGCTTCCGACGCGGGAGTGGACGTCGTCCTCGACAGGTGCATCATGGTGGAACACCGGCGGCTGATCGCATGAGGCGCTCCTCCCGGTTCCCTGTGCACCTGTGCAGGATTTGCCTGACGGCAGCACTCGCCGCCGTCATTCTTCTCTGGCCGCATGCGGAAGGCAAAGCGCAGGACACGCTGAGTGCCGCCCCCCCTCCCGTCCTCGGCATTGTCGACACGATCATCGTGGGGGGGAACGACAAGACCGAGGCGTACGTCATATTGGACGAGATGACGATCAAACCGGGCTCGCGTCTCACCTACGAAGCCATCGAATACGACAAGGGACGCATCTACAGCCTGGGGCTCTTCACGCGCGTCGACATCCTGTACGATTCGCTCGGTGCGCAGCATTTCCTCTTCGTCGACGTCCGCGAGCGCTGGTACCTCGTCCCCCTCCCGATCTTCGGATTCCGCGACGGGGACCCCCACAAATTCTATTTCGGCGGGGGCCTGCTCCACTATAATTTCCGCGGACGGAACCAGAAACTGTACGGCTCCGTCGTCTTCGGCTACGACCCTGCAGTGTCGTTCTCATTTGCCGACCCGCAGCTTGACAGGGAAAACAATCTGTATTTCGCGCTGTCGCTCGGGTTCTCCCGGGTCAAGAACAGAAGCGTCATACAGTCCGACCTGACCGGGGATTTCTACGAGCGTCACTACGACATCAACGGCACCGTGGGAAAGCGGTTCAACCTCTTCGAGACCGCCGGGATCAACGTCGGACTTCACGACGTCTCGGTTACGTCATACCTCCCCGGACGGACCGCTTCGCCGAACGGCCAGGACACCTACCTGTACGCGACCGTGAGCTACATGTACGATTCACGCAACCTGCGGGAATACGCGACAAGCGGAACCATGATCTCACTCTACGCCGGCAAGAACGGGTTCGGCGAGTCGGCATTGAACTACAGCAGGTTCGGGGCCGACGCGAGGAAGTACGTTCCGCTCGGGGGGAGCTTCTCGCTGGCGGCGCGCCTCTTCGGCTCTCTTGTCGAGGGGGGCCTCGTCCCGACATACGCACACACGTATTTCGGAGCCGGGGAAAGGATCCGGGGGTATTACAAGACCGTGATGGAAGGGGAGGATATCGCGGGGGGGACCCTTGAGCTCCGCTATTCGCTTCTGGACGCGAGGACAATTCTGTTTTCGGCCGTTGCCATGCCGGCCGAGTTTTCCGTATGGCGGTTCGGGATCAGCCTCGCGCTCTTCACGGACACCGGAGCCACGTGGTACCGGGGGGACAAACTGACACCCGGCTCGTTCGCGACAGGATACGGGGGCGGGATCGATTTCCTTCTGCCGTACAGCATCGTGCTCCGCACCGAATACGCGTGGGACGAGTCCGGCACCGGCCAGTTCATCATCGATTTCCGCGGGAACATCTGACGATGGAGTACTTTTATGCCCCGCCGGGCTCCGTCACCCCCCCGACGCTGACGATCACGGGGGCCGAGCTCTCGCACATGACGCATGTGATGCGCATGAGGGAAGGGGACGCACTCAGAGTTGTCGACGGCATTGGCAACTGTTATGACGCGCTCATCACGTCGATCTCGAGGCAGGAAGCGGCGTGCAGGATCACGGGGCACACGCAGCGCCTGCACGAGCCGGCCCGGTCCCTCACACTGGGGGCCGGGGTGCTGAAGAATCCTTCGCGATTCGATTACCTCGTGGAAAAGGCGTGCGAGATCGGGGTCGTGCGGATCGTCCCGCTTCTTACGGCGCGGACAATCCCGCGCCACGCGAAGACGGAGCGATGGCAGAAGCTCTGCGTCGCGGCGATGAAGCAATCCGGCCGCTGTGTCCTTCCCGAGGTCCTCGAGCCGGTCCCGTTCGGGGAATTTATCTCCTCCTGCGAGGCGCACGCGCTGAAGCTCATCCCCCATGAACAGGCGGAGCTGCCCCTGAGCCCTTCCCGGAGTGCCGGGGATGGCCCGGCGGTCGTGTGCGTCGGACCCGAAGGGGGGTTCAGCGATGAAGAGGTCGCGGCGGCACAGGGGGCGGGATTCCAGAGTGTCACACTCGGCGCACGGAGGCTCAGGACGGAGACCGCCGCGCTGGTGGCGTGCGCGCTCGTCCTTCAGGAAGAGGAGCGGACGCCCGGATGACGGCGGCTCACCGGAGGACTCCCGTCAGGAAGAGAAGTCCGGTCGCCGCGTAGAGAACGATGACACCCGCCAGAGATCCCGCGAGCGCCCTGCGCATTCCGGGGCGCGCCAGGAGCGCTTTTAACTTCCGCCTGCGCACCAGGATGGCCACACCCCACCCCGCCAGGATAGCCGCCAGCGGGACCAACGGGAGACGGAACCGGGACTCGGCGTGGAGCACGGCCTGCACAAGCCAGAAAAAGCCAATCGCGGCGTACACCGGCGTGAGGCGCGCCCGGAGAAACCACATCCCTGTGACGCCGACAGCACAGAGGATCAACAGGAGGGCGTCCGAGAGGACAGCGACCGCCTGACCCGTCGGCCAGGAGTCAGTGTGGAGAATAGGATACACCCAGAAGATGTACGTTTTCCTGCATGAGAGCAGAAACGCCTCGAGCGGGTGGGAGGCCATGTACCCGAGCGCAATCCGCGCGCTGAGTCCGCTCCGTTCCAATTCGTTCAGATGCGCAACGTCGGGGATGCCTCTCTCACTCGCCTGTTTCCGGAACCACTCATCAAAACCTTCCCGGACCCGGTATGTCCCCACCGCATACGGATTGTTCCCGGTGAGGAGCGAGCTCCCCCCCCCCGACGCGATGGGGACCGCACTGCCCAAGATGGCTGCGTTCCGCAGCGACCAAGGGGCTATCGTCAGGAGGGCTGACATCAGAACGAGGAACGCCGCAGGGAGAGCGCGCTGCAACCGGCCCCTCTGCTGCCAGACCATGATCAGAAGGAGGAGCGGAACAAACCCGGCGAACACCGCCCGCGTAAGAGAGGCAAGGCCGCAGGCGATTCCGCACGCGATTGCTGTCGAAGGCCGCAGTGACGCCGCCAGCGCGTACAAGCAGAGAAACGTAAGGAGGAACAGAACACCGTAAAGAGTTTCAGTCTGGAGCAACGCGCTGTAGACGATCAGGCCGGGATACAATGCCGCGATCGCTGCAGCACACAGGGCTCCCCGGTGGTCCGCCCAGAGGCGCATCGCCAGGAGATACACAAGCCATACCCCAGCAGCACCGAGAAGACACCCTGCCAGGTGGAGGACGATGAGCCTGTCGCCGAAGAGGGAGATGAGCCCGGCCAGGAACACGGGGAACAGAGGCGCCCGAACAGCGCGGTCTCCGTTCGAGTCTTCGAATATCCCGCGATCGAGGAGCTGCCGTGCCATGTGCAGGTACTCCCGTTCGTCCGAGGTGTACTGGACACTGTGCACGACAGGGACGGCCGCGATGCGCACGGACAACGCGAGGGCAAGGATGAAACGCAGAGGTGTCTTACTCATACCGGATTTCTGCTTCCGTTCTGGCAATCATAATACATCCTTCCTTGATCATTTGCCACGGCGCGCTTCCGCGCTGTTCCTCTTCCTCGTCCTCCTGGCTCATCACCCCGTCGTTGCACAACCGGATCCCGGGCACAACCTGGAAAGCAGACAGCTTGCCCCGTCATGGGACGAGGGGATTCCGCTCGGGAACGGGATGCTCGGCGCTCTCCTGTGGGAAAAGGGGGATACACTGCGCATCTCGCTTGACAGGGCTGACCTCTGGGACGAGCGGCCGATGAAGGGACTCGACCGGCCTGAATTCAGCTACAGGTGGATATGTGAACAGGTGAGAAAGAACGAGTACGCCGTGGTCCAGCGGTACTTTGATGCTCCCTACGAGAGCGAGCCTGCGCCGACGAAGATCCCCGGAGCCGCTCTGGCGTTCCTCGTCCGTTCCCTGGGGCCCGTCCGATCGGTTCACCTCTCCGTCGACAGCGCACTCGCCGTGATCCGGTGGGAGAAGGGGGCCGTGCTCAGGACATTCATACATGCTACGAGGCCGTCCGGCTGGTTCCTGTGGGAGCACCTGAAGGGGGGCGTACCCACGCGGCTCCTTCCCCCTCCGTACGCCGGGGACGGGGACACATCGGCGCAGGGGTCTGTCGCGGGGGACAACCTTGTCCGCCTGGCCTACACAAGGGGGGATGTGAAGCAAACGGGGGACACGATCACATACCGGCAGGAAGGATGGGGAGGGTTCGCCTACGAGGTGTGTGTGACCTGGAGACGACCGGATCCGGAGACACTCGAAGGGACTTGGAGCATCTCGTCACACAGGAAGGGTGAACATGAAGGACTCTCCGCTTCCTCGGTATGCCGTGAGTCTCTCGTCCGCGGGTGGAGGCGTGATCTCAGGGCGCACGAAGAATGGTGGAGAAACTTCTGGTCGAAGTCCGCGCTGCACGTCCCGGATCCCGCGATTGAAAAACAGTGGTACATGGAGCAGTACAAGTTCGGATCGGCTTCCCGGCGCGGGGCGCCCCCGATTTCCCTGCAGGCGGTCTGGACCGCCGACAACGGCCGCATCCCCCCCTGGAAGGGGGACTTTCACCATGACCTGAACACCGAGCTGAGCTACTGGCCCTGCTACGCGGCAAACCACCTGGAGGAGGGGCTGGCATACCTCGACCACCTGGACGCCAACAGGCCCGCGTACGAAAAGTACACGAGACAGTATTTCGGGACGGAGGGGCTGGCCGTCCCCGGAGTC
The DNA here is from genome assembly GCA_003154425.1 of Ignavibacteriota bacterium. Lineage (GTDB taxonomy): Bacteria > Bacteroidota > Ignavibacteria > UBA10030 > UBA6906 > Fen-1273. The sequence goes on from PMDK01000310.1 coordinate 16,159, forward strand.
ACAACCCTGAACGGGACGGCGATGGGGGGCTGGATGCAATATGCGGGATCTCCCACCATCTCCTCATGGCTGGCGCACCACTACTGGCTTCACTGGCGCTACAGCATGGACAGGGAATTTCTCCGCACGCGGGGGTATCCCTGGCTCAGGGAGACGGCACGATTCCTCGAGCGGCTGACGATAAAGGACGAGAACGGGCTGCGGAGACTCCCCCTCAGTTCCAGCCCCGAAATCCGGAACAACGACATATCGGCGTGGTTCGCCCGGACCACCAACTACGACCTGGCGCTGATGAAGTTCGTGTTCGGGGCGGCGGCGGAGATGGCGGAGGAGCTCTCTCTCGGGGGGGAGTCCGCGCACTGGAGAAGCATCGGGGGGGAATTCCCGGCGTTTGCCCTCGGCCAAAAGCACGAGCTCATGTTCGCCCCGGGATTGCCGTACAACGAATCGCACAGGCACTTTTCGAACGCCATGGCAATACATCCGCTCGGCGAGATTCGCTGGGAAGACGGCGTCCGCTCTCAGGAGATCATACGGAACACGCTGGCCCGCTTCGATTCCGTGGGCCCCGCCGCATGGTGCGGCTATTCGTACGCCTGGCTGGCCAGCCTGAAGGCGCGCGGCAAGGACGGCGAGGGTGCAGCGGGCGCGCTTTCGATATTCGCGCGCGCCTTCTGCACGCGAAACAGCTTCCACGTCAACGGCGACCAGACCAGATCGGGCTACTCCGGTTTTACCTATCGGCCGTTCACGCTGGAGGGGAACTTCGCTTTCGCCTCAGGCCTTCAGGAGATGCTCCTGCAGAGCTACGCGGGATTCATCGAGGTCTTTCCCGCCGTCCCGGAGAGATGGCAGGATGTCTCGTTCGCCACGCTCCGCACCGAAGGCGCGTTCCTTGTCAGCGCCGTGAAGAGGGGGGGGATCGTGCGCGAAGTGCGGATCGGTTCGGAAAAAGGCGGGGAAGCGAAGCTCAGGAACCCGTTCAGGACATGGCACGCATCGTCGAACGTCAACGCCGACGTCCGCACCGAAGGGGAATTCCTCCGCATCGCGTTCAAGCCGGGGGGAGAAATCACGCTGCGAAGCGGCCCCTGACCCGCCCGGGACTTCTTCAGTTGTTCTTCAGCTTGTCCGCGACGATCCCCTGGATCTCCTCGAGCATCATCCGGCTCGTATTCATGAGGGAGTCCATTTCATCCGTCTTCCATCCGACGAATTCCGAATCGTTGAGGTTGTTCAGGTTGATACGCACGTTGAGCGCGGCGCTTTCAACGGCGGCATGAAGCATGTAGGCGCTGACGCCGGCATCGCTGACGGAATTCACGTTCCCGGAGGCGGCGACCTGCTGGGTGAGCGCCAGGGCATCGATGCAGTGCTTCATGACCTCCAGGGGGACATTCGTTGCCTCCTTCGTCGCCTCCCGGATCGCCGCGGATCGGAGCGCCTTCTGCGGTTCGGTCTCTTTCGGCAGGGAGAACGCCTCCATCACCTTGTTGAACGCCTCCGTATCCTTGTCGATGAGCGCGGTAAAGAGAGCGCGCATCTCCTCTGCCTGGAGGAGGATCTTCTTCATCTCCTCATCCACAGCCGCATATTTTTTCTTGCCGATCGTCAGGTTGCAGACCATCGCCGTCAGCGCGGCGCCGAGGGCCCCGGCAAGCGCGGCCACGCTCCCGCCTCCGGGGGCGGGGGATGAGGAGGCAAGCTCGTCCAGGAATGCTGCAAGTGTTTTCTTGACTGGCATGGCAGTGTCCGCGTTCTGTTAGAGTTGTGCTTCGATGACTTTCTTTTGCATGTCGAACGGCTCGAACTGGCCCAGGCCGAGCGAGTCGACCGCCGCGGCGAGTATCGCTTCCTCCCCGGACGCCCCCGGCGCATAGTATCTGCCCGCCATCAGAAGGGCATCCTTCGGCGTGAGACCGACGATCTCGCTCCCCGTCACGTGCGCACCGAGAGAGGCCGCCTCCTTCTTCACTTCTTCAAATGCCAGGTGGGGAGGGGTGACGTGGTAGTTCACCAGATTGATGGAGACCTGCGCGATGTCGTGCGCCTCAAGAAGCACGCCCATCGCCTTCACAGCCCGCAGCGACCCGGGGATCGTGATCTTCTGATTCTTCCCGTCGAGGACCGGGTGCCCCCTGGC
>PMDK01000124.1 GCA_003154425.1 Ignavibacteriota bacterium
GACCGCCGGGTAGATGCCGAGCTCCACAATCTGCCTGCTGAGGACCGTGGTCGCGTCCAGGTGCGAGAACACCGTCGCAGGAGCGGGGTCGGTGAGGTCGTCCGCCGGCACGTAGATTGCCTGGACCGATGTGATGGACCCTCGCTTTGTGGAGGTGATCCGTTCCTGCAGTTCCCCCATTTCCGTGCCGAGCGTCGGCTNNACCTCGGAGCCGGCCTGGACGAACCGGAAGATGTTGTCGATGAACAGGAGGACATCGCGCCCTTCTTCTTCCCGGAAATATTCCGCAATCGTCAGCGCAGTCAGACCCACGCGCGAGCGGGCACCGGGGGGCTCGTTCATCTGTCCGAACACGAGTGCGGTCTTATCGATCACCCCGGTCCCTTTCATTTNNTGCCGACCCCCGCCCCGCCGAAGAGCCCGGTTTTCCCCCCTTTGGAATACGGCTCGAGCAGATCGATCACCTTGATGCCGGTCTCGAACATCTCTTTCTTCGTGGAAAGCTGATCGAACGCGGGCGCCGGCCTGTGAATCGGGTACCGCTTCTCGGCCTTGATCTCTCCCAGTCCGTCGATCCCCTCACCGATGACGTTGATCAGCCGGCCAAGCGTCGCGGGTCCCACCGGAACCGTGATCGGGTCGCCCGTGTCGAGACATTTCATTCCCCGCATGAGCCCGTCCGTCGAATCCATCGCGACTGTCCGCACCCGGTTGTCGCCCAGGTGCTGCTGGACCTCGACGATCAATTCTTCCTGTTCTCCCTGAGTGTTCGTTCGGGGAATCCTGATGGCATTGAGGATTTCGGGGAGCGAGCCGTCGGAGAACTCGATGTCAACGACCGGCCCGATGACCTGGACGATTTTGCCTTCCTTCATTCCTTACCTTTCCGATCGATTGCGGACAGACAGTACTGGTCCGCGGGGCGAGGCCCGCGGAGGGCTGGATTTGATTTATCAATAAAAGTAACGAAAAAGGGGGTGAGAATCAAGGTTTCCCACGGCCTGCGGCGCATATGGCCTTCACGATGGCGCCCCCGTGGAGCCGGCCGTTCTCGATGAATATTTTGTTGTTGAACTTTCCGGCAACCGTTGAACCGGCAACGTACAACCCGGGGATGTTCGTCTCGAACGTCGATGGATCGTGGCGCGGAGCGAGCGTTTCCGGATCGATGTCGATGCCGAAGGCGCGCATGCGTGCGACATCGGGGTGGAAGCCCGTGAGGATGAACACGAATCTCGCGGGGAACTGCACCGGCCCCGCAGGACCGTCCACGTTCACTCCCCCGGCACCGATGCTCCGGACCGTGGTCCGGAACGATGAGTGTATCTCACCCGCCTTGATACGGTTTTCGATATCCGGCAGTATCCAGTATTTCACCCCGTCGCTCAGCCGTTCCCCCCGGTGCACGAGACAGACTCTTGCACCGTGCCTGTAGAGGTCAAGCGCCGCCTCCACCGCCGAATTCCTCCCGCCGACGACCACCACGTCTGAATCGAAATACCTGAACGGCTCATCGTAGTAATGGAACACGTGGGGCAGATCCTCTCCCGGGACGCCGAGGCGGTTCGGGTTGTCGANNGACGGACGGTGGAAATGACGAAGGGAACTCCGCCGATCTCGAGGAGCTCGGGGGTGGAAAACCAGACAAGGTTCGCCGGGAACCGCCTGATATAATCGACAATGCTCCCTTTCTCGAGCACGATCACACGGAGCCCCGCGTTCTTTGCCTCGATTGCGCACGAGAGGCCGGACGGCCCCGCACCGACAATCACGACATCTGCCGACATATCCATTCAATGCGCCCGGGTTGTGTCGGGACGGGAGGAAGAAACCCCGGCTCCCGGCAGTATGTGCTTTGTGCGTGCCTTTGCTCATTCCAGAACGGTCTCTCGTTCACAAAAGGCACCGGACAATATGCAAAATCCGGGGAGATAGTCAACCTCCGGCCGATACGAAGATACATGAGAAACAATTAGGATTTGTCCGGAATGATACGTACATTATTTCCACTGCATACCAGCAGCATACCGTAACCGGTCGAGCCTGTATCGGAAGCGGACGTTGAGACTCGCTTTCCGATGATGAATGCAACCCACCCTCCTGCGTTCCTGATCCCAGCCTGTTTCATGGTATAGTAGACTCTTTCGCCCCTGACGAATCGTTACGGCGGAGGGGATCACTGATTTTTCATCTTACAAAGAGGTTTGTTTCATGGGTTTTACAACTTTTGGTCTTTCAGACCATATCATGAAGGGGATCGGCGCTGCAGGTTACACCGTGCCCACCCCCATTCAGCTTCTCGCCATCGAACCTGCAGTCGCGGGGAGAGACATCATCGCGTGCGCGCAGACCGGAACGGGAAAGACGGCGGCATTCGTGCTTCCCATACTCCACCACCTTGCCTCAGGCACCGGGTTGCACGCCGGGGGAAAGCTTCCCCGGGCGCTGGTTCTCACCCCGACCCGCGAGCTCTGCCAGCAGGTTCAGCTGGCGGTGGCAAAATACGGGAAATTCGTCTCCCTCCGCTCCACTTCGATCTACGGGGGCGCCGGCATGGAGCAGCAGATCAAGGCCCTCCGCCGGGGTGCCGATATCATCGTTGCAACCCCCGGGAGGCTCCTGGATCACATGCAGCGGAAGACTGTTGATCTCTCAGGCATACGGATACTGGTTCTGGACGAGGCCGACAGGATGCTCGACATGGGCTTCATCAACGACGTCCGGAAGATCATCGCCGCTATCCCGTCGCAGCGGCAGACAATGCTCTTTTCCGCGACGATCTCGGCTGATATCAAGACGCTTGCCGCAAACATCCTTCGCGATCCGCAAACCGTTCAGGTGGGGGAGCGCCGCAATCCCGCGGAGACTATCATCCAGCATTTCTACAACGCGCCGCAGGGGTCCAAGATCGACCTGCTCGTACATGCGCTGGAGGCGGAACATATGCAAAGCGTCCTCGTCTTTTCCAGGACCAAGCACGGAGCCGACAAGATCAGCAGACGCCTTGAGAGGACGGGAATAGCTTCCGCAGCCATCCACTCCAACCGGACACAGTCCCAGAGAGAGAAGGCCCTCGAGGGGTTCAAGGAGGGGAAATTCCGGGTTCTTGTGGCGACCGATATCGCCGCGCGTGGGATCGATGTCAGCGGCATATCGCATGTGATCAACTACGACATCCCCCAGTACCCGGAAGACTACATCCATCGCATCGGACGGACGGGAAGGGCCGGGGCAAGCGGCGACGCCATCACATTCGTCGCCCGCGAGGAACTCCAGTATCTCACCCGCATCGAGAAATTCGTGGGAAAACGGTATATGGTGAACGCCTATCCCGGATTTACTGCCGCGCCTCAGCACGCCCAGATGCAATCACACGTCTCCCCCCCGTCCAGGAGCGGACGAACCGCGCCACAGCACGACAACAAGCGGCACCCTCAATCCGGACGGACCGCGACGCATCACGACGACAAACGGCATCCACAATCCGGACGGACCGCGCCGCACAACGACAAACGGTACACCCCCCAGCCCGGCCGGAAGAAACCCGACCACAAGAAGATGGAATCCTACTCCTCTGATTCCGGCGGCGCCGGCTGGTCGAACTACTAGACACTCCTCTGGAGGAGTGATTCGCGAACGGCCCCGCTCCCTTTGAGGAGCGGGGCCGTTCCCTTACCCCCCGCCGGGATGACCGGGCCCTCTCATCGCACCCTGGTCTGCTCTCCTGTCTGCATTTCTTTCCGAGAGGTATCCCATTTCAATTGCCGCCTGTTTGACGCACTTCTTCTCTTATTGACGCCTGTGCGGGAATAGAAAATCGGGTGAACTTCCCGTATATTAAGTTCGTCAGAACTTCATTCAGGAAGATGCACCCGATGATGCCGCACCTCACACTCGACCGGACTGCCACAGGGCAGAACGGGCGTACGCCATTTCCTATCTATCTCTTGGGGTCATTCCCCCTGTTGCCTCTATCGTCGCCCTTGTTTCCCCTGCCGTTTCCATTGTTGCCTTTATCGTTGCCGCTGTTTCCCGGGCCCCGCCTGTTCTGTTCGACCCACTTGGCATGCTCGGGATGGCTCGGGTTCACGAAATACTTCGCATCACGACTGTCACGAATCGGTTGCTGATCGTGACGGCCCTTGAATGAGGCATATTTGTCCCGGTAAACCTGTGCGTGCCTGTACGGTGTCCGCTCATTTACCACTATTTTGTGAGCATTGAAAAGGTCATAGTTGCCATAGCGCGATGGCAGGTTTGCCTCTCTTCGCCACTGTCCGCGTTCCTGATAGATGAACTGGTGCTGGGGGACATAGTAATAAGCATCTATGTCGGGCAAGTAGTAGTATTCAACATGGTCATAGCCCGTCGGGCCCCAGACGGGCTGGGTACCGATATTGATGCTTAGCGTCTGTGCACTGGCGGCGCTGAACAGGAACAGGACCGCCGCAGAAGCGAGTATTGAACGCATAGGAATCTCCTTCTCCATTGTATGAGTCATAGAATACCGATCAACACCATCGGATAAAATCGGCCGAAGGGATGGAAAAGTAGTTAATCCCCCGGTGGAGAACACAAGCGGGACATTGCATGGCGATCACGAAACATTGGTTGAGGAATCCGCTCCTTCTGTTTTTCCTCGGCGTCGTCGCCGCCATCGAATCGGTCTGGATTCTCCTGTCAGACGGTTTCTACCCGGTCGACGAATGTGCACATTTTCTCTACAGCCGGTTCGTCCTGACCGCACTGCCGGTCACCGTGCAAACATGGCACAGGCCCGGGCGGCTGTGGCTCTTCGCCCTGCCGGCACAGCTCGGACACACGTTCACGATGTTCTTTTGCCTCGCGCTCTTCCTCTGTCTCCTTCTGGTCATCTACCGGATCGCGGCATTGTTGAACATCAAACATGCGGTATGGGTCGTCCTTCTCACCGGGCTCCAGCCGGTACTCTTCGACATATCCTACGCGTGCCTGGCCGAGGCGCCGGCAGCCCTCCTGCTCGCGCTCTCCTACCTGTGTCACCTGAAGGGAAGGTACGGGTGGAGTCTGGCACTCGTTTCAACGGTGTTTCTCTTCCGGTTTGAGATGTATGCATTCGCCCTCCTGATGTTTTTCATCTACATGTGGAAACGGGAAAAGGGGATTCTTCCCCTCGTGCTGCTCGGCCCGCTGCTGTGGGTGGGATCGTCGGCGGTCATCTCAGGGGATGTGATGACATTCTTCAGGGAGTGGTCGAAATTCTCTCATCTGGGCAAATATGTCTCCGGCATCCCGGTGATGTACTATGCGGAAAACCTGCACACGATCTTCGGGACGGCACAGGTGCTCCTCTTCGCCGCCGGTGTCATATTCATCATCCGGACACGGAGCGCCGCCCGGTTTGGAATCCCCCTGTGCGCCATGGCCATCAATATCACGGTCAATACGCTTGCCGGAGCGGAGGTATTTCACTGGACGGGGAGCATCGGGGAGTTCCGGTACATTGCGGTTGTCGCGCCGTTCGTCGGGATTGTGTCGGTGTACGGGCTCTCGGAAGTTCTTGAGAGAATGAAGCCGGCGTGGAGTCGCTTTGCACTTTCCGCCCTCCTCTTTGGCGCGGTCGTATTCAATTGCACGCTGACGACTCACCCCCGCCGCTGGGCAAACTATGAAAAGATCGTCATCGCAATGACCGGCAGGCTGCGGGCGGACTACCCTGACCTGACGGTGTTGAGCAACAACTGCGTCGCGGCGTACGTGATGGACGTGCCGCCGTCCGGGGGGCCTCATTTTGAGAAACTGGATGGAGGGATGCTTGCAAAGTATCCGCACTGCCTCATCCTCTGGGATCCGTACACATCGAATCCGCGGTTCTTCCAGACCGGGTTGACGAGGGAGAAGCTGCTCGAGGATCCGACGATTGTCGTCGTGGACAGATATGACTACTGGGGCGCAGAGTACTTCGTTTTCCTCAGGAATGCCCATCTATGAAGATCAGGAGATGAAGGAGCCCTTTCTCCGCCGGCCGAATTCCCGACGGGAAGTGATCAGGCCGGCTCTGCCGTCTTCCCCATGCGCACGACGATCCGGTGCTTGACCAGATCCCGGCCCAGAGGGATCACGCCGCCTTTCACGCACCGGCCGTCGATCTCCACGCGGGAAACGTCGCGCTCGCAGTGTTCGGGATTCTCGACCTGGATCTCGTAAACTGCTTCGCCGTGGCGGTAGCTCATTGTGAAACCATCCCACCACGCAGGAATCACCGGGGCGATGCTCATGGTCTCTCCGCGTATATGCAGCCCCAGGATTTCCTCGAGCCAGGCGCGGTACATCCACCCCGCCGATCCGGTATACCAGGACCAGCCCCCCTGGCCGATCCGCCCGGGCAGGCTGTACACGTCGGCCGAAATCACGTACGGCTCCACCCCGTAGCGCCACACCGTCAACGGGTCGCGCGCGCGCTCAATGGGGTTGATCATCCGCAGAATGTTCGCCGCGCGGGTGCCGTCACCGCTCCGCGCCATCGCCATCGCGAGCCATACAGCCGCATGAGTGTACTGACCGCCGTTCTCCCTTACCCCGGGTGGGTACCCTCTGATGTATCCTGGTGACGGCTTCATGGCGTCGAAGGGAGGATCAAAAAGGAGCACCAGCCCGTCATCCTCGCGGACGAGATGTCCCCACGCCGATTCCAGCGCTTTCTCCGCCCGGTCCGGGCGGGCGGCACCGCTCAACCATGCCCAGGATTGAGGCAGAGAATCGATACGCGCCTCCAGGTTCACCGAAGAACCCAGGAGCGTGCCGTCGTCAAATGTCGCCCGAAGATACCATTCCCCGTCCCATGCAAACTGTTCGACCCGCTGGATGAGCGCTTTCCGTTCCTGATCATACGTGATGCAGAGATCCGGCCGCCCCAGGAGTCCGGACATTTCCACCATCCCCTTCAGCACATCCACCATGAACCAGGCCAGCCAGACGCTTTCCCCCTTCCCTCCGGCACCGACGAGGTTCATCCCGTCGTTCCAGTCTCCGGTTCCCATCAGGGGCAATCCATGGGGCCCGAACTTCCGGCTGTGCGTGAGCGCGCGCTGACAGTGCTCAAAGAGCGGAGCCCGTTCAGTTGAGACCCCCGGGGACTGAAGGATCTCGGGCTGATCGTCTTTCAGCAACGGTGCGTCGAGGAAGGTGACATTCTCGTGCAGGATGCCCGTGTCCCCGGTGGTTCTGACGTAGTGAGCAACGACGAAAGGGAGCCAGAGGAGATCATCGGAGATCCGCGTGCGGATTCCCACGCCGGTCGGAGGATGCCACCAGTGCTGGACGTCCCCCTCCTTGAACTGACGGCTTGCCGCGAGCAGAATGTGTTCGCGGGCCAGGGCGGGATGCGCATACAACAGCGCCATCACGTCCTGCAATTGATCGCGGAAGCCGAAGGCCCCCCCGGACTGGTAGAAGGCGGAACGCCCCCACATCCGGCAGGCGATGCTTTGAACGAGGAGCCAGCGGTTGATCAGGAAATCAGCGGCGAGTTCAGGCGTATGCACCTGGATCGAGCCGAGCCGGTCATCCCACCACTTTTTTGTCTCCTCAAGCGCAGCCTCCACAACCCGGCCGTTCCGGAATGTAAGAACGAGCGCCTGGACTTCCTCCAGCGACCCGGCCTGACCCAGCAAACACGTGATTTCGGTCCGTTCGCCGGGGGCCAGCCTGACGATCGACTGTATTGCGGCGCACGGGTCCAGCCCCGCCCCGGTCCGGCCCGGAAGCGCTGTTCGCTCCATCGCCATCGGGTTCCTCATCGTGCGGTTGCGCCCCAGGAAGGTTGTCCTGTCTCCGGAGTACGATCCGGCGGGCTCGCTCGTGGCCGCAAAAGCCACCCGATCGGCATAATCGGGATTGTAATAATTGCGTGCTGTCAGCGCCTGAACATCCTCATCCCAGCCGGTCACGACATGGTCCTGTGAAGATTCACGAAACTCGCCGAGAGTCCACTCCGCGTACAATGTCACGGAGAGCTTCCGTGGTCTGTCGGTATCGTTTCTCAGTGACAGCTTCTGAATCTTGACCGGTTTCCCCCCCCTGTCATCAACGGGGACAAAGACCGTCAGCTCCTGTTCGATACCGTGACTGTTATGCTCGAATACGGAATATCCCGCCCCATGCCTGGCACGGTACGCGGCCTCCTCACGGATCGGCGAAGCGCACGGCGTCCAGTAGATGCCTGTTTCCTCATCCCGGATGTACAGCGCCTCCGATGGCGGGTCCACCACCGGGTCGTTCGACCACTGGGTCAGACGATTCCGCTCGCTGTTTCCCTGCCATGTGAAGCCGGCCCCCGTTTCGCTCACGAGTGTGCCGAAGCCCGGGTTGGCGATGACGTTGATCCAGGGCGCGGGCGTGTTCATCCCCGGGCCCAGATAGATTGCATATTCACGCCCGCCCGGAGTAAAGCCCCCCAGGCTGTTGAAGTACGCGAGGTCCATAAAGGGGAGGACTGCCGATGGATCACGGGGGTCACGCTTCGAGACCATCGGCTCGGGCAAATCGGGGGCATCCATCTTCATTCCCAACTGCAGGGGAAGGGTCCCCCGGGCCCCCACGATCACGATGCTTGCGACGGTCCGCAGAAGAGTCAGGTCTTCCGGGGGAATAAGGTCCGCATCGCGAAGATAGATCCCCCCCCGACGGTCGTCGCCCGAAGTCCCCGCATAGGACTGGATCAGGAGTTCGAGCGCTTCGTGCAGCGGGCGCCTGTAGCCGCCGGCCTCTTCGTTCAGGATTACCAGGTCGGTCATGAGCCCGTGCATCCGCCAGTAGGCATGTGCCTGAAGCATCTGACGCACCAGGCTCATGTCACGCTCCTCGCCAATGGCGACCAGGGCGATCGGCAGGTCGCCGGAGATGGCATAGGTCCACAGGCCGGACTGGCCTTTGCGGTTCTTCATGATCCGGTCTGCGGGAGAACGGAGGAGGAGATTGGGAAAGAGCAGGTGACTCGCCAGCTGCTGAAAGCGCCGCGCCTCATCGGGCTGGATTCGCAGGAGCCGCAACTCGAGTTGGGCCGTGGACCAGACCAGCTCCATCGCCCGATCGATTGCACGAGGATCTCCGTACTTGCTCAGCAGACTCAGGACCTGCTCGCGGGTTTCCCCGGCTGCCAGAATCATCGAAACCTGGACACGCTGGCGCGGACCCAGGTTCAGGCTCTGGCGCAGGCTGAGGATAGGGTCAATGACAAAACCCTCGCTCTTTCCCGGCTCCTGAACCGCGCCCATCGGACCGGCAAGCGTTCTTCCCCGTCCGATGAACCGTGCCCGGTCGGTCTCATACTGCAGGCCTCCGGCCTCATCCTGTTCAAGGGTGAAGCGGTGACCGACGCACATCGGGGGCTCGCTCTCCTGTCGGGATCGTCTGTGCGCGAGAAGCGCTTTCTCCGCGGGCACCGCCTCTGTCTTGATGAACAGTTTGTTAAACGCGGGATGCTGGCGATCCGCATTGTGAGGCGCCATCGAAAGTTCAACGTAGCTCGTGAGATCGAGACGGCGGGTCCGGAGGGAACGGTTTACGAGAGTCATCCGCCGGATCTCGACGTCGTCTTCCGGAGCGACGATGATCTCCGTCTCGCTCTCAATGTCGTTATCAACGCGCCGGAACACGGCCCGGTCCAGCGAGAAGTTGGCGCTGTAGTCCTCGGCCATCCCGCCGGCCGGCTGATAGGTGTTGCACCACAACCGGT
>PMDK01000146.1 GCA_003154425.1 Ignavibacteriota bacterium
GCGGCGCACAAGATCGGCGATGGTCTTGATGTTCGCGGCGCGCAGGCAATTGTGCGAACGGACCGACAGCTCGAGCTCATCCACCGGCGTGAGGAGCACCTTCCGGATGCGCGCGAACTCCGCGTCCTGTTCCGATTCCTCCTTCGGGACCTCAGGCTCCATGTCGAAGTTGATGAAAAGCTGGATATGGTCCCGCAGGATCTTCCCCGCGTACGCGAGCGCATCCTCCGGGGTGATCGACCCGTCGGTGTCGAGCTCGATCGTCAGCTTCTCGTAGTCGGTCTGCTGTCCCACGCGGGTCGTCTCGACGAAGTAACGGACGTTGACGATCGGCGTGAAGACCGAGTCGATCGGGATCACCCCGAGCGTCTGGTCCAGGGCCTTGTTCTCCTCGGCCACGACGTAGCCGATCCCCCGTCCGATCCGCAGGTCGAGCTCGAAGTTCGCTTCGGTGTTCAGCGTTGCGATGTGCAGCTTCGGGTTCAGGATTTCCACGTCCGGCGTCGCCTTCTGTATCTCGCCTGCCGTGAAGGCCATGGGCCCTTTCAGCGGCACCACGATGCGGTTGGTCTTCTTGTTGACGAGCTTCATCCGCANNGACGAGAGCAGCACGCGCCGCATCGCGTTCCCGATGGTAACGCCGAAGCCCTTTTCCAGCGGCTGGACGATGAACCGCCCGAACGTCGGCGAGTACGTCGACTCGTCGAGCTGGATTTTCTCCGGCATCTGGATCGTTCCTGTTGTCATAGCGTTCCCACCTTTTCTTACTTTGACTTACTTTGAATAGAGTTCGACGATCAGCTGCTCGTCGGCGTTCAACGGGATATCCGCGCGTTCGGGGACGTTCAGGAAGATCCCGACCATGGCGGCCTTGTCCAGGCTCAGCCACGGGAGCATTGCCGTGTCTTTCATCCTTTTCATCGACGCGTGCAGGATTTCGAGCTTCTTGCTCTTGTCGCGCACCTGGATCGAGTCCCCCGCCTTCAGCAGGTACGACGGGATGTCCACCGAATGATTGTTGACCATGAAGTGCCCGTGATTGACGAGCTGACGCGCCGCCTTACGCGAAGGGGCAAGCCCGAGCCTGTAGACCACGTTGTCCAGACGCCGTTCGAGCAGCTTCACAAGCGTCTCGCCGGTCCTCCCGGTCTGTTTCAGGGCGCGCTCAAATGTGTTCCGGAACTGGGTCTCCTGCAGGCCGTACATGCGCCGCACTTTCTGCTTCTCGCGCAGCTGGACGCCGTACTCGGAGATCTTGGTCCGTCGGTTCTGGCCGTGCTGCCCGGGAGGGAACGCGCGGCGTTCCACCGGACACTTCTCGGTGAAACACTTGGTCCCCTTCAGGAACAGCTTCTGTTTCTCGCGCCTGCACAGCCTGCAACTCGGATCGGTATATCGTGCCATAGAAGTTCTTTCTGCTCAGTCTCTAGATTGCCGTCGTGGTTTAGACTCTCCGCCGTTTCGGCGGGCGACAGCCGTTGTGGGGAATCGGGGTCACGTCACGGATGCTCGAGATCTCGAGACCCGTCACCTGGAGCGCCCTGATGGCGGCCTCGCGCCCCGAACCAGGGCCCTTCACGAAGACCTCCACCTTGCGCAGTCCCAGGTCGTGTGCGGCCTTCGCCGCCGCTTCGGCGGACACCTGCGCGGCGAACGGCGTGTTCTTGCGCGATCCTTTGAAGCCGTTCTTGCCGGCTGAGGACCAGCTGATCGTGTTGCCGTACACGTCGGTGATGGTCACGATGACGTTGTTGAACGTGGCCTTGATNNACCTGGATCTTTTTTTTCTTCTTGACTGGTTCTGCAGCCCCACCGGCTGCCGGAGCGGTTTTGGCCACTCGTTCCTCCTCGTGTTAATGACGTTACGTTTTTGCGGCGACTTTTTTCTTTCCCGCGACGGTCTTGCGCCGCCCTTTGCGGGTGCGGGAATTCGTCCTCGTCCGCTGACCCCTCACCGGGAGCCCCTTGCGGTGCCGGATTCCGCGGTAGCATCCGATATCCATCAGGCGCTTGATGTTCATCTGCGTCTCGCTGCGGAGCGCCCCTTCCACCTTGAAATCGGCGGTGATGATGCCGCGGATCTTTGCGACTTCGTCGTCGTTCAGGTCTCCGATCTTCTTGTCCACATCGACCCCCGCCTTCGACAGGATGGCGCGCGACGATGTCCGGCCGATCCCGTAGATGTACGTGAGACCGATCTCTGAGCGTTTCTTCTTCGGGAGATCAACTCCTGCAATACGAGCCAAAGGGCATCCTCCTCCTTCTTAACCCTGACGCTGTTTGTGTTTCGGATTCTTGCAGATCACTCGGACGACACCCTTCCGCCGTATGATCTTGCAGTTGATGCAGATTTTCTTGACCGACGACCGGACTTTCATAATGCACGCGACCTTATTTATACCTGTATGTGATCCGACCCTTCGTCAGATCGTACGGCGAAAGCTCAACCGTCACCTTGTCGCCGACAAGGATCTTGATGAAATTCATCCTCATCTTTCCCGAGATGTGCGCAAGGACGTTGTGGCCGTTCTCGAGGCTCACCTTGAACATCGCGTTGGGGAGCGTCTCGGTGATGACGCCGTCGACTTTAATGGGACCCTGTTTTGCCATAGGTGACCGGCCCGGAGCTACCGTGTGAGGATTTCCGCTTCTCCCGTTGTGACAACGATCGTATGTTCGAAATGCGCCGAAGGCTTCCCGTCCGCCGTGCGGACCGTCCACCCGTCGTCCCCCACCGTGACCCGGTGGGTCCCTGCGTTGACCATCGGCTCGATGGCCAGGGCCATCCCTTCTTTGAGCACCACCCCCGTCCCCGCTTCCCCGTAATTCGGTATCGCAGGGTCCTCGTGCAGGTTCTTGCCGATTCCGTGCCCCACGAGATCCCGCACGACGGAGAACCCCGCTCGCTCGACATGGCGCTGGACCGCCGCGGACACGTCGTGCAGGTGTTGTCCGGCCCGGGCCTCGGCGATCCCCAGGAGGAGCGCCTCCTCCGTCACGCGCAGGAGCCGGGATTTCTCCTCCGAGATCCTCCCCACTGGGAACGTCCGCGCCCCGTCTCCGAAGAACCCGTTCTTCTTCACTCCCACATCGATCGAGACCACCTGCCCCTCCTCGATCTTCCCGCCGTCGGGGATGCCGTGAACCACCTCATCGTCGATCGAAACACAGAGCGTCCCGGGGAACAGGTTGCGCTTGTCGTGACCGTATCCCTTGAAGGCCGGCTCTCCGCCGCGGGACCGGATATACTCCTCGGCCTCCCGATCAAGGTCACGCGTCCGGATGCCGGAGGCGATCCGCGAGCCGACAAGGGCAAGCACTTCCGCAACAATCCGGCAGCTCTCCTTCATCAGAGAGATCTCACGCGCGTTTTTTACCGGCACGTTGGCCATGAATGCCGTCTAGCGCAGACGCCCCTTCATTTTTCCGGATTTCATGAACCCGTCATAGTGTCGCATGAGCAGGTGGGACTCCACCTGTTGGAGCGTGTCGAGCGCCACGCCGACCATGATCAGCAGGCTGGTGCCGCCGAAGAACTGTGCAAACGTCTGCGCGACGCCGAATCGCGTCACGAATGCCGGGAGGATCGCGATGATCGCCAGGAAAATCGACCCCGGCAATGTTATCTTCGTCAGGATGTTGTCGATGAAGTCGGACGTGTGCTTGCCCGGGCGTATCCCCGGGATGAACCCCCCCTGCTTCTGCATGTTCTCCGAGACGTCCTTCGGGTTGAACGCGATGGCCGTGTAGAAATACGTGAAGAACACGATCATCACCGCGTAGAAAAAGGAATACGTGAACGACGTGTACTGGAAATACCCCGAGAGCGTCTGCATGAACTCGCTCTCGGG
>PMDK01000274.1 GCA_003154425.1 Ignavibacteriota bacterium
CTGCAATGCAATTCCATGGATTGAATCTGCCTCACCGTTTTTCTATATTGCATAAATGGAGCTCAGCACCGTCACCGCTTCCCTGCTTTCCGAGCTTGATGCTTTTTCCGGCGGGACCATTACACGTCGCTCCGATCTGGGGATACTTCTCGAATCCGGAAAGGTCCCGCCGGAGCGTTACATTCTGGACGAGCTCGGCTTCTTTTCAAAGTTCCTCCACCGGACGTACGGCATCATGACGCGCATCGGCCGAAAAGGGGAAGGGTATGACCGGCTCGCGAACGAGTTTTCGGATGCGGTGACAAAGACCAGGGCGCTCGTGACCTCGCTTGTCGCGGGGTCTCCTGAAGATGTCCGGGAGCGGTTTACGGCGACGTATCTTGCGATGACACATGACGGTCTCGAAAACCTGCTCGTGCTCTGCCACGACCTCAGCTGGTACAAGAACTGGCTGATCGACACCAAACGGGATCGGAAGGCAAGGACATGAGCCGGAGGGCAATATCTGTGTGGAGGATATCCCTGTTCGTTCTTGCCGTGGCCTCCATCTTCTGGCTCGGCGCAGTCAATATCCGCGCCGTGATCGGCAACGACATGCTCAAGACCGGGACGCTCGAGTTCGAAGGTTACATGGATCCCGAAGCGGAGCGGGAGATATTCCGCCTTCTCTCATTCGCCTCACTCG
Source organism: Ignavibacteriota bacterium (assembly GCA_003154425.1). Lineage (GTDB taxonomy): Bacteria > Bacteroidota > Ignavibacteria > UBA10030 > UBA6906 > Fen-1273. The sequence goes on from PMDK01000274.1 coordinate 686, forward strand.
TGATAATCATCAGTTATGCCACCGTTCTGATCAGCGGCACTGTTTTTCTCCTCACTTCCCCGTTCCGCCTGAAGGAGAACGGATGGCTCATGATGAGCGCAATACTCTTCTACACCTTCGTCCCTGTCGAAGCGTTCACCCTGTACCTCGACGGGAAGATGGCGTACCGGGAGTTCTTCACAACGGAGGGAAACGACGTTTTCCGGGAGCTTTTTACGGCCCGGGTGGGTGCCCTCGCGGGGGCCCCCGTGATCGCCCTCCTCTGTTATTATACAATTATCGCGCTTGCGGTGTTCCGCCCCTTCACAAAAACGTCGCCTCCGGCAGATGAAGCATGAGATGCTGATACAGGAGCTTCAGGAGGTGGCCGCCCAGCTCGGCGTGACGATTCGATACGAGCGGGGGGATTTCGAAGGGGGATACTGCATCCTCAGGGATCAGAAGATCCTTCTCGTCAACCGGAGACTCTTCCCCGCGAGGAAGGCCTCTGTCCTCGCGATGGCGATGCACGAAATCGGGCTCGAGGACATGTACCTCAAGCCGGCCGTGCGGGAGTACATCGAGGATGAAATCGCAAAGGCTGCCCGCAGCACGCGCTGAACAACCGGACCCCCGATCATGATCAAAGCGGTAATCTTCGACCTCGACAATACGCTTGTCGATTTCATGAGCATGAAGCGTCTCGCCGTGAGCGCGGCGATCGATTCCATGATCGATGCCGGCTTGCGCCTGACTCCGGCCGAGGCACGGGCGCGCATCGACGCGATCTACAAGGAGAAGGGAATCGAGTTTCAGAACGTGTTCGACCAGCTCCTGTACGACGTCTTCCAGAAGGTCGACTACAAGATACTTTCGGCGGGGGTCATCGCTTACAGGAGGGCCAGGGAGGCCGCTCTCGTCCCCTACCCACACGTCAACATGACTCTTGTGGCATTGCTCAAGCGCGGCATCAAGCTCGCGGTGGTATCGGACGCCCCGGGGCGCGAGGCATGGCTCCGGCTGTGTTACCTGAACTTCCATCAACTGATCGATCACGTCGTCACCTTCGAGGACACCGGGGAGCGGAAGCCGAGCCCGGGACCGTTCCGCCGCGCACTGGACCTCCTTCAGGTGGAGCCGCATGAGGCGGTGATGGTCGGCGACTGGGCCGAACGGGATGTCGTCGGCGCGGCGAACCTCGGGATCACAACAGCGTTCGCCCGCTACGGTGATACATTCGGGACCGTGGAATCGCATGCCGATTACGACCTGAACGACGTCTCGGAGCTCCTGGAGGTCATTGACACCGAGAACGCAAAACCCGGCAGGGGCTGACATGGTCAAAGGAATAGGCGTCGACATCATCGAAATCGACAGAGTCAGGCGGAGCATCGAGAGGATGGGGGACCGCTTCCTCGAAAAAGTGTACACTTCCCGCGAGATCGCGTACTGCAACGGCAAAGCACACCGATTCCAGCACTATGCTGCCCGCTTCGCCGCAAAAGAGGCACTGAGCAAGGCGCTTTCTACGGGTTGGGCGGGTGAGTTTCGCTGGAAGGACGTGGAGGTGATGAACGAGCCCTCGGGTCAGCCGCGCTTTTCCCTCCACGGAACGCTCTGTGAACGGCTCGCGGGCGCAAGCATCATGCTTTCCATGTCCCACTCCGACAGCCACGTCGTGGCGATGGTGCTGATCCAGGAGGGGACCGGGTGAAGCTCACGATCTACAGGAAGCTGATGATCGGGTTCAGCATCGTCATATTCCTCATGCTCATCGCAACCGCGTATGTTCTCGTCGAGCTTCACAGGGTCACCGGCGCGTCCCGCACCGCGTTGACCGTCGACGTGCAGGCGATCGACCTCGAGAAAGAGATGCACACGATTCTGTACGAGGAGGAGCGCTACGCCGACCGGTATCTGATGGCGCAGGATATGGCCTACCGGAGCGTCTTTCTGGAGAAGAACAGGCTTTTCGTCAGGTACCTCGATTCGCTGACCGGCATGCTCTCCGACACCCGGGAGAGAAAGACGCTCGACCTCGCCGGCCAGATTCATGACTCGCTCTTCACTGCGGTGCTTGGTGCCGACCTCTCGTCTTCCGCGGTGAACCAGCGCGCCGACGCCATGGACGAAGTGCGCAACTCGCTCGACCAGCTGATCTCCCGCCGACAGCACGCGGTGGACGCATCCGTACAGAGCATCGACCGTGCAACCGAGCGGTCACTGAAGGTGGCCCTGTTCATCGCCATCGGAGCGCTTCTTGCCGCCATCAGCGCCGCGCTGATCATCACACGCACCATCACCCGCCCGATCGGGACGCTCGTTGCCGGGACGAAGGAAATAGCGGGGGGATCCTTTACACGGATACGGATCCCCTCGCGCGACGAAATCGCCGACCTGGCGAAGGCGTTCAACTCCATGAGCGAAAGCCTTGATCAGGTGAACCGGTTCCGCGCCGAGATGATGCAGAACATTTCCCATGAGATCAGGATGCCGCTCCAATCGATCCTCTCGGCGCACTACCTGCTGACGAACAGGGCCGAGAACCCGGTGAGCGAGCCGCAACTGAAACTGCTCAACGGAATACGTGAGAGCGTCCAGAAGATCGCGAACTTCAGCAACCAGTTCCTGGATCTTTCGAAGGTCGAAGCGGGGATGATGCAGTACAACCTGGCACCGGTCGATCTGGCGACGATGGTCAAACCGGTTGTCGACGACGCCGCAGTGCTCGCAGCCGGGAAGGAAATCGCGCTTTCGTTCGTCGCATCAGCCATCCCCCCGGTGTTCATCGACCCGGACAGAAGCACGGAGATATTCGGGAACCTCATCAACAACGCGGTGAAGTACACGGACAACGGCGGGAAGATCGACGTCTGGGTGGGCCCGTGTCCTTTCGGCGTGCAGGTCGTTGTACGGGACACCGGACCCGGCATAGCGAAGGAGGATCTTCCGAAGATATTCACAAAGTTCTACAGGACCAGGACCGCATTGACGGGGGGGAAAAGGGGAACAGGTATCGGGCTTGCGTTCGTGAAGGCGCTCGTCGAGGGACAGGGTGGGAGAGTCTATGCGAACAGCACCGTGGGAGAGGGCTCAACTTTCACCGTTGAGTTTCCCGCGCATCCGCTACAGCAGAAGGGAGTTTCATGAGACGGGGCCTGTGGATTCTCCTCGCGGCCGGACTGATACTGTCAGGGTGCGGGCTGTTCCCTGACGCCAGAGCGCCCGAAGCGGGCACGACGTACCGGATGCGACTCGCGGACAGCCTCGAATGGGAGGGAATGTTCCAGAGCGCTGCAGCGCAGTACGCAGCGGTGGCTGAACAGTTCCCTCAGTCGAGTTACTATGGGCCGGCCGTCCGCAGAGCCGCGCTCATGTACTCTATCAGCCCGCCTTCCGCGCGGAACGACAGCGCCGCTTACAGGTGGTACCTTGCGTATCTTTCTCTCCCACTGAAGAAGCAGGAGAGGGAAAATGTCCGGGCCTCTGTGGCGGTCCTTCACCGCATCCTGCAGCTTCACGCCCAAATTGCACAAATCTACGCCGCCGCCGACAGCCTGACAGTCCTGACCCGGCGACAGTCGGCTTCGTTTACCGCCGAGTCACGCAGAATGCTGGAGCTTGAACTCCAGCTTCAGCGTGCACAGTCGGAATTGAAGAAAATCAANNGGGGAGCCTCCGGGGACACGGTTGATTATAAGGCGGGATTTGCGTATTCTGTGCGAGTAAAGAGGTTCTTCGCCCACATCGCGATCACCGATGAAATCCCTCGGGATCAAAAAACTGTACTATTCGATCAGCGAGGTCGCAAAGATAACCGACCTCGAGCAATACGTGCTGCGGTACTGGGAGTCGGAGTTCGAGCAGTTGAAGCCCGCAAAGAACAGGGCAGGCAACCGGATATACACCAACCGCGATATCAAGCTGATCCTGTACATCAAGAAGCTCCTCCGGGATGAACGATACACGATCGAAGGGG
>PMDK01000325.1 GCA_003154425.1 Ignavibacteriota bacterium
ACGCCGCCCTCCTGGCGACCGAAGGGGTAGAAGTCGCATTTACCGAGGACGGCATCCGGGAGATCGCCTCGCTGGCCACGAAGACGAACGAACAGGTGGAGAACATCGGGGCCCGGCGGCTGCACACCATCATGACGACGCTGCTGGAGGACGTGCTCTTCGACGCGCCCGACGAGCTTCACGACAAGAAGATACTCGTCGACAGGGAGCTGGTCCGGTCGAGGCTGCAGGGGATCGTTGAAAACGCGGACCTCTCCCGGTACATCCTCTGAGTGCGCGGCACCGGGCCGCCGGCCCGGAGACCCTGTCAGTGGACTTTCTCGTCGGGCATCACCGCCTGAAAACCGAACCCGCCCGGCCCTTCTCCGTGGATCTTGATCTCGCCGAATTTCATCTCAAACTTGCCGATGTTGTCTTCGAGAGCCCGGAGGAGCAGCTTCGCGTGCTGCGCGGTCATGATCACCCGCGCGTGCACTTTCGCCTTCGGGACGCCCGGAAGGACCCGCGTGAAATCGATGATGAACTCGGCGGGCGAGTGTGTGATGATCGCGAGATTCGAATAGATCCCCTCCGCTTCCTTCTCCCCCAGTTCGATGTTGATCTGCTGACCCTGCTGCTGCTCCGCCATATCATTCTCCTTTGGACTGCCGTGTCGATCGCAATGTCAGGGCGCAAAAAAAAGCCCCGCCGCGGGGACGGGGCTGTCGCGCATACCGGTGTTCACTTCCCTTTTGTCAGTTTGTCTGCCTTCTCGAAGGCCGCTTTGGACTTGGCCTGCATGTTCAAGATGGCATAGAGCCCGCCGAGTCGCGTCCAGAGCGCCGACTCATTCGGCCGGGTCAGCACGCTCTGTTCCAGGTACGGGAGCGCCAGTTTGAATTTCTCCATGTAGGAGACGTCCTCCTTGACCGGCTTGGCCCCCTTCTTCTGCGATTCCAGCGCCTTGATCGCCGCTGTCCTGAGGGAGACCCCCCAGTTGAGGTATGCGACCCCCATGTTGTACGAGGCATCGGAATAGCTTGAATCGATCTCGAGCGCCTTCGTGAACTGCTCGATCGCGCCCGCGTAGTCTTCCTTCTCCAGAAGGTAGAAGCCGAAAGCCTGCCGGAATATCTTATTCTTCGGGTCCCGCTTCACGCCGTCGCGGGTGATGGCCTCAGCCTTCTCCGTCTGGTGCGAACGCTCGTAGGCATCAATCAGGATCGCGATGTTGTCCGGGTTGTCCGGCTGGAGATCGAACGCCTTCTTGAATGATTCCGCGGCCTTTGCATATTCGGCTGTCGCCCCCGCCGTGTCCTTCGCAATGAGCTTGTTCTGGGCGACCGCGTACTGGATCTGCCCCAGGAAACGCGCCGCATCGAAGAATTGCGGGTTCTTCTCGAGCGCCGTCTGAAGGTCCCTGCCGGCTCCCTCGTAATCCTGCTTCGCGTTGTAGGCGATCGCCGAGCCGTAGTACGTCTCGGAACTGTCCGGCTCGAGCAGGATCCCCGTTTTGAAGCGGACAAGTGCGCTGTCGAAGTAGGCGGCAGTGTCGCGCGCCCTCTTGATATAGCTCGCCCCCTCGCTGTAGAGGTTCGACCAGAGGAGAAGCCTGTAGTGCGTTATTTCATTCTTGTGGACGTCCGAGAGGGCGAGGGAGCGCGTATATGCATCGTTCATCCCCGCATAATCCATCGTCTCCCTGCGGACCTGCCCGAGCAGAAACCACGCCTCCGGGTCCTTGTCGTTCTTGACGATCTGCTTCTGGAGGCTCTCTTCGGCCTTCTGCCACTGCTTCTGCTGAATGTACAGTTTTGCACTTGTGAGTTCTGCGGAACCGCACTGGAAACCTGTCGCGGAGAGGTAGGCCGCCGCGATGAGGAGCACTGCTCCGGGGAGATGACGTTTCATGACTACTCCTGGGAATGGGTGTGGCGTTGAAGTGTTGAACGCTGTAAGATACCAAACACCCCGTAATAATGCAAGGATGCTGCGCGCACGGCCGTTTTAACGGGCGAGGCCGCTGTCGGAGGGGCCCGACTCAAATCTCAGGACAGCCCGGGAGTTCTTCACCTGGGAGTACCATCGGTCATCGCGGTGGAGCCTTTCCAGGAGGAGCGAGTGGAGAGACGACCTGGGGAGGGAGACGATTACAAACGCCGTCCACGTCTTCCCCTTTCTCACCGCCTTTTGCTGCCGTATGCGGGTTTTTGTCAGTGTGACGGGACCCCACCCTGAGTCAGCTGCCGGGAGAGAAGCGTCTTCAGTCCGTATCGATACGAGCAGCGTGGTCCACTGCTCCTCACACCGCAGGGCAATCTCCTCGCGCGCCGCCATCACGGCTTTGTCGATGGCGAGCTGTTGGTCCTTCGATTCCGCTCGCCCTCTTGCAAAGAGATTCGATGCGTCGGAGGGGAGCGTGTCGTACCATCGCGGGGACACGAGGGGCGGCGTGCGCTTCGTGCCTTTCCGGGTCTGCGTGGATCCACAAATGTTCCCCGACACCAGGGCGGCAATGACGATGCACAGTGTTCCCCGCAGGCACAGGTGCAGAGATGCACGCACGGTTCGACCGGACGCCAAGGGAGTTTTCATCGGGGAGAGCGGATCAACACGTAATAGAGCCTGGTTTTGGCACTTCGCCACCGGTGCACGACCTCTATGTCACGGAGTGTGACGGAGAGATCCTCATCCCGGACGCTCATCTCGCTCACACCGTAGGTTTCGTCCTTCTCCAGCTTTTCCACACTCCTGAGCTTTGATGAGACCGAGCGGGCAAGCTCAAGACGCGCATTCTTCTCTGCTTCCATCCAGCAGGACGCCTCGTAGAAGTACGGCTCTGACATGCCGCATGCGTAGTCAAAGAGAGCGTCCCGGGGAGGTGCTGACACCCACGCCGGAGGAGCAAGAGAATCAACGGAGACGAGCTTCAGAAGCTGCGCCGGCACCGGGCAATCGGCCTGTCCCGCAAGGACGATGGCATAGGCCGAGCCGGAAAAGCGTGCGAGGATCTTCGCACTCCTGGCGCACACCTCGACCCGGGACGTATCAAATGACTCCCGGACGGTGGTGCTGACGACCATCGTCCCCTCTTCCGTCGTGAAGAGCTGCTTTCCCCCCTGGATCGTCACCCGGTGGTTGCGGACGCAATTCTCAACTCCCATCCTGAACGCTTCCCCCCCGGTGGAGTCGGGAAAATAGGAAGCAGCGGCAACCCCGGCTGCGCTCCCGGCACAGCCAAGGTCGCCCTGTTCAAGAAACCACTTCGGGTACACCTGTGCGGCGCCCCGCACGCCGATCGCCATGAAGGGGGCCGTGCACAGGATAACCCTGACGAACAGCGTCACGATTACTGATTTCCCTGATTCTTCTTGAAATCCTCGAATTTCTGAGCCTCGTCATCGAGTTCCTTGAACGTTTCAGTCGCCCGGAACCGCGTGTAGGTCTTGTCATTCTTCTTCATGCTCTGGATGAAGGCATCCGCGGCGGCGCCGATCGGGTACTGCATCAGCACGTATGCCCGGTAGCCTCTCCCTTCGGAGAGCGTCTTCTGGGACTTGATCTTGCTGCCGTTGAGGGTCGTGGAGACGACTGTCTTGCTGGCCTGCGTGAACTGAGCCAGCAGCTGGGCATCGTTGCCGGTCCCGACCTCTTCTTCGAATTTCTTCTGAAGGCCCTGGACGCGGACTTCCAGCTGTCGTCCGATATCCACGCGGGCATCCGTCGTCGCCTTGTCGATGGCAAGCTGCAGGTCGAGAGACGCCGCTGTCCTGGGCGAGAAGAGGAAATTGGGGTCACTGGGAGGATTCGAGAACCAGTCAGGGACGTCTGACGGGGGAGGAGGAGGCGCCACAGCAGCCTGCTGGGAACCACCCCCGCAGCCCGCAAGCCAGAGACCGACAATCAAAACCGCAAGGATGCTGCTCAGGATACGCATAGGACCTCCATGATGAATGTGTGTGTGGATTATTGTGAATCAGCACAGGCGTCAGGGGGTCACGCTGCCCGATTCGCGGATCACCCCGCCGACGATGTCAAAAACATGCCAGACCCTCCCCGGTCCCGGCCCGGACATCCTGAAGACATGCAACAGCCTGCCGCTTCCGAACACTTTCACGGTCGCACGCGAGCGGGAGAGCCGGTTAGTCCATTCGTCATGGCGGTCCGTGTAGTCGTGCACGAAGCACTCGTAGCGGTCCCCGTGGAAGACCTCCCGCACCGTAATGGTCTCGGGGCCGAAGCCGTCCAACGCGTCGTGATCGAGGCTCCCCGTGCCGTCCGCCGACGTCCGCATGTCCCGGAATGAAATATGGTAACCGCCCACCTTCAGGAAGTGCAGGTCGAGATCACGCGGCTCTGCACCCCAGTCGAGGACAATCCGGATGAACCGGAGATCCATCGCCGGGGAGATCGAATAACGGTTGAAGTAGACCGAGCCCGTCAGAATTTCGACGTCGAATTCCGACGTCACATACCCCTCCGCCTGAAACACCACCGGGAGCGTGCCGTCTTCTTCCGGCGCCGGGAAGAGGATCTTTCCCTCAACGTCCGTTGTGAACGTGCCGATGTCGCGGAGCGTCACGCTCCCCCCTATGATCGGGCTCCCGGTGAGCGCGTTGAAGAACCTGAGCGTCAGCTTTCCGCTCTCGAGCTCTTCGAATGCGTCCTGAGAGCGGTCGCGCACCTTCTTCTCCTGCGAAGAGACGCCGCCCGCCGCCAGGAGGAGGAGTGCCAGGAGCGCCCATCGCGTCATACATGCCTCCGCAATCTGATGATCACCGGGGTCACACTCCTGAACTGGGGCATGCACATGCCCGCATCGGCGTTGATATAGGTCGGATCGCAGATGACATACTTCCCCTTCTGGAATTCCACGCTGTCCCCGGGGATCTCCTGTGTGAAGCGGACCGCGGTCGACACGTGACCGGGGTAGTTCAGACCGATGACGTCGAGACCGGTAAGCCTGCGGACCAGCCAGGCAAACAGGACGGCGCGGTCCTTGCAGTTCGAGTTGTCGTAGAACAGGACCTCGTCCGGGAACATCGGTTTTTCCCGGCCGAAGAGCTCCTGGTCCACCTTGTATCCGAACGCCGTCTGCGAGAAGCGGAGGAGGATGTTTACGGCTTCGACCTCCGTCCGCCCGGCAATGAGCGGCTGCAGCGCGGAGTAGAGTGAAGCCGCCGCGTCCGCGGACACCGATCCATCGAAGTACACATCAAAGTCCGCCTGGGGGTAGTACTCAAAGAAGGCGACCGCGTCGCGACTGAACCGGACGGGAAGGGCGTAATCCTTCCCCGCATACGCGAACCGGAGCGTCTTGGAAGCGACCTCGGTGGTCAGCACGGGGATGTCCGGCACGGCAAATGTCATCGGGTTCGTCGCGCCCGCATACGTCCCATCGTAGGCATGGAGCTGACCCGCCGTCACCGGCACGGCGGGGTCGAGCGCCACCGCGTAGTAGCGCCGTCCGGCGGTCTGAAACGAGAAATAGGGAATCCCGTAGAGGCGGCCGTCTGTGGGAAGCAGCAGGACCGCCCGCGAGTTCGCGTACCCCACCCTGGCATCGTATCCTGATTTGATCAGCATGTACCAGACGAAAAGCGTCGATTCGTTCCCCTGCCGGCCATACATCTTGACCGCGATCGCCGAAAGGAGCCGGCAGTATCCCCAGTCGTTCAACCGGCGCTCAGTGCGGATGGCGCGGGCTGCGGCAATGAGCTCGGCGTACTTCGAGCGGCTGAGTCCCGCAAAGAAGTCGCTGATGGATTCTTTCTCGAGATCTCCGTGCAGTTCCACTCTGAGAGTGGGATCGAGGGGGAGTGAGAGCCGGGCTCCGAAGAAGGTGACGTTCACCCCCCCGGGGGCGGCCTGTGCCCGTTCAGGGATCGGAGGAGCAGGTTCACCTCTCTCAGGCGCAGTGGGGATTGCGACGGCGGGAGAGGGGACGGGGGGAATATTCGCCGGAGCCGGCGGAGCCGTACAGACGGGCTGCGTGACGGGATCCGGTATCGGATCGCGCACCATCCCCCGGGCAAGTTCCACGCCGCGCCACTCCTTCTTCAGGAATTCGAAGAACTCACGGTCGTTCCTGTCGCGGAACTCCTGGAACTTCTTCTGTTCCTGCTCCTGCCACCGCCGGAATGCGGGATCGTCCTGTGCGCGGAGGAAAGCCGGGAGCGCGGCCGCCAGCAGAGCGAGCGCAACGATGCACCGACGACTGCGAATCATGAGCACCTCGTTCTCTTACGGTTGTTCACGCGTGTTCAGCAGATCACTGTTTCTTCACAAGCCCGTCGAAATATCTCGCCAGCTCGCGGGGGAGCGAAACGCCGATCTTTTCCCCCATCGCCCTGTACGCACGAGCCCTGGCTTCTCCCAGGGTCACATGTCCTTCCCTGCCGTTCTCCGCGAGGGTCGCCAGCGTCTCACCGGTCGCATCGGAGAGTTGTATCATGTACGACCAGCGAACGAATTTCTGAGGGCTCTGCAACTGGACGTTCTCGATGGAAGTTTCGCCTTTCAACGACAACACGGGATTCCGCCCCACCACGAAACCCTCTGCGGAGAGGCATTTCCTGACGAAAGCAGCCACTTTCCCTTCCGCGTCCCCTTCCATCGCCACCGAGAACACAACGTTCTTCGTCATGGCCGCCCAGGCGCTCATCAGCTCATTGTCGTCGTATCCCAGAGACAGTTTTTCATTCTCCCCGGGGAGGATGATCACAAGCTGATCGCGGAGCGACTTGTTGATCCTCCCTATGACGGCGGCGGCGTTCAGACAGGCGTATTTCAGCGGAACTGTGGGGGATGACCCGGAGCGGTCGATGAAGTACCGGATCTCTCCCGCATTCGTGCCTATCTTGGTCCTGTAAATTTCCGCGGTCGGCAAGCGTTCGAGGTACGCGGCAACAAACGTCGTCCCCTTCCCGTCCGTGTAGCTCTCCCCGTACTGAATGTTGTACAGCGTCTGATCGGAGGAAATCGTGACGGCTTTCCCGGATTCGGACTGTTTCTCGAGCGATTCCCCGGCCGCCGAGGAGAGTTCCTTGTAGCGCTCGACGAGGGTGTTCTCCGCCTTGATCGCCGACTCGAAGATCATCGAGAGATTCGAAGCGGCCGTCTCCTCGGCGTCGCGCCGTGTGTCGCCCGACCCTATGGCGACCAGGTAGTCGGCATCCGGATATTTCTCCCGGGGGTTCGAAACCCACGAAGGAATCTCTTGCTGCGCCCGGACCGCAGTGGCTGTGATGCCAACGGCGAGCACCAGCGTGCAGGACATGGACCGGTATCGTTCGATCGTCATTGGAGGTATGCCGAATGGAAGAAGTTCAGTTTTCCTGGTGCAATGGTTTGACTTCCATAATCTTCCCGGTAGAGCAGCGCGCCGGTTGCGTCAAGGAATCTGACGGCGATCGAATGCACTCCCGGCTGCACAACGACGTCGCCCACGAGCGCGTTCGAGGGGAAGTACCGCGAGAGCCGGAGGTCGGCGTTCTCAGAGGCATCCACCACGGCGCCGGTGGCGGCTCTCGTGAGTTCACCCCAGAACCCCCCGCCGGTTTTCTTGTCAAGTTCCACGTTTGCCTTTTCGGCGGCGATGCCCTTGACGACCGTCCGGATGATGGTCTTGATGTAGGTGATCGTCTCTTTCATCCTGTACGTGTCGTCGGCCGTGTTCTCGATGCTCTCGATGAGACTCAGTGGTCCAACGGATCTGCCGTCGATTTCTATCTCCGCCCTGCGCACGCGGGTCGGTCTTCTCTGCATGTAGGGGAGTGAGAACTTGAAATGGTACCCGCTCGTCATCGAGGGCCACGGGATGAGGCCGATATGCTCGTCCTGTTTGCCGTCAGACGTATACACCGCCACCGCGTTGGGAAACGTGTGGACCGTCAGCACGCGCGCGAAGAGCTCCGGCGACCTGCCGATGAACGCAATGACGCTCACGCGGGCCTGGCCGGGACGTTCGCTCAGAAAGGAGGAGAGGTCGGGCATCGGAAAGTTGTACACCCGTCCCTGGGTGCGCCAGGCATCATTGATCTTCTCAAAGTCCACCCGCGCCCCGTCCATCTCCCCTTCCGCACGGTACATGAGCATGCTGAGATACCGCCCCAGGGCCGAGTTGTTGAACTGGCAATGGACGGGCTTGAATTTTCCCTTTCCCTGATCGGACTTGTCGCACTCTTCCACGACTTTCCTGTACTTGTCCTCGAGTGCGGCGAGCTTGTTATTTATGCGCCGCACCTCCACGAATGCCGCGTCGAACTGATTCAGGCTCAGGTAGTTCACCGCCTTGAAGACATTCAGATAGACATCTTCGTAGTCCTTGCCGTCGTAGTCGAGCACGTTGTCGTTGAGGAGAAGCGAGAGAGCCCCTTTCGAGATGCTCGTCGTGTACAGCTCCTCGATCGCCTCCTCCGCCCTCGTGAGCATCTCATTGCTCCGTGCATAGTCACGACCGAGGTGGCACAGCATCCCGAGATCGAGGTAGTACAGCACCCGGTCCTTCTGGGCGTAGTAGTCAGCTTTCGACGCTTCGAGCTGCTGCGCCGCGTGCCGGAAATCACACGCCAGAACGTGTCTGTCGACTTCCCCGAACTGTTCCTTCTGCGTCTGCATGCTGGAGCAGCCCGCCAGAACTCCAAGGCCGGCGGACAGGGAAACGAGGACGACGAGGCGGAATCTCATGGCGGTGGTCACCCCCGCTCACCAGGACGATCCGGACTTCTCCACGACCTTCTTGATCTTCTTGCTGTCCATCCAGGCCTTCACGTTGTTCTCCACATTCACAAGCTCGAGGTCCACCTGGTAAAATTTCGTCTCCGTCCCCTCGACACGGTCGACCAGGTCTTTGATGCTTCCCCGCAGCATGAAATCCGCCCCGGCTTCCGCCGCGAGCCGTTTCGCCGTTTCCTCAGTCGCATTGTTCTGCTGGTCGAGCCTCTCACTTCGCACTTCATCCCGTTCCTGACTGCTGGCGACGAAGTTCACCCTTCCGCTGTTCACAAGCTCGCGCTCGATATCCTTGACGAAGATCTCGGTCTGGATATGCTCCGATGTCAGGTTTCGGACGGTGCCGACTATCAGCGTCGGTTTTTTCCTTTTTTCTCCCGTGAAATCCTTCAACCACGGACGGCTCATCAGGGCACTGACCATCTGCTCCGCGACAAGGCGCGCGTCGGTTTCATTCCACCTGCCGCTCAGGTCGGTCTGTGTGTCCGCCGCGACGCGCTGCACGCTGCGTGAGGGGCCGCAACCGCCGATAAGCAGCACTGCAACTACCACGAAAGCAGCTATCGATTTTTTCATAGTTTCTCCTCTTGTGCATTTTCCGGGAGGTCCTGGCCGGGGAGGGCGTCAGCAGCACGGGCGCTGATCCCGGAGGAGGCATTGAGGGACACAGGGCAGCAGATCTGCGTACCCTTCGAAGCCCGAAGGATCTGCCGGATTGTGCCAGATTGTGAATGAACGACAGGGAGGTGAGTAACCCGGGCTGATTCCGGAGAAGTCACACCCAGCGGGGACCGCAAGAACTCGGGGACCGGAATCAACCTGATCGGAATATAGACCTCGGTAACGAGAAATCCAAATTGAGGGAGCACTTCCCGTTTCCCGTGGCCCGGGCGGGCAAACCCCGGAGTCATTGTCCGCTCCCGGAGGACCTCCAAGGTTGATTCTTGGACCCTTTTTACTTATTCTTTGGTTTTTGCGCATCCCGCCGCACACCCCCGGACGGCCAGGATACCCGATGGACTGTATATTCTGCAAGATTATCGGTCACGCGCTCCCTGCCGAGATACTCTTCGAGAGCGAGAGGGTGATCTCGATACTCGACATCAACCCGATCCACCACGGCCATGCCCTCGTGATACCGAAGGCACACTGCACAGATTTCCTTTCCGTGCCGGAGGGCGACCTGCAGGAAGTACTCCGGGTCACGCAGATAGTCGCCCGGGCTCTTGTGGGGAGCCTCCGGCTCGACGGGTTCAATATCTTTTCCAACAACGGGCGGATCGCGGGGCAGTCCGTCTTCCATTTCCACATGCACGTCACTCCGCGGTACGCTGACGACGACATCCGCTTCGTACTGAAACTCAAATCATACTCCGGCGGCACGATGGCCGACTACGCCCGCCGGATCCGCGAACGAATTCCGTCCCCATAGATCCGGAGGAACATGCCATGCCCGCATATGCCAAGCTCATCCCCCCCGCCACCGGAGAAAAGATCGTCCGGAAGGGGACGACGCTGAACGTCCCCGATCATCCGGTCATCCCGTTCATCGAGGGGGACGGAACAGGTCCCGATATCTGGCGTGCGTCGCAGATCGTCTTCGACGCCGCCGTCGCCAGGGCGTACGGCACGCGCAGGAAGGTCGTGTGGTTCGAGGTCTACGCGGGGGAGAAGGCCAACGCCGTGTATGGTCCGAACACCTGGCTTCACGACGATACGCTGGCGGCCATCAAGGAGTATATCGTCGCGATCAAAGGGCCCCTGACGACTCCCGTCGGGGGCGGAATCCGGTCGATCAATGTCACGCTCCGCCAGCTTCTGGACCTGTACGTTTGTCTGCGCCCCGTGCACTATTTCGCCGGAGTCCCCTCTCCGGTCAAGTACCCTGAACTGATCGACATGGTCATATTCAGAGAAAACACGGAAGACATCTACGCCGGGATCGAATGGAAAGCGGGGACACCCGAAGCGTTGAAGGTGATCCGTTTCCTCCGGGAGGAGATGGGCGTCAAGAAGATCCGTTTTCCGGACACCTCATCGATCGGCATCAAGCCGGTCTCACAGGAAGGGACCGAGCGCCTCGTGCGCGCCGCGCTCCGTTATGCGGTCGACAACAAGCGGCGGTCGGTGACGCTGGTTCACAAAGGGAACATCATGAAGTTCGCGGAAGGCGCGTTCCGGGCCTGGGGGTACGCGCTGGCAGAGCGCGAGTTTCCGGGCTCCGTCGTCTCCTGGGAAGAATGCGGGG
>PMDK01000142.1 GCA_003154425.1 Ignavibacteriota bacterium
TCGCACCGGACGATGCCGCCGAAAATATTGATGAGCACGGCCTTCACGTGCGGATCGGCGAGTATGATCTTGAAACCCGATTCGACCGTTTCCGCACTCGCCCCCCCGCCAACGTCCAGGAAGTTCGCCGGCTCTCCCCCCGCCAGCTTGATGATGTCCATCGTCCCCATCGCAAGTCCCGCGCCGTTGACCATGCAACCGACGTTCCCCTCGAGCTTGATGTAGTTCAGATTCGACTTCGAGGCCTCGACCTCGAGGGGATCCTCCTCGTCGAGGTCGCGGAGGAGCTTCAGCTCGGGGTGCCGTTCGAGGGCATTGTCGTCAAAGTTGATCTTCGCGTCGAGCGCCAGAACCCCTCCCTCCTTCGTGATCACGAGCGGATTGATTTCGGCAAGAGAGCAATCCATCGCCTCGTAGGCGCTGTACAGCGCGGAAAGAAACTTCACACCGTTCCTGAACGCATCACCGCCGAGCCCGAGTGCGAAGGCGAGCGCGCGCGCCTGAAAGGCGTGAAACCCTGCGGTCCGTTCCACTGGTTCGCGGAGGATCTTTCCGGGAGTTTCGGCTGCCACCTTCTCGATCTCCACCCCTCCCTCCGTTGAGGCCATCACGACGTTTCGCGAGGAGGCCCGGTCCAGCGTCACGCCGACATACAACTCGCGTGCAATAGCAACCCCCTGCTCGATGAGGAGCCGCTTCACGATCTTCCCTTCCGGACCGGTCTGGTGCGTGACAAGTTTCATCCCGAGCATCTTCGAGGCGATCTGGCGCACTTCCTCCAGCGTCTTCGCCACCCTGACCCCTCCCCCCTTGCCGCGCCCCCCCGCATGAATCTGTGCCTTGACCACCCACACGCTCCCCCCGATGCCGTACGCGGCGCTCACCGCCTCCTCGACGGAGAATGCCGCTTTCCCCGGCGGGACCGCCACGCCGAATTTCTTCAGTATCTCTTTCGCCTGGTATTCATGGACTTTCATCGTCGCTCCGTCTTCAGGGGGATGACGTGGGACATCACTTGGCGACCTTTTCCGCGATCGATTTCGCCTGGAGGTACAGCAGGAGATAATCCCGCCCCCCCGCCTTTGAATCGGTCCCGCTCATGTTGAAGCCGCCGAAGGGGTGGACGCCGACAAGTGCGCCGGTACATTTTCGGTTCAGGTACAGGTTCCCGACGAAGAACTCCCGTTCGGCCCTCTTCCGGTGCCTGCCGTTCCTCGTGTAGACAGCCCCCGTCAGGCCGAATTCCGTGTTGTTCGCAATGGAGAGGGCTTCGTCGAAATCACCCGCCCGGATTACTGCGAGGACCGGCCCGAATATCTCCTCCTGGGCAATCGTCGCCTCCGGAGCGACATCGGCGATGACCGTCGGCTGTATGAAATACCCGTCGGGGTTCCCCGGGGCTCCTCCCGCAACGATTCGCCCTCCCTCGCGGACCCCTTTTTGAATATAGGCCATGATGCTCGAGTGCGATCCCCGGTTGACCACGGGACCGACGGCGGTGAGGGGATCGGCCGGATCGCCCATCGTGAGCGCCCCCGCCTTTTGCGCCAGGATCCCGACGAACCTGTCGTACACACCCGTATGGACGATCACCCGGGAGCAGGCCGAGCACTTCTGCCCGGAGAACCCGAAAGCGGATGCGACCACTCCCTGTGCGGCGTCGTCGAGATCCACGCCGGCATCGACGATGATCGAGTCTTTTCCCCCCATCTCGGCCACGACGCGCTTCAACCAGATCTGCCCCGGCTGCACCTTGGCGGCAACCTCATTGATGTGTATGCCGACCTCTTTGGAGCCGGTGAACGAAACGAACCTGGTCTTCGGATGCGTCACGAGCGTGTCTCCCAGGGCGCCGCCGGGTCCGGTGACGTAGTTTATCACCCCCGGCGGAAGGCCGGCTTTCTCCATGATCTCGAAGAACTTCCACGCGATCAGCGGTGAGTCGCTCGAGGGTTTCAGCACGACGGTGTTTCCCGCCACGACCGCCGCGGAGGTCATCCCGGCGAGGATCGCGAGCGGGAAATTCCAGGGGGGGATCACGACGCCGACGCCGAGCGGGACATACACCAGCTTCCCCTTCTCGCCGGGGATCCTGACGACCGGTTGGTCCGCCCCGTAGCGCAGCATCTCCCTCCCGTAGTATTCGAGGAAATCTATCGCTTCCGCCGTGTCGGCATCAGCCTCCGGCCACGGTTTCCCCACCTCGAGTATCATGACCGCGTTCAACTCCCAGCGGAGCTTCCGCATCAGCCGGGCTGCCCTGAACAGGCACGCCGCTCGATCGGCGGAAGGGACATTCTTCCATTCGTCGAACGCGGACAGGGCGGCGTGTATCGCCTTGTCCGCACTTTCGGCATCCCCCTTCTGAAAGACCCCCACCACCTCCGTGGATCTGGAGGGATTAAAGGAGCTGAACTTCCGGGAAGCGATGATCCGCTCACCGCCGATGACGATCGGGTATTCGCGGCCGAGCGTCTCTCTGAGCGAGGCAATCGCCGATTGCTGCCTCTTCCTGTGAGCGGGCATTGAGAAGTTGACAAGCGGTTCGTTCTTGAATTTCGGGATGGACATGCGAGCCTCTTTTTTCGGGATGCAGGAGTACGGGGTGGAGAACAAGAAATCGGTCTAATATAGCCAATTCCGGCGTCACATTCAATGAAACAGGGGAGAACGGGGCGGGAGGGGGGAGGAACCGGAGAGCAGGAGATCAGCTCCCCGCGTCACCGGCGGCGGCCTGAAGAGTATTCTTCATCAGCATGGCGATGGTCATGAGTCCGACCCCCCCCGGGACGGGGGTGATCGCCGAAGCGACTTCGACTGCGGAAGCGAAATCCACATCGCCCACGAGACGGGTCCCGTTCCTTGCGGTGGGGTCGGGGATGCGGTTCATCCCTACGTCGATCACCACGCACCCGGGTTTCAGCATCGCACCTGTGATCGAGCGGGGCCTCCCCATGGCGGCCACAACAATGTCAGCCTGCCTGACGAGCGGAGCGATGTCCTTCACTCCCGTGTGGACAATGGTCACCGCGGCATTCGCGCCGGGCCGTTTCTGCATCAGCATATTGCAGACCGGCTTGCCGACGATGTTGCTCCTGCCGACGACAACTGCGTGTTTCCCCCCGGGATCGTTCCCGCTCCTGGCGAGGAGTTCCAGGACCCCAGCGGGGGTGCAGGGGCGGAGGCACTTCAGGCCCAGGACCAGCTTCCCGACATTCACAGGATGGAAACCGTCAACGTCCTTGCGAAAGTCTATCGCTTCGATCACCCGCTGTTCGTCGATGTGGGGCGGGAGCGGAAGCTGGACGAGGATCCCGTGTATCGCAGGATCGGCGTTGAAGCCCGCAATCATCTCCAGAAGCTCCGCCTCGGCGATCGTCGCCGGACGACGCTCGGTGACGGAACGGAAGTGCAGCTCTTCGCATGCCTTCCCCTTGGACCGGACATACACTTCCGAACCAGGATCGTCACCCACCAGAATGAACGCAAGTCCCGGCGTGATCCCCCTGGACCTGAGGAGCTCTTCGGCGCCGCGGCGGACTTCCGCCTTGATATCTGCGGCCATCAGTCTTCCGTCGATCAGCCTGGCAGCCATCGTTCAACCGAATGAGGGAAATATGACGCTCTCCATTTTGAGCGCGCGGCCGGTCTCGGTGTCCGCCTGGACGTACACGGCACACAGGCGAACGTCGTGCGAGGCAACTTCATACTTGTGCGGGGTCGAAGTGACGAGCCGCTTGATGGCAAGGTCCTTCTTCATGCCGAGCACCGAATCGTACGGTCCGGTCATTCCGACATCAGTCTGAAACGCGGTCCCGCGCGGGAGTATCCTCCCGTCGGCCGTCGGCGTGTGGGTATGCGTCCCGATCATGGCGGTCACCTTCCCGTCGAGGTGCCAGCCCATGGCCATCTTCTCGGCCGTCGCGTCCGCATGAAAATCCACGAACAGGACAGGGGTCTCCTCATGAATCTTCGCCACGGCCCAATCGGCGGTCCGGAATGGATCGTCGATCGGCTGCATGAAGACCCTTCCCTGGAGATTGAGTACTCCCGCCTTCCCCTTGCCCGGCACTTCGGCCACGTAATAGCCGTTCCCGCCGTTTTCCCGCGGATAGTTCAGCGGGCGGAGTATGCGCCTGTCGCTCCCCAGGACTTTCCGGCTGTCCCACCTGTCCCACACATGGTTCCCGGTGGTTATGACGTGTGCTCCCAGTTCAAACAGTTTTTTTGCATGTTCCTCGGCGATCCCTTTCCCCTCGGTGGTGTTCTCACCGTTGACGATAAGCAGGTCGACGCTGTATTTCTTGACGTAGTTCGGGATCAGCGTTGCGGCCAGATCGAGCCCCGGCGTCCCGACGATGTCGCCGATGAAGAAGATATTCAGTGTCACGGGCTGTGCGCTGTGTGAGGTTGGTGCGTGAGAGAAAGCGTTCCCCGCAGTGACGGGTGAATTTAATGAAATCCGCCCAGAAAATCAGCAACAAAAAGCCCGCCGGGAAGGGGCGGGCGTTCGCGTCCGGCACACGTCCGTCTGCGCGGACGGTTCAGCCCTCCCCTTCGGGGACAAACTTGTGGACTTCGTCAACAATCGCGTCCACGATTTCCGATTCCTTGACACGCCGGACCACCTCCCCTTTTCGGTAGAGAATGCCGACCCCTTTTCCCGCGGCAATGCCGATGTCGGCCTCGCTCGCCTCTCCCGGTCCGTTCACGACACATCCGAGGACGGCGATTTTCACAGGTTTCTTGATCCCGGCGAGACGCTTCTCCAGCTCCGCCATGATGCCAAAGAGGTCCACTTCGAGCCTGCCGCATGTCGGGCAGGCGATGAGTTCCACGTTGCGACTGGCGAGATTGAGCGAACGGAGGATCTCCTTCCCGACCTCGACTTCCTTGACAGGTTCGTCTGTGAGGGAGACCCGTATCGTATCACCGATCCCTTCGGCAAGAAGCGTCCCGATCCCCACGGCCGATTTGANNGATTTGACCGAGATGATGACATCCCGGAAGCCGAACTCATCACATATCCCCACGTGGCGCATCGCGCTTTCGTAGAGGGCCTCCGCCGTCGGGTACCCGTGCTTCGCGAGTATGTCCTCCTCCAGCGAGCCGGAGTTTACGCCGATCCTGATCGGTATGCACCTCGCTTTCGCTCGAGCGAGGACTTCATGAATCCTTTCGCGGTTCCCGATATTCCCGGGGTTGAGGCGCACCTTGGCCACCCCCGCCTCGATGGCTTTCAGAGCAAACACGTGGTTGAAGTGGATGTCCGCAACGACCGGGATCGACGACCGGCGGACGATCTCCTTCATGGCATCGGCCGCCTCCCTGTCGTTCACTGTCACACGGATGATGTCGCATCCCGCCCCGGCCGCCGCCGAGATCTGAGCAACTGTCGCCTCCACATCACCCGTCCTGCATTTGGTCATCGTCTGAACGGATATCGGCGCACCCCCCCCCACGGGGACTCCACCGACCATGACCTGTCTCGTCGCGCGCCTCACACCGACCTTGTACGGCGGCTGAGCCGGCGCCGGACTCCGGTCGGTCTCGTTCACTGCCTGGATCTCCATGCCTCTCACGTCATTCAGTGGATTTTCCTGCTCGCCTCGTTCAGCATCCTTTTCTCTTCATCACTGAGGCTCTGATACCCCCCCGTGCTGATCTTATCCAGAATTGCGTCGATGACCTCCTGCGTTGTCTCTCCCTCATCCTCCCTGCGCGGAGGTCCGCCGATGTCATAGAACCGGGCCTCATGCACCTCGCTTCCCGGTCCCCCACGGGGGCGGGGGCGTGCCGAACGCCGGAAGGCAGCGCCGCCGAGGTTTCCCACCAGACTCCGGAACGCCTCCGAATGCCGTTCGGCGAATATAAAGAGAAAGCCCACCGCCGCCCCGCCGAGGTGGGCGAAATGGGCGATCCCGTCGGAGGAGCCGACGACCCCCAGGAACAACTCGATCCCGATGTACGCTGCGATGAAATACTTCGCCCGTATGGGGAGGAGGAAATACACGTAGATCGGCCTGTCGGGCCAGAGCATCCCGAACGCGATCAGTATCCCGAACACTGCCCCGGATGCTCCCACCGTCGGCCCCACCTCCAGCAACCCCGATGATCCCGCGGTCGGCACAACGTGTCCCAGCATCGGCGACACCAGGAGATTCGCGACCCCCGCGCCGATGCCGCACAGCAGGTAATACAGGAGGAATTTTGCGGACCCCCAGGTGTGTTCCAGCTCCATGCCGAACATCCAGAGCATCAGCATGTTGATCACTACGTGCCAGAACCCGCCGTGGAGGAACATGTACGTCACAAGCTGCCAGGGCCAGAAATTGGCCCCCAGCGGCCAGAGCATCAGGGATTTCTCAAGAGTCACGAGGGGCCAGAGGTGGAGCGATTCCCTGAAGGTGGGGAGGAAGAGCCCGAAGAAAAGCCACATCAACCCGTTGGTGATCAGAAGCGCCTTGATCACGGGAGGGAAGAACGAGAATCCGCCGAATAAGCCCGGCCGGTAGTATCTCCCCTCCCCGCCTACGCTGTTGAACTGCATCATGAACCACTCTATCTGTGGCTGATACTCCCCTCACAAAGAACACAGGCTGCACCTGAATGGTTCACTCGACAGCGAGCGCGGCAAGTCCCGGAAGCGTGCGTCCTTCAAGGAATTCCAGCGACGCTCCCCCGCCTGTCGAGACGTGCGAAATCTGCGTCTCGAACCCCGCCTTCGCGACGGCCGCGGCGGAGTCGCCGCCGCCGACGATGGTCTTTGCTCCCGCCTTCGTGGCCTCGGCCAGGAGACGCGCGACCTCCAGCGTGCCGTTGGCGAAATTGGGCATTTCGAACACTCCCATCGGACCGTTCCAGACGATGGTCTTCGCCCGCCGGACCTCCATATTGATGACCTTCACAGTTTCCGGCCCGATGTCCAGACCCCTCCAGCCCGGAGGTATCTTCGATACGGGGACAATTTTCCGCTGGGCGTTGTTCTCCATCCTGTCCGCGATAACACAGTCCACGGGGAGCACGAAACGCTTGTGGAGCGCCGCCATCTGATCGAGGAGATCCTTCGCAAGTTCAAGCTTCTCCTCCTCCACCATCGAGTCGCCGATCTCCAGTCCCTGTGCGCGCAGGAATGTGAAGGCCATCCCGCCGCCGATCACCAGGGCGTCGATCTTCGGCAGGAGGTTGTGAATGACGTCGATCTTCCCGGAGATTTTGGCCCCCCCGAGTATCGCCAGGTACGGGCGTGCCGGGTTGGACACGGCGCTGGTAAGGTAATCGATCTCCTTCTTCATGAGGTACCCCGCCACGGCGGGGCGCAGGAAATGGGTGATCCCCTCGGTGGACGCATGCGCCCGGTGGGCGGTGCCGAAGGCATCGTTGACATACACATCTCCCAGGCTGGCAAGTTCCTTCGCAAAGGTCTCGTCGTTCGCCTCTTCCTCGGGGTGAAAGCGGAGGTTCTCGAGCATGAGTACGTCCCCCGGCTTCAGCGCATTGACCATCTGGTGAACCTCCGGGCCTATGCAGTCCTTTGCGAACAGGACCGGGTGGTTGATCAGCGTCGAGAGATAGTCGGCGACGGGCTTGAGGGAGAACTCAGGATTCGGACGGCCTTTCGGGCGTCCCAGGTGGCTCATCAGTATGACGGACGCCCCCTGTGAAAGGATCCTCCGAATTGTCGGAAGGGACTCGATGATCCGCTTGTCGTCTGCGACTTTCATGTCGGGAGTCATGGGGACGTTGAAGTCCACGCGGACAAGGACTTTCTTCCCCTTCAGAAGGACATCGTCAATGGTCAGTGTGTGCATTATGGTCTCATGGATGGGAGCGGATACGACGGCGGCCGCCACGGGGGCGGCCGCCGGGATTGTCTGAATCAGGCGATCTTCCTGAGCAGGTCGACAACGCGGCAGGAGAAGCCCCATTCGTTGTCGTACCAGCCGAAGATCTTGACCGTGCTCCCCATCGCCATCGTCAGCTTCGAATCGAATATGCATGAGTGCTCGTTGCCGATGATGTCCGTCGAAACCAGTTCTTCCTCCGAGTACTCGAGGATTCCCTTCATCGGTCCGGATGCCGCCTGCTTCATAGCTTCATTCACCTGCTCGCGCGTTGCCGGCTTCTTCAGCTGTGCGACGAAGTCGGTGATGGACGCGTCGGGGGTCGGTACGCGGAGCGAGAATCCGTCCAGTTTCCCCTTGAGCTCGGGGATGACCTTGCCGACGGTTCGCGCCGCGCCGGTCGTCGTCGGAATGATCGACATCGCCGCAGCGCGGGCCCTGC
>PMDK01000030.1 GCA_003154425.1 Ignavibacteriota bacterium
CGCCCCTGCGATGGAGAGGGACGCTGTTCGGGGGGGTCCGCCTCCTCAATGCATACGGCCCGACGGAGGCCACGGTCACAGCCCTTGTGTTCGATTGTGGCGGAATTCCGACCGGGAGTCTTTCTCCGACGACACGGGTGCCGATCGGACGCCCGCTGCGGAACAAGTGGATTTGCGTTCTCGACCGGAACGGTGTCCCGTCGCCGCCCGGCGTTCCGGGCGAATTGTATATCGGAGGGGCTGCGCTTGCCCGGGGGTACGTGAACAGTCCGGAATTGACCGCAGAGAGGTTTGTCCGTAATCATATTGACAGCGCCGGAGGATCGATACTCTACAGGACCGGAGACCTTGTCCGCGCCAATTCGCGGGGGGATTTCGAGTTCCTCGGGCGGGTGGACGAGCAGGTGAAAGTCAGGGGTTTTCGCATCGAACCCGGCGACATCGAATTCGTGTTGAAGGAACACCCGGGCGTACGGGAGGCCGTCGTCGTTGTCCACGGGAGTCAGGCGGGGGAAGGGAAGATCGTCGCATACGCCGTCGCCGGGGGGGGGGACACCGTGTCTGCGGAGGNNGAAAGATCGAAAAGGGGGCGCTGCCGCGCCCCCCGCAGGACGTCGGGGATTCCGGGGCGGGGTACGTCGCACCGCGGGATCCTCTCGAGGCCCGGCTTGTGAGTATCTGGGAATCGCTTCTCGGGAGAAAGCCGATCGGCGTTTTCGACAATTTCTTCGACCTGGGGGGACACTCGCTCCTTGCCGCGAGGCTCTTCACGCAGATCGGGAAATTGAGCGGAAAAAATCTCCCTCTCTCGATGCTGTTCCACGCCCCCACGATTCACGGGCTGGCAGCGGTCCTGCGGGAAGAGGGAGTGGAGCCGTCATGGTCGTCGCTGGTGCCGATCAAGCCCGGCGGGACCCGCTCCCCCTTCTACTGCGTGCATGCCGCCGGCGGAAACGTGATCGGGTATCAAAATCTGGCGTCTCGCCTTGATGCTGATCAGCCAGTGTACGGTCTGCAAGCCCGCGGACTGGACGGCAACAAGGTTCCTCTCGAGCGGGTCGAGGAGATGGCAGCGCTCTACGTGCAGGAGATTCGCGCGCTGCAACCCAGGGGCCCCTACGATCTCGGTGGCGCATGCACCGGCGGGATCGTTGCCTACGAAATGGCGCGACAGCTTGTGGCTCAGGGGGAGGAAGTGGGTGTCCTTGCGATGTTCGATACATTTGCCCACGGTGCCCTCCGCTCGCTGCCCAGGAGCGAATTACGCCGGTTCAGGCTCGAGAGCTCGCTTGCCCGCCTGACATACCATGTGACAAATCTCATAGGTGAGCCGGGGCGGATTCAGTATATTAAGAAAAAACTCAGGACCTTGGCGCGTCGGTTCAACACCCGGCTCTGGGGATTGAAGCGGCGCGTTTATTATCGACTGCACCGTCCTCTTCCGCCCGTCCTCCAGAGGGTAGAAAAACTCAACATGCTGGCGATCAAACGCTACGAGCCGGGGCTGTATCCGGGAAAGATTACGTTGTTTCCCCCCAGTACCCGCTCCGTCGGGGAGTTCCCTGACCCGAAGCAGGGGTGGGGAAAACTCGCCCTCGGGGGGGTCGAGATTCATCACGTATCGGGAAATCATCTCACGATGCTCCAGGAGCCATTTGTCGGCGTCGTCGCGGAACAACTGACAGAGTGCCTTCGCTGTTCCCGGGAAAAGCGTTCCATGGCCGGAGAGAATCATGCGGATCGCCTCTGAACCAGAATCCTCCCCTTTCGCCCTCCGGGACACGTTGATACTTCCGGAAGAAGGCGAGGTTCACGTATGGGAGGTGCCGCTCGCTGGGGACGAAGAAACTCTCATCGCCTGCGGAGGCGTGATCTCCAGAGACGAACGCAGGAGAGCGGATCGATTTCGCTCGCGGTCTGATGCCGGAAAATTCATCGTGGCACGTGGAAATTTGAGATTTATATTGGGGAGGTACGCCGGCCTTCCCCCCGGGGACCTGGAGTTTTTACTTTCTCCGTACGGGAAACCCTCGTTGGGCAACCCAGGGGAGAGCCCGGCCCTGAGATTCAATATGGCGGACTCGGGCAATATTGCCCTCGCAGCAATCACACGCGGGCGGGACGTTGGTATTGATATCGAGCTCATGAACCCGCTGATCGACATTTCCGCTGTCGCTCTCCGGTGCTTCTGCGGAGCCGAGATGGATCTGCTCGGTGCGACCCCGGCTGATAGGTGGGTGAATGTGTTCTTTACGCTGTGGACGAGAAAAGAAGCTTATATTAAGGCGAGAGGCGAGGGAATGTCGCTGGATCTGAAAGCGATCGACGTGTCCGCCGTGCCGGCGACGCTCGATCGCCGCTGGGTGCTTGACGATCTTGAGACCGGCATCGGGTACAGAGGAGCGATTGCTGTGGACGGCGCGATAGGCCTGGTCAGGTATTTTGGAGTGCAGGGCCCCGCTATGAGGCAGAACAAACAGGAGCAGAGAACATAATGCACCAGGAAACCGCCGTGCACAGCGGTACTCCCGATCCGGGAGACGCCGGACATGGGCTCGCCGACAAACCCCGCGTCATACGCATCGCGCCTTCAAAAGGATGGGTGCCTCTCAAGCTCAATGAAATGTGGGAGTACCGCGAGCTCCTGTATTTCCTCACCTGGAGGGACATCAAGGTGAGGTACAAACAGACGGCGCTCGGCGCTGCATGGGCAATCATTCAGCCTGTCTTTACCATGGTCCTGTTCAGCCTCTTTTTCGGGAGGCTCGGAAAAATGCCGTCCGACGGTATTCCGTATCCGATATTCAGCATGGCGGGGCTTGTGCCATGGACATTTTTCGTGTACGGCCTGTCGCAGTCGTCCAACAGCCTTGTCGGCAGCCAGAACCTGATAAAAAAGGTGTACTTCCCGAGACTGGTCATCCCGATCTCGAGTATCTGTTCGGGTCTTGTTGATTTCTTGATAGCTTTCGTCATCCTCTTTGTGATGATGTTCTACTATGGGATCGCACCGGGGATGAACATAGTCTGGATCCCGGCCTTTATACTGCTGACGTTCGTGACCTCACTGGGGACCGGGCTATGGCTTTCGGCGCTGAACGTCGAGTACAGGGATGTGCGGTTTACAATCCCGTTCCTTACGCAATTCTGGATGTTCGCAACACCGATAGCTTACCCGAGCAGTCTCCTGACCGACCCGCTGTTGCGGATCGTGTACGGGTTGAATCCTATGGTTGGCGTCGTCGAAGGGTTTCGCTGGGCGCTCNNTGGTGAGCGGGGCGTTCTATTTCCGCAGGATGGAGCGCACATTTGCCGATGTTGTCTAGTGTGTTCATCGATCGTCGAATTGAAGGTTTCACTTTGAATCCAGAATTCGTCGCCAAAGGAGAAGAACACCCCGGGGTGGGGAAGGGAGACTTCATGGTGGAGTCCGTGATCGCTTCCATCGATCGTCGCCTGAGACATGGCGCAGCTCACGATAACAACAGACGGCCGGCAGGCAGACCGTGTCGGGGAAACGAAAAATGAACTTCATTGACCCTGCTGCTCCGGAGTACACAGGTCCCTGCCTCATCGTCGGCGAAATCGCCCAGGCCCA
>PMDK01000309.1:0-3964 GCA_003154425.1 Ignavibacteriota bacterium
TCCCGCTCGTCGCCCGCGCATTCGGTATCCTGGCCTCGATCGTCGGGATACTCTCCGTCAAGGTCAGGAACAACGAAGACCCGATGAAGGCGCTCAACCGCGGGTACGCGGTCGCCGCCGTGCTTGCCATGGTCGGGTTCTTCGCGGCGTCCCGCTGGCTGCTCGGGCCGGAGTACTATTTCAACTTCTTCCTCTGCGGGATCGTCGGCGTCCTGACATCGGTCGCCTTCGTCATGATAACGCAGTACTACACCGAATACCGGTACCGGCCGGTGCAGGAGATCGCCAAGGCCTCGCTGACAGGTCCCGCGACAAACATCATCGCCGGCCTCGCCGTGGGGATGGAATCCACGGGGTACCCGGTGATTGTCATCGCTGCGGCGATCGTGGGGGCGTACTACCTCGGAGCGGGCTCGGGGCTGGAACACGCGGGATTGTTCGGGACCGCCGTCGCCACCATGGGGATGCTCTCAACCGCGGCGTACATACTGGCGATGGACACGTTTGGTCCGATCACGGACAACGCGGGGGGGATCGTCGAGATGAGCCAGCAGCCGAAGGAGATCAGGGACAGGACCGACCGCCTCGACTCCGTCGGCAACACCACGAAGGCCCTCACCAAGGGATATGCGGTGGGCTCTGCCGCCCTGGCGGCATTCCTCCTCTTCAGCGCCTACATCGACGAGGTGAAGGCGTACCTCCCCTCCTTCCCCGGAACGATCAACCTGAACAAGCCCGAGGTGTTCGTCGGCTCCATGTTCGGTGCGGTGCTCGTGTTCCTCTTCTCCTCCCTCGCCATCAAGGCGGTAGGGCGCGCGGCGTATGCGATCATCAACAACGTGCGTGAGCAGTTCAGGAACAACTCCGGCATCATGGCCGGAACGGTGAAGCCCGACTACGGCCAGTGCGTCGACATCGCGACAAAGGCTGCGCTCCGCGAAATGGTGCTCCCGGGGCTGCTCGTGGTACTGATGCCGGTCGCGGTGGGACTTGCGTTCAAGTGGCTGTACATCGCGAACGGCTCTCCGATCTACGGTGCCAGCGGTGCGGAGGTCGTTGGGGGACTGCTGATGGTGGGAACGATCGTCGGCATACTGATGGCCCTCTTCCTGAACAACGGGGGGGGCGCGTGGGACAACGCGAAGAAATTCATCGAGACCGGCCAGTACGGCGGGAAGGGGTCGGACCCCCACAAGGCGTCCGTGGTGGGCGACACCGTCGGGGACCCCTGCAAGGACACGGCNNCATGGCACGCGATCAGGGGGTCTTTGTCTTCGAAGAGCACTCTGTACACCTCCGCGATGATCGGCACCTCGACGCCGACACGACGGGCCAGGGCATACGCCGACTCCGTCGTCGCGATCCCCTCGGCGACCATGACCATCCCCGCGACGATGTCCGCCAGGCGCCGCCCCTTCCCGATCTCCACGCCGACATAGCGGTTCCTGCTGTGCCGGCTCATGCACGTGACCATGAGATCGCCGATCCCCGAAAGCCCCGAGAATGTCCTGATGTGCGCTCCCAGCGCCACCCCGACCCGGGCGATCTCAGCGATCCCCCGTGTCATGACCGCCGCCTTCGTGTTGTCTCCAAGGTCCGCCCCGTCGATGATCCCAGCCGCAATGGCGATGACGTTTTTGAGCGAACCCCCGATCTCCACCCCGCGGATGTCGTTGCTCGCGTACACGCGGAAGTACGGGAGCATGAACGCCTGTTGTACGCGCCGGGCGGTCTCGAGATCCGAAGAAGCTGCGACAACGGTCGTCGGGATTCTGCGGCTGACTTCCTCGGCGTGGCTCGGACCGGAAAGCGTTGCGATGCTGGAAGGGAGAAGGTGCGGCAGCGTGTCGTGGAGCATTTCGGACATCGTCATGAGGGTGTTGTTCTCGACCCCCTTGGCGACGTTGACGACGGTCAGACCCGCGGAACGGAGGTGCTTCAGCCTGGAGACGACAGACCGGAGGAACTGGGAGGGGACGGCTCCCACGATCATCTCCGCCCCTTCGACCGATGATTCCAGGTCGTCCTCCACCCGCACGGCCTGCGGGATGGGTATCCCGGGAAGGAAGGCGGGGTTTTCCCTCGTCGCACGGATGCGATCCGCGTCTTCCCTGCGGTAGGACCAGAGCGATACTTCATGGGAGTTTTCCGCGAGGAGGATAGACAGGGTGGTTCCCCAGCTCCCCGCGCCGAGCACAGCGATGCGCATAGGTGAGGTGCGTCAGGCTTCCCCTGGTGGGGCGAGGGTCCTTCTTCCACCGGCGCGGAGTGACGTCATCCTGCTCTCCGTCCCCGCGATCAGGCGGCCAATATTGGCGCGGTGCGTGTAGATTACCAGTGCAGCGATGCCGATGCTGAAAAAGATCAGCGTGTGATATCCCTCGATATCGACCATGAAGAGATTCTCGCGGAAGAACATCGTCACCGGAAACGCGATCGCCGCACTCAGTGAGCCGAGGGAGACATAATGGGAAATCAGGAAGACAAGGGCAAAAACGCCGAAGGAAACCGCAACCTCGACGGGCGCAATGCCGATCAGCATCCCCCCCGCCGTGGCAATCCCCTTTCCCCCCTTGAACCCGGCAAAAAGGGTCCACACATGACCGAGTATGGCGGCACAGCCCGCGATGATCTGCACAACGGTGAAGTCGTCGAACGGCGTCCTGTTCTCGAATGGGATCGGCCCGTACATGAGGCGGGCAAGAACCATCGTCGCAAACAGCCCTTTCGCCATGTCGACGAGAATGACGAACACGCCGACCTTCCAGCCGAGAACACGGATGACGTTCGTGCCGCCGGCGTTGCCGCTGCCGTGCTGGCGGATATCGATCCCGCGCACGCGCTTGGCGACAATAATGGCTGTCGGGATCGAGCCAATCAGGTAGCTCAGGACAGCGATAATGCCTATGGAAAGCATAGTATCCCGCTCAGTGGCAGAAAACAGGGCCTGCCTGCAGTCCGGCAGGCGAATTGGTAAATTTACCCAAAAGCGCCGAGAATAGCAACCATGGCCGGGGGGATGTCATCCGCGCCCGGGCATCCCGAGGAGGAATTCCGCCAGTTTCCGGTCGTACGGGGTCGTTATCTTGATATTCATTTCGGTCCCCCGGACGATCCTGACAGGAGTCCCCATCCGCTCCACGAGGGTGGCATCGTCTGTTCCGAGGAAACCGGAAGAACGGGCTCTCCTGTGAGCCTCCCGGAGAAGCGGGAAGAGGAACCCCTGAGGCGTCTGGACCGCCCAGAGTTCCTCGCGGCGGAGCGTCCGGGAATAGAAACCACGGCGCCCACCGGATTCGGTTTTTATCGTCTCCTTGACAGGCAAGCCCGCGACCGCTGCCCCGTAACGGCCGGCGGCGCGGATGACGGACATGATCGTCCGCCTCCCGACGAGCGGGCGGACCGCATCGTGGACCAGGACAACCCCGGTGCGGGAAGAACATCTCTCCAGCCCGTTGAACACCGAGGCCTGGCGGTTCTTCCCCCCTTCCACTACGTCTGCCACCTTGGTGAATCCCGCCCGGCGGACCAGCGCGCGGGCGCGGGGGATGCACCCCGCGGGGACGACAAGCACGATCTCCCGGATTTCCCGCAGGGGATGGAACGCCGCGATCGTCCGTGCGAGGATCGGCACGCCGCCCAGGAGGAGGAACTGCTTCGGTGTTCCCCCGCCCATTCTCCTCCCTTTCCCCCCCGCAGCGATCACGACTGAGACGTCAGGCACGGGTCCTCGCGTAGATTGTCCCGCCCGGGAGCCGCGGGATTTCAGCAGTGACAACGCGAATCACTCGAGGAGCATCGCATCGCCGTAGCTGTAGAAACGGTATCCTTCCTTCATGGCCTTCTTGTACGACTTCATGAGCAGGTCGCGGCCGGAGAACGCCGCTGCGAGCATCAGCAGTGTCGACTCCGGCATATGGAAGTTCGTAATGAGCCTGTCCGTGATCTTGAAGTCGTACGGCGG
>PMDK01000309.1:3995-5244 GCA_003154425.1 Ignavibacteriota bacterium
TCCATCTTGTGCTTCGTCAGGTCCTCGACCTCCACGGCGCGGAACGACCCCAGTCCGACGTGGAGCACCACGGGGACAACCTTCACCCCTTTTCTCTTCAACGACGCGAGCAGCCTCCGTGTAAAATGCAGCCCGGCCGTCGGGGCCGCCACCGCACCGACGGACCGCGCAAACACCGTCTGGTACGTTTCCTTGTCCCTGTCCGTCGGCTCGCGTTTGATGTAGTACGGGAGAGGCATTTTGCCTATCCGGTCGATGATCTTAAAGAAATCCCCCTGGACATTAAAGCGGACCGTGCGTCCCCGCGAGGTCGTGTTGTCGATCACCTCGCACCAGAGCTTCCCCTCGTCGAAGAATATCTTGTTGCCGATACGGACCTTGCGGGCCGGGTCGACGATGACATCCCAGATATTCTCCTCCTTGTTCAGCTCGCGCAGCAGGAAGACCTCGATCCTCGCGTTCGTCTTTTCCTTGCGCCCGAAAAGGCGCGCCGGAAACACCTTGGTCTCGTTGACGACGAGGCAGTCCCCTTTCTTGAAGAATTTCCCGATCTCTGAAAACCTCATCCCCGCGATCGACTCGTCCGCACGATTGACAACCATGAGGCGTGAGTTGTCCCGCGGATTTGCGGGAAACTTCGCGATCAGGTTCCTCGGCAGCGGATAGCGGAAGTCGGAAAGTTTCATTGGTTCCGTACTCCTCTCATCATGATGGAAACATGGTCGGACAACACATGCCGGTCCCCGGGATGCCACGCATGGGGGCGTGGTACCCCGGGGATGCCGGCCCCGCAGCGCCTACTTCCGGCGCGGGTGTTTCTTCCCTGTGTGTCTTTTCTTCGCCCCGGAGGCAGGCGTGTCCGCCAGCGCCGCGCGGGCCGCCGCAAGACGCGCGATCGGCACGCGGAACGGGGAACAGCTGACGTAGTTCTGGTTGATCTGGTGGCAGAATTCGATGCTCGAGGGGTCGCCTCCGTGCTCGCCGCAGATGCCGACCTTCAGGTCCGGCCGCACGGAACGCCCCTTCTCGATCGCGATCTTCATCAGTTGGCCCACTCCCGTCCGGTCGAGGGCCTCGAAGGGATCCTTCGGGTAGATCTCCATCTCGACGTACGGAATCAGGAAACGCGCCGCATCGTCGCGGCTCACGCCGAGCGTCGTCTGCGTCAGGTCGTTCGTCCCGAAGCTGAAGAATTCGGCCACGCCGGCAATCTCGTCCGCGGTCAGCGCGCCGCGCGGGATCTCGATCA
>PMDK01000258.1 GCA_003154425.1 Ignavibacteriota bacterium
ACGTCACGCTCACCCCCTTCTTCAACTATACAGAGAAGTGGTACGACAAGCAGACGGACATCGCCGTCGACCCTCTGACGAATGACGTTCTCAACCGCGACGTCCGCTCCGTCAAGGCCGTCCGGTACTACAACCTGGGTGTTTCGGCCGGCACGAAGTTCTTCGGCATATTCCAGCCGAACATACTCGGGATCAAGGGGATCCGGCACCAGGTGAGCCCCAGCATCTCGTACACCTATGCACCGGATTTCTNNCCGATACCTCCGGGCAGGACAACAAATTCCAGCTCCTGAACCTGAACGCCGGCATCTCGTACAATTTCGCCGCGGACAGCCTCCGGTTCAGCGAGCTGTCGCTCGATTACAGGACGAGCATCGGACAGTACCTCTCCATCGGGGGGAGCAGCAGGTACAACCTGTACAAATTCGTCCGTGATACGGGGAGTGTCCCGAGCGGCAGGCGCATCAACAGGTTCCTCCTCAATACCGACGGACGGCTGGGGGACATGACGGGTTTCACGTTCAGCATCGGCACGCGCTTGAGCGGCGAAAAGAAGAAAACGAGCGCGGGACCGATACTCTCTCCGGGGGATTCTCTTGCCAGGCTGCAGAAGAAGGGGTACGTCGGGCT
The DNA here is from genome assembly GCA_003154425.1 of Ignavibacteriota bacterium. Classification (GTDB taxonomy): domain Bacteria; phylum Bacteroidota; class Ignavibacteria; order UBA10030; family UBA6906; genus Fen-1273. The sequence continues at coordinate 631 of PMDK01000258.1, forward strand.
GTACGACCAGGAAGCGCCCGACTTCAGTATTCCCTGGAACCTGGATCTCAACTGGAACTACAACCTGCAGAAAGAGGATCCTCTCTTCCCGTCGAAGGGTTCGGGGATCTCCGCATCCCTGGGGTTCAACCTGACCGATTTCTGGAAGATCACCGCGACGACAAGCTATGACCTGATCAACAGGGTCTTCACCGCGCCGCAGCTCACCGTGTACCGCGATCTGCACTGCTGGGAGCTGAATTTCAACTGGATCCCCACGGGGCCGTACAGGAACTTCCACGTCGAGATACGTCTCAAGGCCCCGCAGCTCCAGGATGTGAAGATCACAAAACAGGGGGGCCTCAGGGGCATCGAGTAGCCTCTTCGTCACTACGCGCAGGAGCATCCCATGCGAGTCCGTCTCCTCTTTCCCGTTCTTTGTGCCGCTGCCCTCTCCGGATGTTTCGGCGGCGCCTCCGATCTCTCGGTGGTGAGCAAATCTCTCCGGCACGAGGTCAACGCAAGCACTGCAGGGGGTATCGGTGAAGTGCCGTCATCGGGTTCGATCTACTGGGTGGAGGGGAAGGTGAAGAACAGCGGGACGACCGACGCGGGGAACGTCACACTATCGTTCAGGGTGACTGACGGAGCGTCGACCGTGGTGCTTTCTGCGGAGGTTCCGGCGGTCCCCGCGGGTAAGACCGTCGAATTCAGGACGCCGGTGCAGCTGTCCCGCACCGGGCTCAGGCTGGTCGAGGAAGACCCCGGGATAACCGTCGGCCGCTGATCAGGCCGACTGCTTCCGTTCCTCGTAGCTGTACAGGGGTTCCTTCTTCTTCACGATCACGTCCCTGGTGATCGTGCAGGAGGCGACGTTCCGCTTCTCCGGAAGCGTGTACATGATGTCGAGGAACACCTCCTCGATGATCGAGCGGAGCGCGCGTGCTCCGGTTCCCCGTTCGATCGCCTTGCCCACGACGGCCTTCAGCGCGTTCTCCTCGAACACGAGCTCGACCCCCTCCATGCGGAAGAGCTTCTTGTATTGCTTGACGATGGCGTTTTTCGGGACAGTCAGAATGCTCAGAAGCGCGTCCTCTCCCAGCGAATGGAGCGCCGAAACGAGCGGCACCCGCCCCACGAACTCCGGGATCATGCCGAACTTGACAAGGTCTTCGGGCTGCACGAGGGGGAGCAACTGATCGGTCACGCCGTCTTTTTTTCCCTTGATCTCGGCGCCGAATCCCACGGGGTTCTGATTCACCCTGCGGCCGATGACCTTGTCGAGTCCCTCGAAGGCGCCGCCGCAGATGAACAGAATGTTGCGCGTGTTGATGTTGATAAGGCTCTGCTCGGGATGCTTGCGCCCTCCCTTCGGGGGCACGCCGGCGATCGTCCCCTCGAGTATTTTCAGAAGCGCCTGCTGCACCCCCTCGCCCGAGACGTCGCGGGTGATCGACGCGCTTTCGCTCTTCCGGGCGATCTTGTCGATCTCATCGATGTAGACGATCCCCCGCTCCGCTTTCTCCACGTTGTATTCTGCGTTCTGAAGGAGATGCACGAGAATCGTCTCGACGTCGTCCCCCACATAGCCCGCTTCTGTCAGGGTCGTGGCGTCCGCGATGGCGAACGGCACATCGAGTATCCGCGCCAGCGTCTGTGCCAGGAGAGTCTTTCCTGTCCCGGTCGGACCGATGAGGAGTATGTTCGTCTTTTCGATCTCGACATCGTCCCCGTCGTACACAGGGTCCCGCGCGTCAATCCGCTTGTAGTGGTTGTAGACCGCAACGGCGAGGGTCTTCTTGGCGTGCTCCTGGCCGATGACGTAGTCGTCGAGCGCCTCTTTGATCCGGGTCGGCGTCAGCGTTCCCCGCGGACCCTTGCGCGGGCTGAACGACGACATGCTGTTCCGGATGATATCCACCGAGCTGGAGACGCAGATATCGCAGATGTACACCTCGGGTCCGGCGATAATACTCTGGACTTCCTCCGGGGAGCGGCCGCAGAATGAGCAGTGTATCTGATCGCCGGTTTTGGGTTTCTGAGCCATGAACGTGGGGTCCGGAAGTTACTTTTTCTCTCGTTCCTTTTTCGTGTAGACGGTGTCGATGAGCCCGTAGCCCTTCGCCTCTTCCGACGACATGTACCGGTCGCGGTCCGTGTCTTTCTCGATGACTTCCAGGGGCTGACCGGTGTGGTGCGCCAGGATCTCGTTGAGCCGTTTCTTGGTGCNNTGGTGGATCATGATGCGCGAATTCGGCAGGCCGGAACGCTTCCCCTTCGTCCCTCCCGTGAGAAGCACCGCTCCCATGCTGGCGGCAAGGCCGATGCAGATCGTCGAGACATCGGGGCGGATATACTGCATCGTGTCGTAGATCGCGAGTCCGGAGGAAACGCTGCCGCCCGGACTGTTGATGTAGAGGTTGATGTCCTTGTCGGGGTCTTCCGATTCGAGGAAGAGGAGCTGCGCGATCACAAGGCTGGCGATCGTGTCGTCGATCGGCGTCCCGATGAACACGATCCGTTCCTTCAGCAGGCGGGAAAAGATATCATACGCCCGCTCACCGCGACCCGTCTGTTCCACCACCATCGGGACGAGCTGGTTGTGCGTTGTTACATCTCGCATGGGAGCCCTTCGTCTGTTATGATTGCCGGGGACTGTCCTCGAACACCTTTTCGGTGACCTTCGCATTCGACCGGAGAAACGCCATGAGCTTGTCCGAAAGTATGCGGTTCGCGGCGCTGCTGGATTTCCTGTAATACTGGAGCAGCCGCTCCTTTTCCAGGCCGATCTTCCCGGCCTCGCGCTCCGCCATCGCCTCGATCTCCGCGTCGCTGACCGTGATCTTCTCCTCCTCGGCGATCCGCGTGCTCAGCAGCAGCCACTGTGCCTGCCATGTGGCGGAGGAACGGTTCTCGTCCCGGAACTTCTGTTCGTCAAACCCTTTCGGCAGTTTCCGGTCGCGCGACCGGTTGCGGACGTCCTCGACGTACGAGTCCAGCAGACCCGCCACGATGGATTCGGGGACGGGGAAGGGATGGGCATCGACGAGCGACTTCGCGATATTGTCATTCAGCCTGGCCGTTGACTCTTCCTCCCAGTATCGCTCGATATCGCCCCGGAGGTTCTTCCGGAACTCATCGACGGACGCGACCTTGCCCCCGGTGATTTTCTTGACGAGCTCCTCGTCGAACGCCGGGAGCAGCACCTTTTCGATCCCGGTGACCGCGAGCGCGATGTGCACGCTGTGGGAATGCTCACCGTGCCGTGACTCGAATTTCGCGCGGTACGTCTCCCCGGTGGCGGCCCCCGCGAGGGCGTCGCAGATCTCCCGCGCGAGCGTCTCGTCCGAGAGGTCGAAGCGCGCCCCGGGCGTCTTCTTGCCGATCAGTGGCGTCCCCGTCTCGTCGAGTTCCTGCACATCCGCGGTGACGACGTAGCCGGTGTCGGTCACGGTCTCTGCGGCGGCCCTGGTGCTGTTGGCGCGCCGGATCTTCTGAATCTCGGACTCGACCTCCGCGTCGGTGACGATATGGATCGGCTTCTCGACCTTGATCCCCCTGTAGGCACCGAGCGTGATATCGGGCTTTATCTCGTATTTGATCTTGAAGTGAAAATGCTCTCCGCGTTTGAAGTCCATATCGACGATTGTCGGCTGCCCGACGGGGTGGATGTTCTTCTCTTCCATCGCTCTGCGGTAGAAGTCGCTGGCGATGTCGTCGAGGGCGTCCTGCTCGATGGCTTCTCCGTAGAGCTGCTTGATCATCGGCATCGGGACTTTCCCCTTGCGGAAACCCCTGATCTCCGCCTTCGGGCGGTACTTTTCATATGCCCGTTCGAACATCGGCTGGATATCATCCTGCGTGAGCTGGATATCCGCCTCCTGCTGGACGTCTGAAACGTTGTTGATCGAAACCTGCACCTTCTGAACCCTTCCGGAAAAGAATGAATGGCCGCGGCCACAGGCGTCCTAACACGACGCGGTGGCACTTTGTTCCGTAACGGCGGAAGTGTGGGTAGAGGGGGACTTGAACCCCCACGGATTGCTCCATTGGATCCTAAGTCCAACGCGTCTGCCAATTCCGCCATCTACCCGTTCGCGGGCGTGCCTGCACCGCATGGAGACCGCAAACTGTAAAATACGCTTTTCCCGGTGGAACTTCAAGACGCAGAGACGCTCAAATGGACGTTTAATCGGGGGGTGGAACGTGTGGGCGGGGTTTCTGCGGAGGGGAGAACCTTCCGGGCGGATCGGTCAGGAGATCGGAATGAGAATGCGGAACGTCGTCCCCTGGTTCACCACGGACTCGATTTCCAGCCTGCCGTGGTGGTCATCGACGATCTTCTTGACAATGGCCAGCCCGAGCCCGGTGCCGTGGCGTTTCCCGAAGGTGAAGAAGGGCTCGAGGATCTTGGACCGGATCTCTTCGGGTATGCCGGTCCCCGTGTCCGTGAATCCGATCGCGAGCATGCCGTCCACCTTCTCCGTCCGGATTGTCAGCGTCCCGCCGTCTTTCATTGCGTCGGCGGCATTGCCGGCCAGGTTGTAAAACACGCGGACCATTTTCTCCACGTCCATCGTGCACTCCCCGGAGTACCGGAAATCACGCACGACGTTGACGTTCCGTTTGACAAGGTCCTTTTCGATGAACGAGAGCGCCCCCTCCATGACATCTTCGAGGACAATCGTCTCGATGTGGATTTCGCTTACTCCGCGGGAGAAGTCAAGGATCTCCTGCGTCATGTTGACGAACCGGTCGACCTGCCGTATCATCTCGTCGGCAAGCCCGGCAGACTCCGCATCCCCGGTCTTCTTCTTGATCACCTGCGCGTACATGCGCA
>PMDK01000174.1 GCA_003154425.1 Ignavibacteriota bacterium
GCGACGAGAACTTCCAGGGATCGGGAATGGATCTCGGGATGACGCTGGCGGGGGGGCAAAGGAACCTGGACGCCGTGGTCGAGTACAAGGCGAGGAGACTGTTCAACTCCTATCTCACGTTCGGCGTGGGGGGGTTCATCACGACGCTGGACAGCTACCTCTATACCGACGGCCCTCAGAGGGACCAGTACCACTGGACACGCGACGTTGCGGCCGAGTACCGGGACATTCGTTACGGCATGGACCTCGCCTTCGGCACCCAGTTGGAGAGGCTCGGGAACGCGACGCTGGAGTTCATCCTGGAGAATGTGAAAGTCAAGAGCCTGGACCGGGCGGCCGCTCTGGAAGACCAGTACAGGCTCGCGTTGATCCGCCTCGGAACGATTGTCGACACCAAGGACAGGTCCCCGTTCCCCCTCTCCGGGGTCGGGATGGACATCTCATACGAGTTCGCCATCGACGGGCTGGGGAGCAACATCAGCTACAACTCGCTGCATGTCATGTACGAGACCTTTACGACCTGGGGTCACCGCCACACACTCCATCCGCGTTTCACGATGGGGTTTGCCGACAAGACCATGCCCTTCGCGCAGGAGTTCAGGCTGGGGGGACTCGACAGTTTCTTCGGCACACGCGAAGACGACCGGAGGGGGAGGGAGCTCCTCCTGATGAACATGGAGTACCGGTATTTCCTGCCGTTCAAGGTCCTCTTCGAAACGTACCTCCGCGTCCGGTATGACCTCGGGACGATCTCTGAAATCCCGGAGGACATTAAGTTCAGCACGCTCCGCCACGGGCTCGGGCTGGAGCTCGCCTTCGATACGCCGATCGGACAGGCGGCGGTGGGCGCCGGGAAGAGCTTCTTTTTCAACAGGGACCTCCCCAACAATCCCGTCCAGCAGGGTCCGGTCCTCTGGTATTTTGTCATCGGCTATCAGTTCTGACTTTTTTCCCCGGGGATGCCTATATTGACACCACGGAAACCGGATTGAGCATCATAAACGGAGAGAGACCATCATGACGACGAAAGCCCCCTCGGCCGTCAGGCCCGCGGACGAAGGATCACTTGAGAGGGTCGCGTACGCAAGCGTCAGCGACATCCCCGCGGCGGATCCGCATGATCGTGACCGGCTCGGCTACAACGTCTGGCGCTGGCTGACGACGCGCCGCGACTCGCTCGAGTTATCGGTGAAATCGGCCGGGGCGCGTCTCGGCATCAGTGATGAAGAGGCGGTCCGGAAGATCAGGGAATCGCTCCGTGCGCAGGGCGTAACTCTCTGAGCCGAAGCCGGCGCAGCAGGTGGCGCCTCGGGAGCCCGGAGGAACTCGCCGACGTCATTGTCTTTCTCGGGTCCGAGCGGGCAAGCTATATCAGCGGGACGACGGTCAACGTCGACGGGGGTCTCATGAAGGGGATCATCTGATGGCCATGGTGACCGAAATGCGTCTCCCCGGGGGGGGAGGAGAGCCCGGGACGAGGTTCAACTACCGCGGGATGCACCGGTATCTCATCACGCTCCTTGGCCATCCGTCGTGCAGCTCGATTGCGGACCGGGAGACGGTCATACCGACGCTGGATATCCTGCGCGGTTCATGCCGCGCGCACGGGTTCGAGGTGTACGCATACTGCTTCCTCCCCGATCGGCTTGCGCTGCTCGTCCGGGGGAAAGAGGAAGACGCCGACATGAAGGTCTTCCTGTCGGATTTCCGGACGGCGTCGGGCTCCGCTTTCTTGCAGCGGACCGGAAAACGCCTCTGGTCGAAAAAGTATCAGGAACGGGTTCTCAGAAAAACGGAAGTGACACGCTCGATCGCGGAGGAAATATTCCGGCTCCCGGTGAAAGCCGGGCTGGCTTCCGCGACGGACGCGTATATGTTCCAGGGGTCGTTCGTGATCGCAGCGGCCCCCCCTCCCCCGGCCAGGCGAGGTCCCCTCAGAATCCGTGCAGGAAAGAACTTCCGGAAAAGCAGCCGTACCTGAACTGCTCTGCATTACGTTATTGCTTTGCCGCTCCTTTTATCGCTTCCCGCACCGCATGGGCCACGTCATCCGGCAGGTAGGGCTTCTGGAGGAGACCGTTCACGCCCAGCGTGAGGAGTTCCATCTTTGTCTCGGGGTCGAGGTATCCGGTGGCAATCACGACGCGTGCCTCCGGCCGGAGGGCCCGGATTTTCAGGAAGAGATCCCGTCCGTTCATCCCCGGAAGTCCGAGGTCGCTGATCACGAGCGCGATGTCCTCTCCCAGTGATTCGTAGATGCTCAGCGCCTGGTCACCGCTCGATGCAGTGATGACCGTGTAACCCAGCGCTTCGAGTGAAGCCTTGAGAAGCTCCGAGATCATTTCCTCGTCTTCCACGACGAGCAGGGTCTCTGTCCCCTGAGTCCCGGACCGGTCCGCCCCCCGCATCGCGGCGACATGCACGGCCGCGGAAGGCGGTATGGGAAAATCAAGCGTGAATTTCGTCCCTTTTCCCGGGGCGGAATCAACCGTGATGGATCCTCTGTGGCTCTCGACGATCCCGTAGACGACGGACAGGCCGAGACCGGTCCCCCTTCCCGGTTCTTTCGTCGAAAAGAACGGTTCGAATATCCTCCTTTTGGTGGTCTCATCCATGCCGGAACCTGTGTCGGCGACCGTGAGCCTGGCGAACCACCCATGGTCTCCTCCTTTTTCCACGTTCCGGATCCGCTCCGTTGTGATCGAAAGGGATCCGCCGGCCGGCATCGCATCCCGGGCGTTGACGAGGAGGTTCAGCACAGTCTGGTGAAGCTGCGTCCTGTCCCCGTTGACGGGGGGGAGATCGGGAGCCAGATCGAGCGAGATCGCGATCGTCCGGGGAAAAGTCTCCTCGATCATACGCCCGAGCTCGGAGGCGATCTCGTTGAGGTTGACCTGCTCGAACACCACGTTTGCCTTCCGTGCGAACGTCAGGATCTGGCGGACGAGCGCCGCCCCGCGGATCGCCGCCTTCTCGATCGCCCCGGCGCTCCTGGTGAGCTTGGCCGGGTCCCCCGCGACATCCCCGAGGATCGAGGCGTGTCCCAGGATGATCCCGAGTATGTTGTTGAAATCATGGGCGATACCGCCTGCAAGGGTTCCCAGGGACTCGAGCTTCTGCGATTGAAGGAGCTGTTGCTCGAGGTTCTTCCGGTCGGTGATGTCCATGTTCATCCCCATGATCCCCCGGACGGCGCCGTCCCGCCTGACCGGCGTGATGACATTGTATATGTGGATGATCTTTCCCCCTTCATTGTACTGCCTCTCTCCCGCGACGATCTCGCCCTTGAACGCACGCCTGTTGTTCTCCTCCCAGAGCTGATGCACCGCGGGGTCGGTCCCGGTTTCCGATGGCAGTTTGCCGATCTGGTTCCCCCAGCGGGCGACCGATGTGGGGTTCTGCATTACGTAGCGGCCGTCCGCTCCGCAGACCCAGAGCTCGAACGGCATGCTTTCGAACACGGTCTGCAGCAATGCCTCGCTTTCGCGCACAGCCTCTTCGGAACGTTTCCGTTCGATGGCCATGGCGATCTGCGTCGACACAAATGCGAGTATGTCGTAGTGCTCCCTCCGGAATCTGACCCCTTCGGAATAGCTCTGGACGACGAGTGCGCCCCGGGTCTGGCCTGATGTCGAGAGGGGTACCCCCAGCCAGTCGAGGGACGGGGCCCCGAGGGGGTCCACGAGTCCCCCTTCGACCATTTCAACGAAGACTTCCGGTGACGCGAGGAGGGGTTCCCCTGTCCGGATCACGTATTCAGTGAGCCCGTTCCCCGCCGCACGGGCTGCAGGCGCACTGTCGTGTTCGTCGACAAAATAGGGGAAGGAGAGGAGCCCCGACTGCTCGTCGAGGACTGCGATATAAAAATTCTCCGCCGGCATAAGCTCGCCGACGATCTCGTGGATCGCCCGGTACAGATCGAGGAGTTTGTCGCTCGTGCTCACCGCGGCGGCGATCCGGTACGTCGCCGTCTGAATCCGCTCCGCCCGCTTCGTCTCCGTGAGATCGCGGGCCACGGCCACGAACGCCGTAGGTTCTCCCTCGTCGTTCCTGAGAGGGGAGAGCCACACGTCGAGCGGAAACTCTGATCCCCCTTTCTTCCGGGCGGTCCATTCGCCGTGCCAGCTTTCCTCGACGGCATCGCGCACGATCTGTTCGCGCATCGGCGTCCCCGCCAGCGGGGCGCCGATAGCTGAAATATCCTCGCCGACAAGTTCTTGCTGATCGAATCCGAGGAGTATCTGTATGGAGTCGTTGACGAAGAGGATCCGCCCGTGCTTGTCGATGAGCGCGACGGAGTCGCGTGTCGAGGCGACCGTCTGTGCGAGGAGCCTGATCTCCCGGTCGGCGAGACGGCGGTCGGTGACCTCCATCGCCATTCCGCTGATTCCGGTGACGATCCCTGATTCGTCTCGCACCGGCTCGAGTGTGAACTCGAAATGTCTGTCCCCTTCCTCGCTCTCCTTCGTGATTTCCTGCCGGCACCCTTTCCCGGTCCGGAGGACCCGCCCTTTGAGCTCGGTCAGCTTCCGGGCGTTTTCGGACGTGAAAATATCGCGGTCACTCTTTCCCTGGAACAATACCGCACGCCCGGGTCCTGGATCCAGGGGATTGAAGAACCATGTGTACCGGAGAGAAGCGTCCTGGGTGAAGAGAATTGCGGGGGAAATCCTGAGAATGTCGTAGATCGTCCGTGCCGCAGGGGAAAGCGGATCGATGTTGGCGGCGGGTTCGTTGTTGACCGGTTCGTCAGCGCCGGGGTCGTTTGTCTCTTTTATAGGCACCGGGTTTAAGGGCGGCTGTGCGTCGTCCGTGAATATAAGAAAAACGCAACAGCCGCGCCATCTTTCCTGCGCTAAATCGCCCGGCGGTAGTCGGCGTCGAGAAGCGGCATCTCGCCCGTCTCAGGCGCAGCGATCGCCCTGAGGAATGGGAAGGCCTTGAGCGTGCGTGGGGGAAGCGCTACAGGCTTTCCTTCCCTGATGGCTGAGAGGAGCTGAAATGCGAGAGGGAGAGACTTCCCCCCGGTGCTGTTATTGCAGATCACGATGACGCTGCGGCACCGCTGTTCGAGGCCGCGGAGCCGCCGTGTAATCTCACGGATTTCCCGGCTGTTGTACTGGTAATCGTATCGCGCGTCGTACCCGTTCAGCATCCACCCCTTTTCGTTGCGCCCGTGGAGCCGGAGGTACGCCGTGTCTCCGCACACCGCCGTGATGAACGGCATGTACTGCCTGATGCGCGGCATGTCCGCTCCAACGACCCCCAGCGAATTCTCCCTGAGGAACGTGACCAGTCCTTCCTGATTCCACGACTGGTGGCGGAACTCCACGTGCAGGGGGAAACCGGTAAAAACCTCCGCGAGCCTGACGACATGGTGGCGGTTTCCCCCGGTGTTCGTAAACGAATACGGAAACTGTACGAGGAGGGATCCGAGCCGGTTGTGCCTGGCGAGTTCCTGGAGGATCTGCCGTACCCTTCGCGTCAGGTCAGGGGGGAGAGATTTCCCGTGTGTAAACGTCGAGTGGAGCTTGACGCTCAAGAGAAAACCGGGCGCATCGTGGAGTGCCCCGATCCACTCCCGCGCGTCGGCCGCTGTGAGTGAGTCATCCCAGAATGTCTGGCGGATTTCGGCTGTCTGGAAATACCGGGCGAAGTAGCTCAGCTTGTCCGCCGACGAGCTCCTCTCCCGGGGGTAGAAACAGGAATCGAAGACCTCGTGCTCCCAGCCCCCCAACCCGACGCGATACACAGCCTTCCCGCTTTGCATGCACCCTCCGGAAATGACTTGACAGAACCCCGTGAATTCATTATATTACTCCCGCCAAGATACGACATAAATGTCGCCTTGTCAAGTCCTGAACAGACATTAATGTCATTACTTTTGCCGGTGGGGTGCCATGAAATCGACGATCGGGGAACGGCTGCGGACGGCCCGGGAGGCCAAGGATATGGACCAGTACACGCTCGCGGTGAAGACCGGCGTGGTGACGAGGACGCTGCAGCGCTGGGAGAAAGGGGAGCAGGTTCCCGACGGGATTGCAATCACGAAAATTGCGAAGGCGACAAATGTCCAGCCGACGTGGCTCCTGACCGGGGAGGGGGAGATGTTTGCAGCCCTGAGCCGTCCGGCAAACGTGTATTCGCTTCCGTCCTCACCGAAACGGAAGATGCGGCTGGCGGAACTCCCGCTTGTGTCCTCGGTACCCGCCGGAAAGGTCTCGACGATGTTCCATCCGGACTACGTCGATCACTATGTCACCGTAGACGACGTGAAAGACCCGGGGGCGTTTGCTCTGAAGGTGAAGGGGAACAGCATGGCCCCGCGCATCGAGGACGGAGACATTGTGGTTGTCAGCCCTCAATCAGAGGCACACACCGGCGATATCTGCGTCGTGCGGGTCAACGACGAAGACACGCTGAAGAAGGTCAAGTTCGAGGGAAATTACATCCACCTCATACCTCTGAATCCCGAGTTTGAGCCCGTGACCGTGAAGAAGAAGGACATCAACTTCGTCTGGAAAGTCGTAAAGCTTATCAAGGAGCTCTGACCCGTCATGCGAAAACTGGTCACCAGCGGCAGCCCCTACGAACCGAGGATCGGAATCTCACGCGCGGTTCGGGCCGGGTCTCTCGTCACTGTCGCGGGAACCGCGCCGCTCGGAGCGGACGGCCGCACCGTCGGAAAGGGGGATCCCGGAGCCCAGGCCCGCCGCTGCCTCGAGATTATTGCCGCCGCTCTCGAGCAAGCAGGCGCTTCTCTTGGTCACGTTGTCAGAACGCGGGTCCTGCTGACCCGGATCGAGGACTGGGAGGAGGTTGCTCGTGCGCACGGCGAGGTCTTCCGGGACATACGACCTGCAAACACGATCGTGCAGGTGTCCCGTTTCATCGACCCCGACTGGCTCGTCGAGATCGAAGCGGACGCGGTGATCGACTAGCTCAGGAAATGTACAACCACCCCGTCCCGGAGCTTCGGCTCGAACCACGTTGACTTCGGCGGCATGGTCTTCCCGGCGTCTGCGATCGAGAGGAGCTCCTCAATGGACGTCGGGAAGAGGGCAAATGCCACCGCCATCTCCCCGGAATTCACCCGCCGTTCCAGTTCCTGCATCCCCCGGATCCCCCCGACGAAATCAATCCTCTTGCTCGTCCGGGGATCGTCGATCCCGAGTACAGGTCCGAGGATCTGATTCTGGAGAATGGACACGTCCAGCCGCTCCACCGGGTCGGGATCGGCAAGCAGGTCTCCGGGAGCGCGGAGGGTGTACCAGGTCCCTTTGAGGAACATCCCGTACTCCCCCTTCTGCGAAGGCCATGCGGGATGGGGGCCTTCCGTCACGCTGAACGTCTCACCGATCCGGGCGAGAAACTCCCCGGCCTCGAGTCCGTTGAGGTCCTTCACTGTCCGGTTGTAGTCCATGATCCGGAGCTGATTGTGAGGGAACAGGACGGCGAGAAAGAAGTTGTATTCCTCGTCCCCCCGGTGCCGGGGGTTTTCCTTTGCGCGTTCATCCCCGACGCGGGCAGCTGCGGCGGACCGGTGGTGGCCGTCGGCGACGTACAGGGTGCTGACGCGGGCGAATTCCTGCACGAGCGCCCCGATGGTGTTCGCATCGTCGATCACCCAGAGCCTGTGGCGCACGCCGTCGGGAGCGACGAAGTCGTACCCGGGCTTCCTCCGGCGGATCTCCTCAACGATCGCATCGATCGGCCCCCTCGCGCGGTATGTCAGGAAGATCGGACCGGTATGCGCATTGGTGACTTTGACGTGTTTCGTCCGGTCATCTTCCTTGTCCTTCCGTGTCAGCTCGTGTTTCTTGATTGTGTTGTTCAGGTACTCCCGGACGGAGGCGCAGCACATGATCCCGTACTGCGTGTGGTCCCCCATCGTCTGGGAATAGAGATACAGGCAGGGCTTCGGGTCTTCTTCCAGGATCCCTTCGGCGATCAGCTTCCCGAGGTTCTCCTTCCCTTTCTGGTACACCCGCTCATCGTAGATCGGGACGTCCCTCGGCAGGTCGATTTCGGGTTTCCCGACGTGAAGGAATGAGAGGGGATTCCCCGCCGCTTCAGCCCTTGCCTCCTCCGAGTTCAGGACATCATACGGTTTGGCGGCCACGCGTGCCGCGTACTCCGGCTTTGGCCGGAAGCCTTTGAACGGGCGGATGGTTGCCATGCTCTCAGGCCGGGACCGCTTCGTCTTCTTTTACCGGTGCGTTCAATGACTCGACCACCTTCTGGGCGATCTCGACCCCCACCCTGTCCTGTGCTTCCCGTGTCGAGGCGCCGATATGCGGTGAGACCGAGACGCGCGGGTGATTGATCAGGTCGAACTCCTCGGGGGTCGGGGGCTCATGCTCGAACACGTCCATGCCGGCATACAGGACCTTCCGGCTGTTCAGTGCGTCGAGGAGGTCCTTCTCTACGACGACGCCGCCGCGCGCGCAGTTGATGAGTATGACGCCGTTCTTCATCTTCTCGAAATCCGCCCTGGCGATCACGGGTCCGCGCGCCTTCTCATACGGAACGTGGAGCGTGATGTAGTCTGAGACCTTGAGCAGTTCGTCCTTGCTCACGAGCCGGACATTGAGATCGGTGGATGTGACCCAGGGGTCGTGGGCGACGACGGTCATCATGAGTCCGAGTGCCCGTCGCGCCACCTCGCGCCCGATGTTGCCGAGCCCGATGATCCCCAGCGTCTTTCCGGTGACCTCGATCCCGGCGCTGAACTCCTTCTTCGGCCACTCTTTCTTGCGCATCGTGATGTTGCTCATCGGCAGGAATCGGCCGAGCGACATCAGATGGGCGATCGTCAGCTCCGCCACCGAGATCGAAGAGGCCTTCGGGGTGTTGAGAACCTCGATGTCTTTCGACTTCGCGTACGCCACGTCGATGTTGTCGAGCCCCACGCCTCCCCGGGCGATGACCCTGAGGTGCGTTCCGGCGTTGATCACGTCTTTCGTGACCTTCGTTGCCGAACGCACGATGATCGCGTCGTATCCGCTTATTGTTTCCAGCAGCTCCTGCGGGTTCAGTGTCTTCTGGGTAAGTTCGAACCCCGCCTTGAGAAGTATGTCCGCGCCGGTCTTCTCAATGCCGTCGGTGATGAGGATTTTCATTGCCGTTCCTCCTATTTCAGTGTCGGAAATATCTTGTCGATCGCCGCGGTCACTTCTTTGACGTCCGCAAGAGTCAACTCACCCATGTGGGCGATGCGAAACGTCTTTTCTTTCAGATCGCCGTACCCGTTGGAAATCTGCATCCACTGCTTTGCCAGGGCTTCGTTCAGGGCCTTCACGGAAAAGCCGGTCGTGTTTGTAATCGTTGTCAGAGTGACCGAGGCATGCTTCTCCTCGGGGTAGAGGGCGAAGTTCTTCTTTGCCCATGCCCGTGTATAGTCCGCCATCTCCTTGTGCCGGGCATAACGCTTCTCGAGTCCCTCCGAGAGAATCCGGTCGAGCTGGAAATTCATTGCGAACATGTGTGACAGGGAGGGGGTTGCGGAGTACTGGTAGTCCTTCGTCTCGA
>PMDK01000178.1 GCA_003154425.1 Ignavibacteriota bacterium
GGATATGAAAAGCTTAAGGGGCTGCTCTAACAGGTTCTTGAAAAACCGGGCGTCAACGTCATTGCGAGCCTTGCGAGTGATTATTGTCATTGCGAGCCTTGCGAGCGAAGCGAAGCAATCAACAGGGCGAAGCAATCTGCCTTGTCTGGATTGCTTCGCTTCGCTCGCAATGACAAGATTTGCACGCGCAGAAGGACTGCCACGGCTAGTGCGTTGGACGTGCTAATTCGCTGGACGCCCCTCCTGCTTGCAAGTCATCCCCGGTCTCGGTAGATTCACACCCGGGAGGACTCAAGCCGTGGCCACAGCATCTCAGCGCAAGACACTCGTTACCCGGGCGATACAGGCGAAGACCCGCGCGTATGCACCGTACTCCCGGTTCCGCGTCGGAGCTGCAATCCTCGCGGATGACGGGACAATCATTGAGGGGTGCAATGTCGAGAACAGCTCCTATTCCCTGACGATCTGCGCGGAACGGAACGCGGTCTTCCAGGCCGCGGCAAGGGGGAAAACCCGCCTCCGGACCATCGCCATCGCCTCGGATGACCCCGAGTTCCTCCCCCCCTGCGGCGCGTGCAGGCAGGTCCTTTCAGAATTCAACCCCGCAATGGAGATCATACTCACGACTGTGGACGGCAGGACGAAACTGACTTCCCTCGCAAAGCTCTTCCCCATGCCTGCTGACCTGAAGAAGCTCGCCCGACCCAGACCCGTCAAGCGAAAATAGCCCGAGGAATNNTCGGGCGGGCCCTACGGTCTGGAACCGGTGATCGGCCTCGTCGGTGGTAAGAACGCTCTACTTCTGGTTCTCATCACCCCGGTGGTCTGGGCCGTCCCCGTCATCCTGATGGTTCTGGAATTGAACGGCATGATGCCCCGGAACGGGGGGTACTATCAGTGGGTGAAAACGGGACTCGGGCCGATGTGGGGCTTCTTTGAGGGCTGGTGGACGTGGCTCTATATGTTCGTCGATCTCGCAATTTATCCTGTCCTGTTTGTCGAGTACACCTCGTTTTTCTTCCCGGAAGTTGCCGCAGTCCGCTACGGTGTTTGCCTCGCCATCGTCTGGATCTGCGCGGGACTCAACCTGCTCGGTATTCTCCCCGTCGGGCGGAGTTCCGTTGCATTCGGGTCCGCGGTGATGTTCCCCTTTGTGGTGCTGTTCATTGTGGTGTTCAGGAACGGCTTCTCCGTTCATACGGGAGGGGTCATGGCCGCACAGGGTCCACCGGCGATATCGGCGGTCGGGATGGGGCTGATTACCGTCATGTGGAATTACCTCGGCTGGGATAACTCATCGACATTCGCAGAAGAAGTCGATCGCCCTGTCCGGTCGTATCTCGTATCGATCGCCTGGGCTTTCGGTCTTATTCTTGCAACATATGCGCTTTCCATCCTCGCGGCCACGCAGACGGAGATGGACCCGGCAACTCTTGAGCGGGACGGGTTCCCCGCGCTCGGGTTTCAGATCGGGGGTACGTCCCTGGCAGGACTTCTCGCCGCAGGGGGAATGGCAAGTGCGCTCGGCCTTTTTGTCGCAAACCTTCTCTCGGTGTCGCGCCTCCCGAAGGCAATGTCGGACGACGGCNNCATTGCCTGCGCGACCGTCGTCAGCTGCATGGTCTTCTGGCATTTTGAAGATTTGCTCATCATTGACGTTGTTCTTTACGGATCTGCTCTCCTCCTGGAATTCCTTGCTCTCATCAGCCTTCGCCGCCGGCACCCGGAAACAGGGCGGCCGTTCAGGATCCCGCTCTCCACCGGAGGCCTTGTTGCCATGACCTGCCTCCCCGCCCTCTGCTTTCTGGCAGGAATTGCGGCTCTTGCGGCCAACGAGAGCATTCATATCAATGCACTCGTGTTCGCGCTTGCATCCCTGTGTACGGCTCCGCTGGCATGGATGGGGGCGCGAAAAAAAATNNCTGCGGCGGACATCGGGTGGAGGCATGATGGAGAAGGTCAATGAGTCGCACTTGCGGTCGTTGCTTGCAGGTCACGTCCGCGAGGGTTCGCTCTATGAAAAAATCGACGACGGCTGGGTGAGATGCTTCGCCTGCGGCCACAGGTGCAGGATCGCCCCCGGCAGGGATGGTATATGCAGGGTGCGGTTCAACGAGGGGGGAATTCTGAAGGTCCCCTTCGGCTACGTCGGCGGTCTGGCGATTGATCCCGTTGAAAAGAAACCGTTCTTTCACGCCCTGCCGGGATCGTCCGCTCTGAGCTTTGGAATGCTCGGATGCGACTACCGCTGCGGCTATTGCCAGAACTGGATCACCTCCCAGGCGCTGCGTGATCCCGACGCCGTCGCATCCATCGAGGTCACGTCGGCCGAACAGATCGTCAGCGTGGCCCTCCGGCGTCACATTCCGATCATCACAAGCACATACAACGAGCCGTTGATCACCAGCGAGTGGGCGGTCGAAATATTCAGGCTTGCCCGCCCGCATGGCATCCGATGCTCCTTTGTATCCAACGGGAACGGAACTGATGAGGTCCTTCAGTATCTCCGTCCGTACATCGATCTCTATAAAGTGGATCTGAAGAGCTTTCGCCAGAAGAACTACCAGCAGCTCGGGGGGAGACTGGACGCGGTTCTCCGGACGATAGAATCGCTTCACGCGATGGGGATATGGGTTGAAATTGTCACTCTGCTCGTTCCGGGATTCAACGACTCCGAAGGCGAACTCACCGATATCGCCGGATTCATCGCTTCGGTTTCAACATCGATCCCATGGCATGTTACCGCATTCCATCAGGACTATCGAATGACCGGCAACGACCCCACCCCCGTCCGGGCACTCCTGCATGCGGCTGAGATTGGAAGTGCGGCCGGTTTGCACTTCGTCTATGCGGGAAACCTGCCGGGGCGGGTTGGCAGATGGGAAAACACATATTGTCCGGCCTGCGGGGAACTTCTCGTCGAACGCTCCGGTTTTTCTATACTGCGCAACAGAGTCAAAGACCACTCCTGTCCAAAGTGCCACGATGCAATCCCCGGGATCTGGGACTGAAAATAGTCGTCACCTTAATGTAATTCCTACATTCTTCCGCCTTCTTCTACATCCAGGAAGCTCTCACCCCCTCAAATCAGTATAGAACAGGGACTTACCGTCCTGGCCCGTCGTTTGTGCCACTTTAACCAGGGAGAAACAGACCTTCCCGTGCCAACGGATCGCCTCGTTGTCAAAAAAAGGTAGATCTTTCAGAGAATTGATCGTTACTATTGACTTTTTTTCGTGACTATTTATGTTTCTAGGGTCTTAGAACAGTCCGCAAAGGGGTGGGTATGAATTCAGCAACGAACGGAATCTCGATCGAAGACCGGCTCCGGGAAGTCTGCGAAAGAACAGACTCACGCGAGTATGCCGGGGCATTGGAGGTCCTGAAGTTTGCGCGCACTTCCGACCCCGGGAACATCTATATCGCCGCTCTGAAGCATCAGATTGACACTCTCCTCTCACTCTCTCAGTCCGGCAATTTCAGCGAAGCCCAGCGGCACGAACTCATGGAGCCGATACCGGGAATCATCGAGTGCGCACTGCGTGACAATCAACGGCAGTATCGACCGGCTGTCTCCGATCTCCACCGCTCGCAGCACAGGGAGGTCGCACCGAACGTGCCGGCACCTGATCGGCACGGGGAATCCCTATCCGGTCCCAGGGCGGATGCAGGCGATGTTCAGAAGGAGCTCGAAGCCCTGAAGCTGCTCTATTTCCAGCGGGCAAGCAAGTGCGTCATGAAGGGAGAATATGAACAGGCGCTGGCGGAGGTGCGGCGTGTATTCGTCGTTGACCCGGAAAACACCATTGCGAAGGAATACGCTTCCCGTGTGGAGCGCCTGATCCAGCAAGCACGTCGCCTGGCGTCGGAGCCTGCGCCGGCTGCTGGCAAACCTCAGGAAAGTCCCGGGACGACCCGGGTTGATCCACCCCCTGAGGCAAAGGAGCTCCCCCATGTGCACACTGAACGCTCGACAGCATGGGATGACGATTTCATCGCGCCGAAGGCCTCCCCTCAGACCGGGGCGTACGCGGACAGTCTTGCCGTTCCCCTGTCTTCCATCCGGGACGTCGAGAAAGCCGACGATCTTGAACGACCCGTGCGGAAGAAATCGAAACTGCTGCTCCTGCTTGCCACCGTCATACTCACGCCGCTTCTGGCCGGCGTCGCAGTGGCGATCTTTTCCCCGAAGAGCGCCGGAACGGCCGGACAGGCGTTGAATCCCGGCCAGTCTGTGGAAGGGACGATTGGCGCCGAAGGGAATCGCGCTCCTGAGGAGACCGCGTCGAAAACGGAGGAACACCAGCCGGTAGAGGCTGCTCTCCCGGTCAGGACTATCGTCCCCCCGGTGGAACAGAAACTGAACTCCGAACCGGCCCCGACGAGGACAGAGGTCCCCCCGCAACAGGTGCCGGTGGAGCTCCCCAAGAGTGAACCGCTCAATGTCGTAACGCCGGCGATCGAGAGCATTCAACCGAAGCCCGACCCCCCGGCAGCTGAGCCGCCGCCTGCAACTACCCCGGCATTCATCCCGGTGGAAAGAGATCCCCAGATCGTCAGGCTTGAGAAGCCCGAGTTTCCGAGCTTCGTGTGGAAAATTGGGGGTGAGGGGCAGGTGGTGGTGCGGGTTCTCATCGACGCCAACGGAAAGCCTCTCGACTCCCAGATCCTGAAGAGCACCAATCCTGTGTTTGTGCAACCCGTCATCGATGCGGTGATGAAATCGCAATTCAATCCCGCCCAGATGGGACAGGGGCCGGTCGCGGCATGGCTCACTATCCCGTTCAAGTTCAGACAGCCGAAATGAATCGTACATTCCCGTCCCGATTTCCATATATTGGGACGTGGGCCTGATCCCGAAAATCACGCTTGTCATCTCGGTGTACAACAAGCCGGAGGTTCTCCGGCTTGTCCTCGCCGCATGTTCACGCCAGTCCTTCCCCGAGTTTGAGATTATCGTTGCCGACGATGGTTCCGGGCCTGAGGTCGGGGACGTCGTCGCTGAAGCCCGCCGCATTTCCCACCGCCCTATCGTCCACCTCTGGCATGAAGACCGGGGGTGGCGGAAGAACGTCATGCTCAACAATGCGATCCGCACTTCCCGAGGCGAACATCTGGTCTTCATTGACGGTGATTGCCTTCCTTCCCGTCATTTCCTTCTCGACCACTGGAACGAACGCGGATACCGCCGCGTGTTGCTGGGGCGCCGTGTTGAAACGAGTGAACGGTGGTCGAAAGAACTGACGATCCGGAGAGTTGAATCCGGCGAATTTGAGAAGGTCGGCGGGCGGGAGATCCTCGATGGCCTCGGCGGCCGGTCTCTCCGCGTGGAGGATGGGATCCGGATGCCAAGCGGGTTCCTCCGGCGCCTTCTGCTGCGGACTGTCCGGGGAATGCTCGGGAGCAATTTCTCGGTCGCACGAGATGACCTGCTGGCCATCAACGGATTTGACGAGCTCTACGACGGGCCCGGCTGCGGAGAGGATTCTGATGTTCAGTTCAGGCTCTCACTCGCCGGTGTGTCGGGAAAATCGCTCCGGAACCTGGCCATCCAGTATCACGTCTGGCACCCCCGCACCAGGGTTTCTGATGCATGCTGGGATCGTTTCGAAATGATCAAGATGACCCGGGAACCACGGTGTCTGGTCGGAGTGGAACATCGCGCACCGCAGAGTCCGGATGCGAGGGGCGAGCATGTGGAGTTCAATGCGGAGGGGGATGTCAGGTTCCCGGATCGAGGGGCCGCGCAACCATGATGCCGGTCTGCTTTGGGTGGGCGTTCAGGTATTCGGAAAGTGAACCCCGGGAAATCTGCACCTGTCCTCCAACATCGGGCGCGTGGAGCAGTCGAGTCACGCCTTGTTCTCCTACCGCAATTCCTGTGTGGGAAACGTCCAGCCCGCCGACCGATGTTGTGATCGCGATGATGTCGCCATTGTGAATCCTTCCCAGAACTTCCTCTACGTCCTCCTTGGGCACGAGGTACCGCGCTCTGGCCGACAGTCCTCTCTCCGTGGCGACGATGGCCGCAAGATCGTCCCCGGATGCAAGGCGGGGATACGCCGCCCGGTGTGAGGACATGAAATCCAGGGCCCTCCGGTCCCTGCGGCCGCCGAGTTCCCCTGTAATGTTCCGGAGGACCTTCTTCCTTTCGTTGTCTGCGATCCATTCACTGAAGTAGTGCAGCCTGCTCGTATACCCGTTGATGATACCGGATCTGTAGCGGATGAGCTGCAGTTGTGCGCAGTATTCCTGTGTGGAAAGGGCATGGAGTTTTACGGCACGTGCCAGTGCAAGGCTCGACTCGCACAGGGTCACGCAATCGAATTCACGCAGGTTGACGACAAGATGTTCATCTCCCCGTTCTTCGAGCGTGTTTGCTCCGTACGGCCTCCCGAGAAAACTGCGCCCCATCTCCGTTACAAGATCTCCCATCGGCAGCCGGGAACGGTCTTCGCCATTTCCCCTTGTGAGCCGCTTGAGTATGATCGTCTCGTCGGTCGAAAGGAGCGTGCCCTGAATCAGGGCGGCTGTACGGTCGTGGAGGAGAAACAATGGGAGGGCGCTCGCCGCAAAGGAGGCGGCGCGCCGCAGGAACTCCCTTCGTGAGCGGAATGGACGATTCATGGAGAGGTCAGAACGGCTGTTCCTCGGGGCTGACTGCGACATCTTCAAAGCTCGGCAGCGCCAGGTTCTCGAACCGCGCATAGCGGCGGACAAAAGCCAGTGTCACGTCGTCCACCGGCCCGTTCCGTTGCTTGCCCACGATGATCTCCGCCTTTCCCTGGAGTTCTTCCATCTTGTCGGATTTCGGATCCGTATACATCTCGGGACGATGCACGAATGCCACCACGTCCGCGTCCTGTTCGATCGCCCCCGATTCCCGGAGGTCGGAAAGGATGGGCCGTTTGTCGGTCCTTCCCTCCACGGCGCGGCTGAGCTGTGAAAGTGCGATGACGGGAATATCGAGCTCCTTCGCGAGGCCCTTCAGCGACCGCGAAATTCCGGAAATTTCTTTCTCCCTGTTTTCCGCGTTCTTCGGTCCCTGCATCAACTGGAGATAATCGATGATGATCAGGCCGACATTATGCTCCGCTTTCAGCCGCCGGGCTTTTGCGCGGAGTTCGAGAATGCCGAGGCCGGCGGTGTCATCGATGAAGATGCTTGCCTTGGCAAGCCGCCCTGCACCCAGGCTCAGCCTCTTCCAGTCATCCTCGGGGAGCCGCCCGGTCCGCACCGCATGTGCATCCACCCGGGCCTCGGCACACAGGAGCCGCATCACGAGCTGCCTCGTAGACATCTCCAGGGAGAAAATGCCGATCGTCGTGGGTTTGCTCCTGTGGGTCGTGGCGTTTGCCGCGAGCGAGAGGGCAAATGCTGTTTTTCCCGCACTCGGGCGACCGGCGATGATAATCAGGTCGGACTTCTGCCAGCCGCCTGTCAGATTGTCGAGATCACGAAACCCGGTCGGAACCCCTGTCACCCCCTCGTGTTTTCCGTGGATGCTTTCCAGCATCTCCAGGGTGTCATGGACCGCCCGGTCCATCGAGATGAAATTCCTCTTCAGTCGCCATTCGGAGATCTTGAAGATCGCCTGTTCCGCCTGATCCAACAGGTCAAACGCGTCTTCCGTCTGGCTGTACGCCCGCCCCGCAATCCCGCTCGTCTCTGCGATAAGCCGTCGCATCAATGCCTTCTCAAGGACGATGCGGGCGTGGTATTCCACATTGGCCGCGGAGGTCACCTTCATCGTGAGCTCGACGAGGTACGCTTCACCACCTGCGCTCTCCAGCTGACCCTGCCGGCGAAGTTCCTCTGCGACGGTGATGACGTCGGCCGGCTCGCTCCGTTCAAACAGCACGATGATGGACTTGAAGATTCGGCGGTTTCGCTCGGCGTGGAAGGCCTCCTCATCGAGCACCTCGATCACCTTCGAGACCGCCTCCTTCTCGAGAAGCATCGCACCAAGTACCTGCTCCTCGATATCCACCGCCTGGGGCGGAATCCGCCCTTCGGAGACCGCTCTCTCCGCGGGCAGGTCCGTCCGCCGTATCATACCGTCTGCCATCTTCCGTCGTCCTCTATCGTCCCTGTGCAACGAGCTCGTCGTGAAGCTTGCGCACGGCCTGCACATCCTCCCAGGCAGGACGTTTCCAGTTTGGATTTCGCAGGAGTGCCGCCGGGTGGTACGTCACCATCAGCGGGGTCCCTTCGTACTGCAGAACTCTGCCCCGTAATCGTCCGAGGCTCTCCGTTGTCGCCAACAGATTCTCCGCTGCCGTAAGACCGAGGGCCAGGATCAGTTTTGGTTTCACCAGCGCGATCTGCTTCCGGAGGTACGGGATACAGAGGTCGACCTCCTCAGCGAGCGGCTTTCTGTTCCCCGGGGGGCGGCATTTGAGGATGTTGCAAATGTAGACGTCTTCGCGCTTGAAACCGATCGCTTCGAGAATCTTGTTCAGGAGCTGGCCGGCCTTCCCCACAAACGGCTCACCCTGCGCATCTTCGTCCGCGCCCGGTGCCTCCCCGATAACCATGAGCGTCGCGGAGGGATTCCCTGTGCCAAACACAAATTTCGTCCGGGTGTGACCGAGAGGGCATTTCATGCAGGTGCAGATAAGGTCATCAAGCCCGTCCAGCGTTACTGCGCTTCCCCACGTTTCGCCCGTGATGGGACGGGTCGCCGGCGCCGGCAAATCGAAGAGCGCCGGCTCGTCCGCCGGCTTTTTTGCTCCAGACTTTGATCGTGCCATCGTCGATTCTCCCCGCAGAGGCGGATCGATAAGGAGTGTCTCTCCAAAAAGCTCGCGTTCCCTGACAAGAACCCCCCGGATATCCACCAGAAGGTCCGCCATTGCAGTCCGAGCATCCATCATGTCAGGAGCGGGGCAAACCGCGAAAAAAGTGCATTGGCAATGTCGATCTTTGCCATGCTGGGAAACTGTTCCACTTCTCCGGAGGCCGTGATCACGGTAACGACGTTGGTGTCACTCCCGAAACCCGCGCCTTCGGCCAGCGGATTATTCAGTACGATCACGTCGAGGTTCTTTGCGCTCAGCTTCTTCCTCGCGTTTTCCACACCATTCTCGGTCTCCAGGGCGAATCCGATGATAATCTGGTGGGTTTTGCCCGCACCGGCGTTCTTCAGGATGTCGGGATTCTCATTGAGTTCGAGGATGAACGGTCCGCCTCTCGTGCGGTCCCGTTTGATTTTCTGGTCCGATGGATGGGCGGGGGAGAAGTCCGCCACCGCCGCCGCCATTACCAGCATGTCGGCAGCCGGGAACCGGGCCAGTACCGCCGCCGCCATTTCTTTCGATGTCCCGACGTCGATGCGTTGCACGTTGCGGGGGGTTCTCAGGCTCACCGGCCCGCTGATCAGTGTCACGTTTGCGCCCCGTTGGGCGGCGGCCGCGGCGACAGCAAAGCCCATCTTGCCGCTGGAACGGTTACCGATGAACCGGACCGGATCGATGGGTTCATATGTCGGACCGGCCGTGACCAGTATCGTTTTCCCCGCCAGGTCGCGACGCGTATTGTCAAGCGATTTCACGACTTCGCTGAACAGCCGGTCCACCTCCGGCATGCGCCCGGGGCCCGAAAGTCCGCTTGCAAGCTCGCCTGCATCGGGTTCGAGCACGGTGCATCCCGTCTCCCGAAGGGCGGCAATGTTTCGCTGCGTTGCGTCATTGAGGTACATGTCGACGTCCATCGCAGGTGCGATGATCAGCGGACAGCGGAGGGCAAGCACCAGCGTCGTGAGAAAATTGTCCGCTGTTCCGTGCGTGATCTTCGCGATTGTGTTGGCGGTGGCCGGAGCGATCAGCATGACGTCGCCCCACAGGGCCAGATCGATGTGCCTGGTCGGCCGGACCGGCGGCTCCTCCGGCCCGGGCGGGAACATGTCGATGATCACTTCCCGTTTTGAAAGCGTGGTCATGGTCAGCGGCGTGATAAACTGCGACGCCGCCCGGGTCATCACGACCTGCACCTCCGCGCCGGCGCGGACGAACTCCCGCACCAGGAACGCCGATTTGTATGCGGCTATTCCACCGGTGATCCCCAGGAGTATTCGTTTACCGGTCAGCATCGTCCGAGAAGCAGCTATTCTTCCTCCTCCACAGACTCGTCCGCCGCTTCCTCTTTGGCCGGCGGCGGGACCTCCTTCACCTCATAGTGCCAGCCGAGTTTTTCCGAAAGAAGTTCATCCAGCGCGGTGTCCGTCGGCTTCGGACGTTTTTCAAACTCGAGACTTACTTTGAGCTGATCGGGATTGACGTCGTTCTCCTCGGTCTCCGATTCGGTCTTGGTCGCAAACATCTCGATGCGCTGGTTGAATTCAATTTTGATGTCTTCGTTGATCTGCCTCGCCCGCTTCGATGCGGCAACGATGGACTCGTGAACGTTTTTCCCCTCCTGGTTGAAGAATTCCAGGTCGATCGGTTTGATTCCCATGCGTCGTGCTCCCTCTTCTAGTTGGCCTGTAAGTACCTGCTCACAACCGCGTTCACCTCCGCCAGCGCGCGTTTGAGGTCGTCGTTTACAATCTGATAATCGAATGCCACGCCGAGCTGCATCTCAAGCGGCACACGTTCCATGCGCCGCAAGACCGCGGCTTCGTTTTCGGTTTTTCTGTTGCGCAGCCGTTCCTGCAGAATCTGAAGACTCGGGGGACGGATGAAGATGAGGAGCGATTCCGGGTACCGCTTCCTGATGGAGAGTCCCCCCTTCACATCGATGTCAAAAAGGATGTGTCGTCCTCCCTCCAGCGCCCGGTCGACTTCCTGCCGGAGCGTGCCATAGTAGTTGCCGTAAATCTCTTCCCACTCCACGAATTCCCCCGCCTCAATCCTCCGGAGGAATTCTTCCCTCGTAAGAAAGAAATAGTCTCTCCCTTCCTGCTCTCCGTCACGAACCGGGCGCGTTGTGGCAGACACCGAGAACCCCAGCGTAGGATGGGCATCGAGGATCGCCCGCGCGATCGTCGTTTTGCCGGCACCGCTGGGGGCGGAGATCACCACGAGTCTCCCCCGTGCCATCTGCGTTATTCGATGTTCTGAAGCTGTTCCCGGATCTTCTCCAGCTCTTCTTTCATGCCCACCACCAGGTGTGCGATCTCGGTGGCGCTCGATTTCGATCCGATCGTATTCGCCTCCCGGTTCATTTCCTGAATGAGAAAATTGAGTTTTCTCCCGGCAGGATCGGGCAACGCCAGGGCTTCCAGGAAAAACTTGTTGTGGCTTCTGAACCGGACGCACTCTTCGGTCACGTCCAGTCGATCGGCCAACAGTGCGAGCTCGAGTTCCAGACGCCCCTCATCGATCGGAGTTTTCTCGATGATCTGTGTCACCCGCTCGCGGAGCCGGGCGCGCTCGGCCGGAACCTGCTCCGCCGAAAGTCGTTCGATCTGCACCAGTCTCTCGTCGAGCAACGCGATCCGGAGACGGAAATCCCGTTCGAGTTCCCCACCCTCCGCCCTTCGCATCTCCGCCAGCGCACTGAGTGCAGCTTCGAGGGAGTCCTGAAGCACCCTCCACTCTTCCTCGTCTGTACCACCGGTCTCTTTTTGTTCGAAGATTTCTGAGAACTGAAGCATGTGCTCCAGCTTTACCGTCTCTTTCAGTTTGAGCGTCTTCCTGAGCTGGTTCAGGAGCTTATAGTAGGATTTGGCGGCTGAGCTGTTTATTTCCAGTCCGGCGGACCCGTTCCCTTCTCTCTCAACGTTTGCGATGACGTTTACTTTTCCGCGTGAAATCCTCCTGCGAATCAGCTCCTTGACATCGTTCTCCCTGAGGCTGAGCGATCGCGGTAAGCGCGTCGTCACTTCGAGGAACCGGCTGTTAACGGTCCGGAGTTCGACGGAGATGGTAATTCCCCCCCTGTTCGCCTCGCCACGGCCAAAACCGGTCATGCTGGCAATCATGCATCCTCTGCGCTTGTCCCTAAGCAAGGTAAAATAGCAAAAAGGCGTGGCAGTCGCAATGGAAACTTGTTTACACTCCCCCGATGTTCATTCACAAGTTATCCACACGGATCCGCCCAACTGTTGGGAAAATCGCCGGTTTTCGATATATTGTTGATAAAACTGTGATCAGCAATTACTACACGTTTCTGTTCCTTGTTTCCACATTCAATTCGAGCATTCGGGGAAGGCAGATCCGTGAAGCATACTCCCAGGACGCGGACGAGCTGACGATAGCATTCCACGACTATCCCGGGCAACTCGTCTTCCTTTGCAGGCCTGATCTCAGTACGGTGTATCTCCACGAAGGCAGATCCCGGGCCCGCCGAAATTCCGTTGATCTCCTCGGCGGGTGCAAGGGTGCCCGTGTGAACACTGTCGCGATGAGTCCCTCCGACAGGGTCATGCATTTCGCGCTCGACAACGGGACGACGCTTGCGGCAGTTCTCTATGGAGCGCGGGCGAACGTCTTCCTCCTGGAGGACTCGGGAAAAATACTCGATTCGTTCAAGAACCAGAGGAAGCTCCGGGGTTCGGCGTTGCAGTTCGCTCCCGACGGGCTCACGTTCGATTTCAGCGGATTCCGTGCGGCATGCGCGTCATCGGGATCGCGGACCGTCAGTTCCGTGATCAGAAAGTCTTTCCCCCCCATCGGCGGCACTCTCGCGCTGGAATCGATTGCGCGCGCCGGTGTCGACGCTTCAAGGAAGACCGGCGAGATGGATTCGGCGGCGATATCGGCAATCGAGACGGCGATCCGCTCCGTGCTCGGCGACATTGCAGGTCCCTCGCCGAGAGTATACATTTCTCCCGACGGCGCTCCCGGCTATTTTTCTCTCATCCCGCTCCGCATCGCCGGCGCCCTGAAGGAAGTGGTGTTTCCTGATATCAACAGGGCAATCCGCTTTTTCATTGCAGGCCGGGGGGCGAAGACCAAACATGACAGAGAGAAGGACTCGGTGGTCGCGCCGCTCCAGCAGCAGCTGGAGAAGGGGAGGCGCGCGCACCGGGCAATCCAGGAGGATGCCCGAGAAGCCGAGCGGGCCGGGACCTACGAACGCTTCGGCAATGCGCTGATGGCAGGGCTGCCGGCGCTCACGAAGGGGCTCAGGACGTTTGATGCCGACATAGACGGAGGGCATGTATCCATACCGCTCGAACCCGCGCTTTCCCCGATCCAGAATGCCCAGCGGTACTTCGAAAAAGCGAAACGCGCAAGAGCGGCCGGCGAGGAATCTTCACGCAGGCTGAGCGAGCTTGCCAGGAGAATTGAGCGGCTGGAGAAACTTCTTGCCGAGGCCGAGCGGCCTCTTCCGGGGGACGGGCCGGGCAAGTTCTTCAACGAACATGCCGCAGAGCTTGAGGAAGTGGGCCTCGGGTCCAGAAGCAGAGAGAAGGAACGTTTGCCTTTTCGTGTGTTCACTGTCGACGGCGGATTTGAAGTCTGGGCGGGGAAGAATGGCGCAAACAATGACCTTCTCACACTCCGCTATGCCAAGCCTGACGACCTGTGGTTTCACGCACGCGGGGGGAGCGGCTCTCATGTCGTATTGAAGGCTCGCTCGGGGAAGGGGGATCCGGGAAAAAGAGCGTGCGAACAGGCTGCCGGCATCGCCGCATACTACAGCAAGATGAAAACCGCGGGAACGGTCGCGGTGGCAATGACCCAGAAGCGCTTCGTACGGAAGCCGCGGGGTTCTCCCCCCGGCACAGTCGTGATCGAGCGCGAGAAGGTCATATTTGCACAACCCGCCCTCCCCCGGGAGGGGGGGGGCTGAAGGGTTTTCATTCACGGCCCCGGGAGGGATGGATATGAGATTCGCAGTCATTGGTGCGGGTGGTGTCGGTGCGTACTTTGGAGCGATGCTGGCGTCCGCGGGAGAAAACGTCATGTTCACGGCGCGGGGCCCGCACCTGGACGCAATGAAACGAGAGGGGCTGCGTGTTGTTTCTCCGCATGGGACGATGAAGGTTCCGCCTGAACGCTGTGTCGGGTCTCCCGCGGAGATCGGACCCGTGGACACAGTGCTTTTCTGCGTCAAGTCATACGACACCGAGCGGACGGCGCCGTCCCTCGCTCCCCTCCTCCACCCCGCCACGGTGATCATCAGCCTTCAAAACGGCGTCGACAACGAAGAGAAGCTCGGGCGATCGCTTCCGGGGTGCACGATCTTCGGCGGCGTCGCCTACATATATTCCACGATCACGCGTCCGGGAGAAGTCGCACTCGCCGGGGGGCCCGCCAAGATCGTGTTCGGACCGTTTGATGGGGCCCCTCCGGACCATCGCCGCCGGGCCATAGAGATCCGCGACATCTGTGCGCACGCGGGGATCGACGCCGAGGCCTCCGTCGACATCGTTGCGGCCCTCTGGAAGAAGTTCATCTTCATCACCGGGGCCGGGGGAATCACGGCCCTGACACGCCTCACTCTCGGAGAGATACTTGCCGTCACACAGTCACGGGACCTCCTGGCTGACGCAATGCGGGAAACCGAGAGCATTGCACGCGCCCGTGGCGTGCGTATCGAGGAACGCTATCTCGACGGTGTCTTCGACACACTCTCGAAGTTCGACAACAAGACACGGTCGTCCCTGTACTACGATCTCGTGCATGGCAAGCCGCTCGAGATCGAGGCGCTGGCGGGAACCGTCGTCCGCAACGGAGCCGCCCTTGGCATCCCCACTCCCGTGAACCGGGCGGTGTATGCCGCGCTCCTCCCCTATCACCTCCACAACAGCGAGAACATCCGATGAGAACTCATCGTACCCCGGCGAAAGCGCGCGCGCCGGTTCCCGAGCAGCAGTCGCTTGCCACCCGGGCGATACACGGGAAAAAACTGTACCCTTTCCGCGGACCGGTTGCACCTCCGATCATGCAGACAACGACGTACAGGTTCGCCGACTCCCGCGATGCGATACGGTACGCGCAGGGAGATCCGGATGTCTACGTCTACACACGATACCACAATCCGACCGTTGCGGAGGCTGAAGAACGCCTTGCACTGATGGCGGGAGCGGAGAAGGCCCTCCTGTTCTCGTCCGGGATGGCGGCAATCACCTCGGCAATACTGTCGGTGGTGAAGCAGGGCGACGAAATACTCAGCACGCCGGCGCTGTACGGGGGGACGTACCGCTTTTTCAGGGACATCCTTCCGCGTCACGGGGTCACGGTACGGTATGTCCGGCCGGAGGCGCTGGACTCCATCGTCTCCCTGGCAACGAAACGAACCAGGCTCGTCTATTGCGAAACGCCCACCAATCCAACGCTGGGGATCGTCGACATCGCCGAGCTGGTCTCTCAGGTACGCGCGGCCGGGAAGAAAGTGCACCGGAAGATCGTCGTCCTCTCCGACAACACATTTGCGACGGTTCTGAATCAGAACCCGTTCGGCTTTGGCGTCGACATCGTCACCGAAAGCGCCACGAAGTATCTTGGCGGGCACACGGATGTCATGGCGGGGGTCATCACAGGGAGCGCGGATTTTATCTCCGGCGCACGCACGCAGCTCAAGTACTACGGCGGTTGTGCCGATCCCTTCGCCGCGTACCTGCTCCTGCGCAGCCTGAAGACGTTCGATCTCAGGGTACGGTGTCAGAACCGCAATGCCATGGCGCTCGCATGCTTCCTCGAGGGTCATCCCGCGGTCAAATGCGTCCTTTACCCCGGACTCCCCTCGCACCCGGGTCATAGTATTGCCCGAAGGCAGATGACCGGCGCGGGCGGCGACGGGTACGGCGGGATGGTGACGATAGAGGTAGCGGGCGGCGCCCGCGGCGCTGTGGCCGTCTGCGATGCCCTTCGTGTGGCCGTTAACGCGATGTCGCTGGGGGGAGTTGAGACACTTGTGAGCATCCCCGTGTATTCGTCGCACGTGAACATGAGTGCCGGCGAGCTTGCCCGCCACGGGGTCAGACCGGGAATGATAAGGATTTCCGTGGGAATCGAAGGAATTCGGGACCTCCAGGCGGACTTTGAACAGGCGTTGGCGGTTCTCAGGTGAGTGAATGCGATTCGATTCCTTGATTATAAAACCGCTTTTCTTTAGTATAAAGGTCTACGGATTACCTTACATACCATCAATGTCGTCCATCTTCTGGAGATCGAGCGTGCGCATGTCTCAACAGGCCAGGACACGGAAGCGAAGCTATCTTGTCGCGGTGATGTTTGGAACGGTCGTTTGTGCCGGATGTTCTCCGGTGGAGCAGGATGCGGTCGTTGCCACAGTCGGAACCCAGCCGGTCAAACTCTCGGAATACGAACAGCAATATATCAAGAGCCTGGGAAGCCGGGAAGCGGGTGCCGCAACGAGTCAGGACGACCGCGAGAAGTTTCTGGACCTCGTGGTCAAATACCGGCTGAAACTTGCGGGCGCCCACGGTGAGGGGCTTGACAAACATCCCGAGGTCCTGAACGAGATTGCGGCCTACAAAGGGAGTCTTGCGGCGTCCTATCTCACCGAGCGTGAAGTCATCACCCCGGGGGTCAGGCAACTCTATGCCAGGCAAAACGAAGAGATCCGCGCCAGCCATATTCTCCTGTCTCTGAACCCATCGGCACCAGCCGCGGATTCGACGGCCGCATACAAGAAAGCATACGAGATCATCGCCGCGGCCAGGTCGGGCATCGATTTCGGGAGGCTCGCTCTCGAACATTCCCAGGATCCCTCGGTCAAACTCAACAACGGAGACCTCTACTATTTCACGGCGGGACAGCTTGTCGCTCCGTTCGAGGACGCGGCGTTCGCCATGAAGATAGGAGAAATCTCGTCCGCCCCCGTACGGACCCAGTATGGGTTGCACATCATCAAGCTCGTCGATCGCAAGCCCGCACCGGGGGAAGTGCACGCGAGTCATATCATGATCAGGTTCCAGAACCCGAACCCGTCGCCACAGGACACAATTGAGGCGTACGGGAAGATCAAGGCACTGAAGGACAGCCTGGGTGCGGGGTCAGACTTCGCATCGCTTGCAACGCGTCACTCCCAGGACCCGGGCTCCGCAGGCCGTGGTGGGGACCTCGGATACTTTTCGCGGCGCAGATGGGTTCAGCCCTTCGACGAAGTGGCAATGAACCTCAAGCCCGGACAGGTGTCCGATATCGTCCGCACGCCGTACGGATACCATCTGATCAAATGCTACGATGTCCGCCCGCGCAAGACCTTTGAGGCGGCAAAACAGGAACTCCAGCCGATTTACCAGCAGCTGCGGTACCAGGACGACTATGCGAAGTTTCTCGATCGGCTGAAAAAGGAAGTGCACTTCTTGCTTTATGATTCCACCCTGACACGATTCCTCGCTTCCGTGGACACGAACGGGACGACGCACGACAGTGCGTGGTGGTCCCCTATCAAGCCCGGCCTCGGCACGCTGCCCCTCTTCTCCGTCCAGGACCAGCGCATCTCCGTGGACAGCGTTGTTCGCCTGATCGATGCCCGTCCTGAACTGGCCAGCACCCCTCTTCGGGCACAACCCCTCGGTGCCGCGGTGGATAAGATCGGCGAGCAGCTGGTGTTTTCAGCGAAGGCGGATCTTCTGGCGAAGAACGTTCCCGAGTTTGCCGCCCTCCTCGCAGAATACCGTGAAGGGATCCTGCTGTATCAGGTCGAACAGGAGCATGTCTGGAACAGGATCGTCATGGGCGATTCCGTGCTCAAACCCTATTTTGCCGCCAACCGGGACAAGTTCACCTGGCCCGACAGGATAAGCGTCACCGAAATCAGGGGGGCGTCTGATTCCCTCGCCGGTGTGATTTCCCGGCGGCTGCGGGCCGGCGAGAGCATCGAGACTCTGGCTGCAGGAGATTCCATCCGCCTGGCCTCGCCCAGTGCTTATCGTACGGCATTCGCACCCGGTTCCGCCAGGACGGACGCGCATTCACTTGCTCCCCTGTCCGCGATGGTCGGAGAATTGGAGCACGATTCCGGCATCCGCGTCACGATCACCGCCCGTCCCGATACGTCGAAAGGCAGGAGCAGGAGTGTGAAACTTGCCACGGCGCGCCTGGAGGCGATCAGGACCCATCTTATCAACAAGCTCAAGATAGACCCGGCGCGCGTGACAATTATATCATCGCCGCTCCCCTCCGGTGCTCCGGGTGGGGCCGGGACCCCATCACCCGGGGAAGCCGACATCCTCCGCACAGAGCTCAGCGGCCGGAGCCCGCTCGTGCTTGGCAAACCGGAAACCGTGATACTCCCGCCTCTGACCGACGAGCGCACGCAGCGTGCGGATTCCCTCGCCATCGGCAAAGCGACCCCCCCTTTCCTCTACAAGGGATTCCATACGATCGTCAGACTCAATGCCAGGGAGAAGGCCCGCAGGAAGACGTATGAGGAAGCCGGACCGGAGCTGTCCAGTGCATACCAGGACTCTGAGTCGAAGCGGCTCGAGAGCGACTGGCTGACGCAGCTGAGTCGGAATTATCCGGTTGTGGAGTACAAGCCGGTTCTCAAGGATGCGTTTGCTCCCGCCCACTGATGAGCTCTGGCGCCGGGTGTTCCGCAGGACGGCGTGCGTTGTTCCCTTCATCGCGGTGTTCCTCGGATGCTCCCGTGAAGGCCCTTCACGTCCGTACGTCGCCAGAGTCGGCCCCGTCGAGCTCAGGGAGGACGACCTTGCCGGAGGCGCGGACTCCCTCGCTCGCTCCCGGGGGAAATCCATGGCCTTCATCAATGAGTGGGTTGTCAGTGAACTTCTGTACCAGGAGGCGCAGCGCCGCGGGATGGCAGACAGCGACCAGTTGCGGAAGCAGCTCGAAGCCACCCGCAAGCGCCTCGCGGTAGAGGCCCTGCTGGAGAAAGAGGTCTACGGCGGCGGAGCAGACGACGTGCACGATGAAGATATTACGGCATACTTCAAGAAATATATTTCATCGTTCACGCTCCGCGAGGATGTGGCGCGTGTAAGCTACGCTCTCTTCTCCGAGCGGGACGAGGCAAACCAGTTTCGCGCTTCAATCCTCCGCGGATCGTCGTGGGAGGACGCCGTTGCCGTGTGCCAGCGCGACTCGGTGCACGGTGCCGGGCTGAGGGCAGTCGCCCGGAACCAGTATTTCACGCAGGCAACGCTGTTTCCTGACGAACTCTGGAAGCTCGCCCGGACGCTTCCGAAGGAGGAGGTTTCCTACGCCGTGAAGACGGCGGCAGGTTATTACGTCCTCACGGTACACGGCATCAGGCACCTCGGAGAGACACCGGAATTCGAATTCGTCAGGGAAGAAGTGCGCGAGCGTCTCCTGATCGAGCGACGCCGGGCCCGGTACGAGCAGCTCGTGTCGGACCTGCGGAGCAGGCACAAAGTCGAGGTGAACCTCAGCGTCGCGGATACGGCAGTCGGCGCGGGAGACTAGACGCGGTCTCGCCCGGGGCATCCCGCGGAACGTCCCCTGTCAATCGGAGTAAAGAAGTTATGAAACAAATCCTCGTTGTGTGCCTCCTCTCGCTCTCGTTCTGCGCACATGCACAGACGCTTGACCGGGTCGTCGCGACCGTTGACAACGACCTGATACTTGAGTCGGAGCTGAATGCCCAGGTGCAGTTCTATGCTCTGAACAACAAAGTTGATCCCGCAACCCCCGGGCTGAGGGCACAGGTGCTGCAAACGATGATCAACGAAAAACTTGTCATCGCGAAGGCCATTGAAGACAGCGTCACCGTCACAGACGAGGAGGTGCAGCAGCAGATGGACGCCGTCATCCAGCAACGGATCCAGCAATACGGGTCCGAGGCGCGCCTGGAGGAGATGTACGGGATGCCGCTCAGCCGCATCAAGCGGGAGTTCCGGGAGGATCTTCGCAAGAACCTCCTGGCCCAGCGACTACAGCAGCAGCACATGGGCAACACCACCGTCGGGCGGTACGAAGTGGAGGATTTCTACCGCACCTACAAGGACAGTCTTCCACGCGTTCCTGAAGAATGCGAACTGTCGGAAATCGGCATGGCCCCAAAAGTCAACGATCAGGCGAAAGCCGTCACGAGGGCCAGGCTGAAGGCGATACTCGACAGCGTGAGAAACGGCACCGACTTTGCGGCCATGGCGAAGCGCTATTCGCAGGACCCCGGTTCCGCCGCCCAGGGAGGCGACCTCGGGTTCGTCCGCCGCGGAATGTTCGTGAAGGATTTTGAAACGGCGGTCTTCGCAATGGCTGATGGCCAGATCTCCGAGATTGTCGAAACGGAACACGGACTTCATATCATCCAGCTCGTCGAGCGACGGGGGGACGCGGTCCATGCGCGTCACATCCTGCTGAGGATTGAACGTTCAAAGGAGGGGGACGAGGCCACCATCCGGCTGCTGGATTCGCTGCGCACACGCGCGCTGGCCGGTGAGAGCTTTGCCGAACTTGCCAGGAAGTACTCTGAACTCAGGGATAATACCGTCGGGGGAAACATCGGTACCGCGGAAATCGACCAGGTAAATCCGTCGTTCCGCCCCGCGATTGACACGCTGAAGGAGGGGGATATCAGCGTCCCCGTCAGAGTCCCCGAGAATACGGGATACAGGTACTACATTGTCTGGCTCAGGAAGCGCACTCCCACCCATCCTATGTCTCTCGATCAGGATTACCACAAGGTGGAAGCGATCGCGCTGAATTTCAAGCGGACAAAGGAGTACCAGGGCTGGATGGAGGAGCTGAAAAACCAGTTCTACTGGCAGACGCGGCTGACCCCATGACCGGACGCAAAGATGCGGGCGATGTCGACGCTGCCCGGGAGCTGAAGTCGTCGTATGATGCGCTCCGCGCAGAAATCGGGACCGTCATCATCGGTCAGGACACAGTTGTCGAACAGCTGCTTATCGCGCTCCTGGCGCGCGGTCACTGCCTCCTCGTCGGTGTCCCGGGACTGGCAAAGACACTCCTTATCAAGACCCTCGCCGAAGTCCTTGATCTCACGTTCAACCGGATCCAGTTCACGCC
>PMDK01000065.1 GCA_003154425.1 Ignavibacteriota bacterium
TCATCGACCTCCGGACGCTCGACCTGCCCGGGATTGACTATGAGACTATCGGGAAGTCGCTCGGGAAGACGGGAGCGGTGGTCATTGCGGAGGAAGCGGCTGCGAGCCAATCGATCGGCTCGGCGATTTCCGCCTCGATCATGGAGCGGTTCTTCGAGCGCCTGGATGCTCCTGTGGCCCGCGTGACGTCGCTCGATATTCCCCTCCCGGTCTCCCGCGTCCTCGAGCGGGAATCGATGATCAGCGACGAGAAGATCTTCCGGACGACGATGGCGGTTGCGGGAAGGACTCGGCCGTGAGCACGGTCGATGCGTTACTTGAGAACCGCCCCGGTGATCGCGGATGTTTCAGCCGTTGGTCCTCTGTCCCTCCAGCATTCCCATCCTGAATGGCTCGGTTTGTTCTTTGACCGCCCGAAACGGGCCGGTCGGTACAGTACTTCTACCCCCTCGTTCATCGTCGGCAGCGCAAACGCAGGAATCTCGGCGCAATCGCAGCGCTCGATCCTGGCCATGGAGGATTGCGTCTCGTTGTTCAGGGCTGCCAGTGCATGATCATACGCCCCGTGAACGGAATGAAGGAATTCCTGCACGCGCTCCACATCGAACACCGCAACGCTCACCGCCGTCTGGACCTCCCGTGTCAACCGGTCAAATGACTGGTGGGCGAATCGATGTGCAAAGGAGGGGACATCGCCATCCTGCAGACCGAGATCCAGCCGCTCCAGGGAGTGGAGATCGAAATACGACAGGTGAAGATTGTCGGGAGACGCGATGATGTATCGCGCAAACAAGCCGAGCGCGCCGATCGAATACGGCGTGCTGCCAAAACACGTGGAGAGTACCATGAGATCGAACCGTGCGGAATCGCCTGTGAATCCTCTGAGCCCGTCCGCGAGGTCGCCGACGGTGAACGTCCGGTCCGGACACGACGCATCGTAGCCGGCACCGCCGACCTCGGGGATTTCGTGGCCGCAGTAAAGGAACAGGCGGACCGTCCCGCGCTGGTTGTTTGCACGGAAGTGCCGGTACAACCCGACTTCGGGGTCGAGCGGTGATTGACCCTGATCGCGCCAGTACGATTCATTTGCGACGAGCCGTCCGTTCCTGTAGTAATAGAATTCTCCGTCGCGGACAGGAAAAAAGAACAGGAAGTGTTTCCTCGGTATCTGGTGAAAGATGAACACTTCTGCGCGGGGGTTCCGCTCCGCGATCCTTTTCGCGCCTGCCAGGGCCTCCTCGTCCGCCGTGTATTCGCTGCCGCTGGTATCGTGGTAGAGATAGTCGCCGTCACCGTGAATGACGAACACGATCGAGTATGGCGCTGCGGGCGCACGTTCCTGCGCCGGTGGAGCATCACGCTGCGCGGGAAGGTCGGCGCTGCACGAAGACAGGGACACGGCGAACGCCGCACAACAGAGGCTCACGATGGATATCGGGGCCGGGGCGCAGCTGACCCCTCGGCTGTGCGGGTTTCGCATATCGAATGCCGGAATGTATGCCCGTGGAGAGACTACTTCACAATCAGCACAATCAGGATGACGATCAGGAGCAATGTGACAAGGCTGATGGTAATTACCTGGTCAGCCTGCTCCATATCCTGCACGACGTAGTCGGAGAAGGCATTAAGTTGTTCATCCCTCACGCGCACGTAGCCGTTGTTTCCCGCAAGCTCGTCCTGTTTCTCCTGGAGCGTGGCTTTAAGGTGATCGATCCCCTCGACGTCATTTTTTGAAATCAACGGCAGGCTCTGGATGATGCCAAGGGCCGTGGAGACGGTGTGAAATGAATCGTTGAGGATCTGGCGTTTCTCGACCGGGTTGCTCGCTGTTTTTGCCTTGGTTGCAGCATCGTTGAAGTATCCCTGAAGCTCACCTTTGCCGCCCGCGTATGCCGGGAGGGCCAGAATACACAGTATGACGAGGGATCCGAGAGCCTTGTGCGCTGTCATAGTTCCACCTTTGATAGTTGAGTGATAGTTGCAGAGACCCTGGCGTCGTGCGGTCTTTGAGCGTGCGAGCCGCGGATCAGTGGTGTGGCGCCGGATACGTCGTAGGTACAACGAACCGCCGGGATTTCTCGCTTCTAGAGATTAGGGGTTAGTTGCCGCAATGGAATCGCCCCAAAGGATGAAAGAGTAGCTAATCCTCGGCCGGTGGCCGGCCCCTTCTCCCGTCGATCCGGTCATCGCTGCCACAGGATTTGTGAGGCTTCCAGGGGAACTGCAACTCCGTCCCAATTGGGTATCACTCGAGCCGTATAGTCTGCAGAGGGCCGGGCTGCGGATACAGTCGTGCTATACGCCTGGCCGCCCGATGAATCAGGAAGTTGCCGGACGCGCGTCATCTCCTTCCGGACGGGGGCGCCTCCGTCTATCCCGTCGGCATAAAGCTCGACCCGGAGGGCCGTCGGGTCGATCTCAGCAAGATAAACCTGCACCTCGAAGACATGCTGTCCCCCGCGGGTCTCAACCTTCACTTCGCCGAAATGCAGCGTGGCCCATTTCTGTTCCAGACTGCGCTGCCAATCGGCGATTTCCCGGCCGATCGCGCCTTTGTTGGCACTCCGGGAATGGTAGGCGGCAGCAGCCGGGAGGTAGTGTCCCTCGGTGTATTCGCGCACTGTCCGGTCGGCGGAAAAGCGCGGCGTCAAATGCGCCATGCTCTCCCGCATCCGCTTGACCCATGCGGAGGGAAAGCCGCTCCCGTCCCGGGCATAGAACTCCGGGATCACCT
>PMDK01000232.1:0-2298 GCA_003154425.1 Ignavibacteriota bacterium
CCGGACAGGACAAGGTGAACCCCGGCTCAGTCATTCTGAGCGGTGAGATGATGTTCCGGTATCTCGGCTGGACGGAGGCGGCCGACCTCATCCTGCGGGCCCTGGAGAAGACCATAGCGACAAAGGTGGTGACATACGATTTCGCCCGCCAGATGGAAGGGGCGAAGGAAGTCCGGTGTTCAGAGTTCGGCAGGGCGATCGTCGCAAACATGTGAGAAACTTTGCGGAGGAGCTTCAGTAGAGTGCGGCCGGGAGGCCGCCTTCGCATCACTGAAGGTCATGCCGTTCTCAGGGGCGAGTGAACGTCCTGGCGCCTTCGGCGCCATGACTACGAACCGCCCTGAGGCGGTTCCGCCGGTCGGGCGGCGCAGAACTCGCCGAACACGTCGAGAAGGTGCTCGGCGATCTGGGACGCGTCCCTGTTTTCGATCTGGTAGCGCGGGATAAAATGCACGAGCTGCCCGTCCTTGTACAGGGCCATCGAAGGGGAAGACGGAGGAATGGTGCCGAGATGCTCCCGCACGCGGGCGGTCGCCTCGATATCCCCGCCGGCAAAGACGGTCGTCAGTTCATCCGGCTTCACCGGCGCCTGTTTCAGAGCCATTGCGATCCCCGGACGCGCCTTCCCTGCAGCACACCCGCACACCGAATTTATGACGATGAGGTTCGTCCCCTTCGTCTTTGCAACCGTCTCGTCCACATCCTCGGCACTGCGCATCTCCCGGAACCCGATGCGTGTAAGCTCGTCCCTGAAAGGTTGTATCGCCCTCGGATCGTATTGCATATCCCCTCACTCCGTGTTGTAATAAACGTCCCCCCTCTTCAGCTACTAACTCATTTCCGGCGCCGGGAGTTCCGCGCGGGACGCCGCCCCCGGGGGGGAGCTTTCCCCTTCCGCTTCGAAGGAACTTTCCTTTTCCGCTTTGCGGGGGGTGTCCGCTTTGGAGGCGCCGGGCGCGACTTCGGCCGTTTCTTCCGCGCAGGGCCCGGTTTCTCCTGAATCCGGGTTCGTCCCTCAGAGGCGATAAGATTCAGCGCGCTCCCCGCCCTGAACCATCCGATCTGGTTCTCGTTGAACGTGTGGGTGAGGGGGAACTCCTCGACGGAGCCGTCGGCGTGCCCGAGCACGCAGTGCAGCGGAGCTCCGGGGGCGAAACCCGCCAGCCCCGTGATCGAGACGCGGTCGTCCTCCCGCACACGG
Organism: Ignavibacteriota bacterium; assembly: GCA_003154425.1. Lineage (GTDB taxonomy): Bacteria > Bacteroidota > Ignavibacteria > UBA10030 > UBA6906 > Fen-1273. The sequence goes on from PMDK01000232.1 coordinate 1,202, forward strand.
TCGTAGTCATTGGGGTTGGTAAACGTCAGCGGGAGCATCCCCTGTTTCTTCAGGTTCGTTTCGTGGATTCGCGCAAAGCTCTTCACAATGATGACCTTTCCCCCGAGCCAGCGGGGCTCCATCGCCGCGTGCTCGCGGCTCGACCCCTCGCCGTAGTTCTCGTCCCCCACGACCACCCATGCGAGCTTCCGCGCCCTGTATTCCCTGGCCACCTGCGCAAACTCCTTCTTTTCCCCTGAGAGGACGTTCCTCCCAAGCCCCGCCTCCCCGGTGAATGCGTTGACGGCGCCGCTGAACATGTTGTTCGAAATATTATCGAGATGCCCCCGGTATTTCAGCCATTTCCCTGCCGGTGAAATGTGATCCGTCGTGCACTTCCCTCTGGCTTTGAGCAGCAGGGGCATCGCAAGGAGGTCTTTCCCATCCCAGGCCGGAAACGGCGAGAGGATCTGGAGCCGGTCACTCGAGGGAGCTACCGCGACCCGGATACGGGACCCGTCGCGCGCGGGAGGGACGTAGCCGTCTTCACCCGGGGTAAAACCCTTACGCGGGAGCTCATCCCCTTCCGGGGGATTCAGCTTCACATGCACTCCGGCACTGTTCACGAGTGAATCCGTTAGAGGGTTGAACGTGAGACGCCCGGCGAATGCCAGCGCGGTCACGATCTCCGGGCTCGCGACGAAGGCGTGAGTTTCGGGGTTGGCGTCGTTCCGCCCGGCGAAATTCCTGTTGAACGACGTGATGATGGAATTCCTCTCCCCCTTCTTCACATCGTGGCGTTTCCACTGCCCGATGCACGGGCCGCAGGCATTCGCCAGAACGTTCCCCCCCGCCTCCACGAGCGTCTTCAGATGACCGTCCCGCTCGATCGTCGCCCTGACCTGCTCGGACCCGGGAGTTATCGTGAACTCCGACCGGGCTTTGAGCCCCGCCGCCAGCGCCTGGCGCGCGACGCTTGTCGCCCGTTCAATGTCTTCGTAGCTGGAGTTCGTGCAGCTCCCGATCAGCGCGACGCGCAGCTCTTCGGGATAGTTGTTCTCCCTGACCGCCCGGGCGAATTCCGACAGCTTCCATGCCCTGTCGGGAGAGAAGGGTCC
>PMDK01000232.1:2377-8007 GCA_003154425.1 Ignavibacteriota bacterium
ACTCGACGATCGACCCGGTCCCCCCCCTGACGGTGAGTATGCCGGCGACCTTCAGAATCACGTCCTTCGCGGAGGTCCACCCCCCCAGCTCTCCGGTCAGCTTCACCCCGATGATTTTCGGGAACTTCAGTTCCCAGGGCATCCCCGCCATGACATCGACCGCATCCGCACCCCCGACACCGATCGCAATCATGCAGAGCCCCCCCGCATTCGGGGTGTGGGAGTCCGTCCCGATCATCATCCCGCCGGGGAACGCATAGTTCTCGAGAACGACCTGATGGATGATCCCGGAGCCGGGTTTCCAGAATCCGATCCCGTGACGGGCGGACACAGCCGCAAGGAAATCGTACACTTCGCGGTTGTCGCCGAGGGCCTGACTGAGATCCTCACGGGCCCCCGACTGCGCCTGGATCAGGTGATCGCAGTGGACCGTCGTCGGAACGGCAACCCTCGGGATCCCCGCGGACATGAACTGCAGCAGCGCCATCTNNTCTGCGCGGTCGCGTCCTGCATCGCCACGCGGTCGGGAGAGAAATCCTCATACGACGTCCCGCGGACGGACGCCGTTTTCAAAGGGCGCCGGAAGTGCGCGTAGAGGATCTTCTCAGTCAGTGTCAGCGGCCGTCCCACGATCCTGCGAGCCACCTTCACCCGGCCGGGCGTTCGTGCGTAAATCCGTTCGAGTACTTCGAAGTCGAATATCATGGCGTGTCCGTCGTGTGGTAGCGGAAAGAGAGTATAAAATATACACATCGTAGAGAATCTCTGCAAGTGGAGTCAGGTTGCAATAGTGACGGCTTTTTGGTAGTTTTTGATGATATGACGACTCACCCTCTCGAACAACCCGAGCATGAAGACGAGGTCTTGACGCAGGACCCGGCCAGGGTGGTTCTCTTCAACGACGAGATCCACACGTTCGATGAGGTCATCGCGCAACTCATCAAGGCGACACATTGCACAGGCGCAAAAGCGGAGGCGCTCGCACACGAGGTTCATACGAACGGCAGGGCCGTGGTGTTCGGAGGCGAACTCGCGAGGTGCATGGAGGTGAGCGGCATACTTGAAGAAATCAAACTGATGACGCAGATCGAGATGTAATGACCTCACACGAGACACGCGAAAGCTTCCTCGGTTTTTTCAGGGAGAGAGGGCACCGGATCGTGCCGGGCTCGCCGGTGATACCGCACGGGGATCCGACGCTTTTGTTCACGAATGCCGGGATGAACCAGTTCAAGGACGTATTCCTGGGAACGGGTCGGAGGGACTATGTCCGCGCTGCGGACACTCAGAAGTGCATTCGCGTCAGTGGCAAACACAATGATCTCGAGGAGGTCGGCCGCGATACGTATCACCATACGTTCTTCGAGATGCTNNTCGGCGATTACTACAAGCGCGAGGCGATCGCATGGGCATGGGAGCTCCTCACCCGGGTGTGGGGGCTCGAGAAGAAACGTCTGTACGCGACGGTCTATGAGACCGACAACGAGGCACTGGCGCTCTGGAAGCAGGTCACCGACATCGACCCCGCACACATTCTCCAGTTCGGCAGGAAGGACAATTTCTGGGAGATGGGGGAAACCGGCCCATGCGGGCCCTGTTCCGAAATACATATCGACCTGACCGCGGACGGGTCGGGCGGGCCGCTCGTCAACGCGGGGGACCCCCGCGTCATGGAGATCTGGAACCTGGTGTTCATACAGAACAACAGGGACGAACGGGGAGAACTCAAACCGCTTCCCGCCCGGCATGTGGACACGGGGATGGGGTTCGAACGGGTGTGCGCCGTGCTGCAGGGGAAGGACTCGAACTACGATACCGATGTGTTCATGCCGATCATCGCCGCTGTGGCGGAAAAGACCGGCAGGCCTTACGCGGAGGAACACGACCGCGTCGCCATGCGCGTGATCGCGGACCACGTCCGCATGCTGTCGTTCGCCATCGCGGACGGGGCCATACCCGGGAACGACGGCCGCGGGTATGTCCTGCGCCGGATACTCCGTCGCGCTGCGCGATTCGGCAGGACGCTCGGAATGCGCGAGCCGTTCATTCACGCCGTCGCGCCGGCCGTTGCGCGCTCGATGGGGGACGTGTTTCCGGAGATCGTCAATCAGCAGGCGCACATACAGAAAGTGATACGGGCCGAGGAAGAGAGCTTCAACACCACGCTTGACCGCGGACTCGAGATCTTTGCTTCCGTCCTGGAGAGGCTCGGGAAGGCGAAGGAATTTCCGGGAGAGGATGCGTTCAAACTCTACGACACGTTCGGATTCCCCCTCGACCTGACACAGCTCATGGCGGCGGAGCGGGGGCTCGGGGTGGACACCCGGCGGTTCGACGTCCTCATGGAGGAACAGCGCACACGGGCCCGCCGGGGGGGGGACCCGTCGAAACCGGTCCCCGGCTCGCAACCGGGGAAGGATGCGTTCGCCTCGTTCAGCTCTTCCGCATTCGTGGGGTACGAGACTCTCGAGACACGATCGGTCCTCGAACATGTCCTCGACGGTAGGTTCATGAGCCTGGACAGAACCCCGTTTTATGTCCGGTCGGGGGGTCAGGTCGATGACACCGGCGTGATCGAAGGGGACGGGTTCGTCGCGGAGGTGATCGCCTCGGAAAAGGAAGAAGACAGGATCATTCACGAAGTGAAGGTTCTGCGGGGATCCCTCCCCCCCGCGGCAGGGGGGCAGGTGACCGCCCGGGTCGACGGGGAGCGCCGCCTGAACATACAGCGGAACCACTCCGCAACCCACCTCGTGCACGAGGCGCTGCGCCGTGTCCTCGGGACCCACGTTCACCAGCAGGGTTCACTCGTCGCGCCCGACCATCTCCGGTTCGACTTCCCCCATTTCGCCAAGGTCACGCCGGAGGAGATCAGGGGGATCGAGGATATCGTCAACGGCAAGATCGCCGACCGCATTGCGGTGATCACCGAAATCGACCTCCCCATCGAGAAGGCGCGGAAGATACCGAACGTCAAAATGTTCTTCGGGGACAAGTACGGAGAGATCGTCCGCGTCGTGTTCATCGACGAGGCATACAGCGTGGAATTCTGCGGCGGGACGCACGTAAAGGACACCGGAGAGATCGGGCTCTTCAAGATCATCAGCGAATCAGGGATCGCCAGCGGGGTCCGCCGCCTCGAAGCGGTCACCGGGGACGGCCTCCGGCGGTACGTCGAGGGGCAGATCCTTCAGGGGAGGGGGACGGAGGAACAGATCGCGAAACTCCTCGCGGAGAAGGAGGAACTGGAGAAGGAACTCGGGCTCCCCTCCCGGAGCGACACGGTCCCGTTCGCCCCGCTTGATTCCACAGGCGGAGCTCTGAGCGCGGAATCCATCGACCGGATCGCACACGGGATGCGCGAGCGGGGAGAGGCGGCCGAAAGGCTCGTGAAGCAAACGGCCGACCTCCGCAGGGAACTCTCCAGGCTCCGCGTCCGGGACGGGGCCCGATCGATCGATGAGCTGGTCTCCGGCGGCACGAGGATCGACGGCAGCCTTCTGGTCACGGGGCGGGTCTCCGCCGCCTCGATGGACGAGCTCAAGAGTCTCGGCGACGCGCTGCGAGCGAAACTGCAATCGGGCGTCGGGGTCCTCGCCGCCGTCATCGACGGAAAGCCGGCTCTCGTCTGCATCGTCACGGACGACCTCATACAGGGAAAGGGTGTGCAGGCCGGCCGGATTGCCGGGGCGGTGGCGGAAACATTCGGCGGGAGAGGCGGCGGGAGACCCCACATTGCCACCGCGGGGGGAAAAGACGCCGGAAAACTCGACATCGCGCTTCAGGGCGTCGAAGGGATCGTCCGGACGATGCTCGGGGTTTGACTGGAGCGTTCTCACACTTTCGGGAGTACCGATGGCTCACAACGGTGATACGACACAGGCACGGCGGTCATTCATCGCGGCCGAACTCGCCTCCAGCGCGGAGACCAAACGTCAAATCGCAGCGTCGTGCTCAGACTCCATCGTCCGGGCCGTCGATGTTGTCGTCCGCGCTCTTGGCGCAGGGAAGAAGGTTCTCCTCTGCGGCAACGGGGGGAGCGCGGCGGATTCGCAGCACCTGGCCACGGAACTCGTCATCCGCATGAACCCGCAGGTCAAGCGCCCCGGACTCCCGGCCATCGCCCTTACCACCGACAGCTCCATGCTGACGGCCGGGGCCAACGACATAGGATACGACAACGTTTTCTCCAGAGCGGTCGAAGCCCTGGGATCACAGGGGGACGTCCTCATCGGGATCAGCACCAGCGGCAAATCGGAAAGCGTGAACCGCGCCGTCACGACGGCGAAGGGGAAAGGGATGACGACAATCGGCCTTCTTGGAAAGGACGGGGGCAGCATGAAAGACCTCGTGGACGTCGCGATCATCGTCCCATCCGGTGATACGCAGCGCATACAGGAGGGACACATCACGATCGGCCATATCATCTGCGGGCTCGCAGAGCGCGAACTGTACGCCTGAGGCCGACACGACCGTGCCTGTCAACTCTCCTGATACCTCCAAGAGACGCCAGGGGGATCTCGTCATTCCCCTGATCAGAGTCGCCATCGACGCCGTGGCGATTGAGGCTTCCTTTCTCCTTTCGTACTGGCTCCGGTTCCGGAGCATGCTCTTCGAGCGACTCGGCTTCGACGCCGTCGTGGCCCCCCCCATGGAGGGATACCTGGCCGGCTCGGCCGTGATGGTCGTGATCTGGCTCCTCCTGTTTCGCGCCAGCAGAGTGTACCGTCCGCGCCGCCGGGTCAGCCTCTCGGATGAGCTGATCTCCATCGTCCGCTGGGGAACGGCGGGGATGCTCATCCTCATGAGCGCGGCGTTCCTGTACCGTGGTTTTTCCTATTCGCGCATTGTCTTCGCGCTCATCTGGCTCATCTCCATCCTGCTGATACTCTCGGGGCGGGCGCTCGTCGCGTCGCTTGAACGGAAAATGCACCGGCGCGGACGCTTCCTGAGGACCGCGGTGATCATCGGCAACGACGCGCTCGCAAACGACGTCTTCATGCGTCTGCACCGTCATCCATCCTTCGGGTTCGACATTGCCGGGTACTTCGCCGAGGCGCCCTGCGACCCCGGACTGGGGCTCTCCGCTCTGGCGCACCTGGGCCCGATCACGGGGGCGGCGCACTTCATTGGAAGCCGGGGGGTCAGCGTTGTCTTCATTGCGCTCCGGGCGGGAGAACACCAGCGCCTGTTCGACCTGGTCTCCGACAGCGAAGGTCTCGACGTCCAGTTCATGATGATCCCGGATGTTCTGGAAGTGCTGACCAGCCACGTGCAGTTGACCGAATACGAAGGTCTCCCGTTCCTGACGCTCAAGAGCAACCCCTTGACAGGCTGGGGACGTGTCGCCAAGAGGCTGATGGATCTTTGTGTCGCGGCCTTCCTCCTCCTTGCTCTCTCGCCCCTCCTTCTGCTCATCGCGGTCCTTGTGCGCCTCAGCTCGCCCGGATCCGTGTTCTACCGGCAGGAGCGCGTGGGGATAGACGGCACGCCGTTCTCCATTCTCAAGTTCCGTTCGATGCGCACCGATGCCGAAACCGTCACAGGCCCGGTATGGGCCCGCAAGGATGATCCCCGGCGGACGCGGATCGGGGCGCTCCTGCGCAAGACAAGCATGGACGAACTCCCCC
>PMDK01000303.1:0-17791 GCA_003154425.1 Ignavibacteriota bacterium
AGAGAGTTTTTGCAGTAAGAACAGGTTCGGAAACGGGCCGGGTATCGAAACGTTTTGATATTAGGGAGGCTGCGTACGAAAGTCAAGTCTTTTTTGGGGTTAATCCTTTAGGAGGAGAGAAGAATGGAATCAGGAATTGCGATTCAGGGAAAAGTCGGATAGATTACAGCCCGACGAACAGAGAATGGAAAGGGACTCAACTGGAAGAGAATCAAACGAAAGGGGCCTCAGACGGGGGAATTGGCAACATCCAATTCCCTTCAAAAGCGTACGCCGAGCGCTGGCTCAAACAGGTATACAACCCCGGCGAATACTGGGGCGGATTTCCCCAGGGAGAGGTCGACGAAAAAGAAATGTGGCGGGACGCCCCCTGGGCAATCGGCCCGTTCACGAAACACCCGGGGAACCCGGTCCTCTCACCGAGTGAAGGAGGCTGGGACACGGGGCGGATGGACGGGGGGGTGCACAACGGCGCGATCATCATCCGGGACAACCTCTTCTATTATGTGTACAGAGGAGAGCGCCCGCTCGATGTCGAAATGAAGAGCGATTTTGACTATATCTGTGATATCGGGGTAGCCACCGGCACCGACGGAGTTCATTTTGTAAAGGACACGGCAAACAGTCCCTTCTTTCGGAAGGGAGCCGACCACAGATACAGCTACGAAGACGTCAACCTCGTCGAACACCAGGGGGTTTATTACCTGTTCTGCAACCAATGGGACTGGGAACATCAGGCCGATCACACGGTCAACGGGACGTTTCTGGCGACTTCGACAGACCTCCGGCACTGGAAAAAGCAGGGGATCCTGTTTCCCCGTGCGACCAGGACGCACAGGAACGGCGTCGTCCTGCACGACCCGCAGAACAGGGCCGTGATGGTGAACGGGAAATTCATCATGTATATCAACGACGGGCTCATCGCGTATTCGGACGATCTGATTCACTGGGAGTCGCACGATGTCCGGGACCGCTGGCCCGGAGGGGAAGGGTGTCTCGCTCTCGCACATTACTCGAAGGATAAACCGGAAGACATCATACTCTTTACCGGCGGTAACCACACGGGGCATTTCTACGCCATCGGTGAGGTCCTTTTCTCGACCAGGGAACCTGAAAGACCGCGAACCTGGCTGCCGCGTCCGGTGCTCAAAGCGGAGGGAGAGTATCCGTGGGAAATCGGACTGAGCGCCGATCCCCCGCACAATCCTGTCTCGACATTCCGCGACTGCATTTTTTTCAATGCCCTGACTTCATACAGGGGAAAGTGGTGGCTCTACTACGGAGGGAGTGAATACTACACCTGTCTTGCAACGGCAGACGTTACTTGAGGAGCAAGAGCCTTTTCGTTCCTGTTTGACTTCCCGCATTTAGCCGGTAGAAGTACACGCCTGACGCCAGGGTTAAACCGTTGAACCTGACTTCATGGGCCCCCGCATCCTGCACTTCATCCACGAGCGAAGCGACCTGCTGGCCAATCGTGTTGAAAACTTTGAGACGCACGGTTGTCCGCTGCGGCACGCTGTAACGGATGGTCGTCGCCGGGTTGAACGGGTTCGGGTAGTTCTGCTCCAGGGCGAATGAGACCGGGGCCGTTTCTTGTGAGGCGTCCCCCCCCGCACCGGTGAGGACACCTTCAACGGGATTTTCGCTCACGTATGAATAGACGTGGGCAAGGCCCGCCGTGAGCCGGCTCTCCTGAGTGAGACCGGCGACAAACGGTCGGATGACCACCATCCCTCCCTCTTTGGGGCGCGGGAGACCGGCCAGAGGGACGGAGAGACGCGTGAGTCTCCGGGTGCCGCTCAGTATCGACGCCGCGGATTCCACACCGAATTGTCCTATCACCGCTTCACTTCCCGTGCGGAGGATCTCAAATCCCGCGTGGCCGCCGGCAAACAGCGTCCCGGGGTTGCACCCGTACAGTGCCGCCACAACGTGAAGCGTGTCGGCATCCGTGAGCGGCGTGAATGCGCTGCTGCACCCGGCGCCGATCAGGTCCGCGACGTCAAGCATCAGACTGTCCGACGGACTCTCCGAGAGCCGTATCGTGTCGATTGTTCCGCCTTTGTGTACAAGCGTTATCAGGCCAATCTCAATGCTGAGGCTCGCACCGCTTGCAGAGTCCATCATACTCAGAACCCGGGCGGAGGACCCGGCCGGTGTGCCGGAGGAGGCCAGGGGGAACTGCGCACGCGAAAGATCGTTCTGTGATATCCCCTTGACTACGCTGTAGGAACTCCCCAGGTGCGGAATGTCCACCCTCCGGGAGATGACGACCGGTATCCCCCCTGAGTAGCTGTCCGTGGCGTCCCACGCGACAGTGAGAGCAGAGGGGGCACACTCGGCGGCAGGATTCCTGAATCCTGAGTACTCCTCCTGCGGGACGATGCCGGAAGCCGTGCCGGGGGTCCCCCATTGACCGCTGCCAAGTGCAAACCTGTCATACAGGATTCGGGGGGGACCGGAGGCGCTGTCGCCGGCATAGGCGATCAGAGCCTCGGCCGTTGGATCCTTGACCGCCAGAGACGGAGTCTTCCAGGAGATGTCCCCGACAGGGACCGGCGAGGGGTCACTCCAGCTGAGGCCGGCGTCATGAGAGAGAGCCGAGACCAGTGAGGACCTGTCCGAGCGGTAGACAAGAAGAGCCGAGCCGTTTTTGGCACCGGCCAGAGAGGGATAGGCCCCCGGGGCAGGGCACCGGTACGACCATCCCACACTGGCGTAGTCGGACCAGCTCTTCCCCGCGTCGGTGCTTCGCGAGAGGAGCATCACGCGTCCCGTGTCCGCCGCGTCATAGGCGTCCATCTGCCAGGCCAGGAGAAGAGCCGGACCGGCAGGCGTGATGCACGGTGAGCTGTTCCCTCCGCTGCCCTGCGAAATGACGGACGGGACGCTCCAGGTGAGGCCATTATCGGTCGAGCGGCGATAGAATATCTCTCCCCCCAGCTCCATCACCTGGTGGACTATGGCGGAGTCCACCCGGAGGATCGTCCGCCGGCTGTCATAGGACCCGATGCTGTCGGGGGTCGGTTGATGAGCCAGAGCCGGATTGGGCGGATTCGACGTGTAGAACCTGACGCGGAACGTCCCTCCAAAGCGGTCCTCGGACACGACTTCCATGCCGCAGTTTGACCCCCCCTTGGTGTTCGGAACGAACAGCGTGTAGTGGGCCGAGGCAGAGCCGGAATAATCGGTCTCCCTGATGTACGGGTTACGAGGATCGGACCAGGGTGAAAAGAGCCTGTTGTTACTCACTCCAGGAAACGGCACGCCGTCGTCCGTGTCGGACGGTTCGTTCTCAGGATACGTCCTGCCGTACCGTCCGCTCGCATAGACCAGTCCTTCGGTCGAATAGCCCGGATCAAGCACGTCACCGAAGGTGTTCACGCGCCAGATGAATATCCCCTGGGTGATCGCATGGTGGGGGCCTGCCGGGGGGTAGACAGCGACATTACTGTAATCGGGAACGACAGTCCCCCCGATGGTCATCGTCTGATCGAACCTCCGGTTCTCAATATAGAACTGATCCCCCTGGCTGTTCTTCATGAGGCAGACCGTGGGATTTGTGAGCGAGTAGGGGAGATCAACTCCCGCGCTGCCCACGCTTTCCACCGGGATCACGTGTGCCCATCCGTATCGTGCTCTGACGATTGCATTGAACGGCGCGGGGGCGTTCGACTCGGCGAAGGCTCCGGCGGAGGTGGTGGATCCGTTCATCCATCCCCCGCACATGAGGTCCGCCCTCCCTCCCGTGGCGTGCGTGATCCCGATCGTGTGGCCGAACTCGTGGCAGTGGATTGCGATCCTCGAGAATCTCGCATCGGGGTGCTCGCTGTTGTACGCCCGCCCCTGAAGCTCGCTCATGATATACTCCAGGCCGGAGGTCACCGGGTTCAGCCCCCCCGCGCCCGATCGTGCCCAGTACGTGTTGCCGGCGTAAATGATCACCAGATGTGTCGTCCCGGAGGTCGAAGGATCAAGCCCGGCCTGCCGTGCCGCCCCTTCGGCATCACCAAAGAGCGGCTCTCCTCCGAGAGGCTGCCCCTGATAATACAGCTTGGTGTTCGCCAGCGTGACCCAGACAGGCTTCCCGCTTGAGGTGTCCGTGCCGTTGATGACAAAGGCATGGACCCTCAACTTCCCCCCCGACATCTTCAGGTAATAGTCGTTCATGCTCCCCAGCACCTCGTCCCCGTCCGGTGAATGCATCCCCGGCGAAACATAGATCCCTTCAGAGCCGAGCATGTCCTCGAAGTCCTTCGCCGCGTAGCGCGGCGCACTACCGGTCTGATCCATCCGGCAGGCGACGTCGGTGAACTGAACCAGGAGTATCTTAAGATTGATGACCGTGTCGATGGGCGCCGCCTGGGTGACCGCTCCCTGCCCGGCGCACGTGTACTCAGCGCCACTCGTCTTCACCTGGGCGGAAACCCGCAGGGGAGAGAAAAGCTGCAGAACGAGTACCCCAGTCAACGCTGTCCGGGAAGAGACTCCTGTCCATTGAGTGAATGGAGCTGACAGCTGCGGTGCAGAACTGAGTCCCCTCACGATTTCCTCCTGAAGTGCTTAATCCCGGTTGACATGGGGGGCAATTAACACTCCGGGAGGGGGGGGTACTTATCAGGGAGGTTCCCAGGTGTGCAACTCAGGTCGCACGGCAGGAGAGGGTAGAAAACTGAGGGATGCTGCTGATGGGACTCAATGCAAAGAGGCGAAATCAGGGCGAACTGATGGAATTCGAAGTCAAACTCGCCCGCGGGATGTGACTACAACTGCTGTCGCAAAGTGTGCAACTCTCGTCGCACCATCACGACACGGCCAAAATCGGGAGGATTGGAGATACTCCGGAAAATCAGGCGGGACCACGATGAATCAATGAGAGGAGAAACACCAGGGGTGGGGATTTTGGCTGCCCCCGGGAGGAGGGAGTCAATCAGGTTTTGTTCACTTCACTGGGCAATGTGCCAAACTGCTCCTTGAAGCTCTTCGTGAAGTAGGAGACACCGCTGAAACCGACCGTATACGCTATCTCCGATACAGTCCCTGCGTTCTTCCTCAGCAATTCCATCGCACGATGCAGGCGCATATACCGGATAAAATCGCTCGGCGACTGGCCCGTCAGTGAGGTGAGCTTTCTGTGAAGCTGTGAGCGGCTCATACCTGCCTCCCCGGCAAGATCCTCAACGCTGAACGCCTCGTTCCCCAGCCGCTCTTCCACGACCTGCATCACCTTCTTAAGGAATGCGTCGTCAATCGACGTAACGGCGATCTCACCGGGCTTCAACACCTGCCCCACGCTGAAATGCTCTCTGAGCTTCCGTCTCAGGTCAATCAGGTTCTTTACTCTCACAAGAAGCTCCTTCGCTTCAAATGGCTTAGTGAGATAATCATCAGCACCGGTTTCCAGACCTTCGATCTTGTTCTCCTGGCCTGCCTTCGCGGTCAGGAGGATGATGGGGATATGGCTCGTCTTTTCGTCAAGTTTCAGCGACCTGCAGAGTGCATAGCCATCCATCTTCGGCATCATGACGTCGCTGATAATAAGATCAGGGATTGACTCTCCGGCCACGTTCACCCCCTGGATGCCGTCCGCGGCCTCGAGCACCCGGTATGCAGGTACGAGGTACCCCCTGATGTATGTCCTCACATCAGCGTTGTCTTCGACAATAAGCACGAGTGGCTGTTCCTGCGATTGTTCCTGTGACTCTCGTCCACCCGGCTGTAGTGCGGCGTTCTCGCGCTCAGCTGGAACTGCCGTATCTGCACCATGGATCGACGCATGCGGGGCCGGTGGAACTTCTACAATCTCCTCCGGCCTCAGGTGTTCTTTTCCCAGCCGGAACGATACAGTAAACTCGGCCCCCTTCCCGACCTCACTCTTCACCTTGATCGTTCCCTGGTGCAGTTCCACAAGCTCCCTGGTGAGCGCCAGGCCGATCCCGGTCCCCTCCTGTTCACGCTTCTGTGAGGGATCAACCTGATAAAACCGGTCGAATATGCGCGGAATCTCCTGCTCCGGAATGCCGATACCGGTGTCGGCTACGATGATTTCTACTGAACCGGCTGGCGCNNATCTTCTCCATCTTGTCCTGATCGAAGTAGAGCTCAATCTCATCCTTCTCCACTTCCACATGCAACGCCACGCCTCTTCTTCCGGCAGATGACTGAAACGACTGGGCGATGCCTTTGACAAACGGAACGATATTTCCGCGCGAAGCCTGAAGCTTCATACCTCCTGCATCGATTTTGGAAAGATCCAGAAGCTGGTTGATCAGACGGAGCAGACGTTGCGCGTTGCGTTGCATCATCGTTATAGCGTGCTGCGATTCTTCGTCTGCCAGTTTGGACCGGATCGTTTCGAGCGGACCGAGTATGAGCGTGAGTGGCGTGCGAAACTCGTGTGAGATGTTCGCAAAGAATCGAGACTTGAGACCATCTACTTCTGCGAGCTGTTCTGCCTTGACGTGTTCAATTTCCATTTCGTGCTTCAGATGCACCTGACGCATTCGAATTCGATAGCCGGAGTAGAGAAGTCCGACAAAAAGTAACAGATAGCAGGCATAGGCCCACGCCGTCCGCCACCAGGGGGGGGCGATGCTGATAGCAAGAGCGATCTCCTGGTCCGGCCATTCGTTCCATGCCGATGCGGCCCGAACCCTGAATATGTAATTGCCGGGAGAAAGCCCCGGATATCGCACGTAGCGCCGATCCGTCTGAGCGACCCATTCTTTTTCGAGGCCTTCAAGCCGGTAGCGGTACTGGACAAGTTGAGGCGCCTCAATGTCGGTCGCGGCGAATTCGAGTTCGAGGACATTCTGAGCATGTGAAAGCGTTAATGAACCGGAGTCATTGAGAAGAACGGGAGGGACCACCGGTTTGTCGTTGATCGCAAGCCTCGTGATGACCAGCGCGGGCGGGGAACGGTGGGGGTCAATACTGTCCGGTGAGACAATATTCAGACCCCCCCACCCCGAAAGGAGTACCCTGCCGTCATCAAGATTCTCCATATCGGTGAGATGGCCACAGACGCCTTCTGTGATATCAAAAGACGTGAATTTTCCACTCAAAGGATCAAGGATAGCGAGGCGCCCGGCACCACTTCGTAGCCATAACCTTCCCTTACGGTCGGAACCGATAGGCTCACCCCCCTGGGATTCATCGAATGCCGGATTGACAAACCGCTTGAACGATCTTGTCAACGGATCCCAGAGGTTGACGGCATTGGCCGCACCGACCCAGATTCTCCCTGATGGATCGTCATACATCAACCCTACCTCGTTGTCGCTCAGTGAATGCGGGTCGGACGGATCATACACATGCCGATCCCTCATTCCTGTCACCGGGTCATAGATCTCCAGACCGTCCGAAGCAATCCAGATCTTGCCTTCGCGATCCTTCAGGATGCGTCCGGTGTATGAGGGGTTGGGGAGACTAATGAACAACCCCGAGGCGGGGTCAAATTTCATGAGACCATGCCAGCCCGCCCCGATCCAAAGCGTGTCTCCGGAACAGCGCTCAATTCCTGCGAGATACGGGTATAGAAGTCGCGTCGTATAGCGATATCTCGATACCCGTCTGGTGGTCAGGTTGACTTTATAGAGACCTCTGGTCTGGGCGACGTACCAGAAGTTCCCCTTCAGGTCGAGCATTGTCCTGGACTTATCGGGAGCTTCATCGGCGATCAGCTTTTCCCCAAACACATCAATCGATTCAAGGACATTCCGATTCATGATGTCGATCTGAAGGACTTGACCGTCCGACAGACACCAGAGAGCCCCGTCAGAGCTTCGCTCTATACTCTGGAACGATTGCAGCCACGGCTGAAAACCCTTGACCATTCCCCCCCGGTTCCAGAGCGAGAAGTGGGGGAAAAGCCGTGATCGCGGGCTGAGCCGATAGATTTCATACCCACATGAGGTCCAGAGTGTCCCGGTCCCGTCGAGGGAGATGCCCAAATTGGTGTACGCCGTCCGGAATTCTTCAAAAGCAAGATATGGTATGCGTTGCCCCGTCGCAGGCGAGAAGAGATCGAGACCTTTGGATGTTGCAATCCAGAGATCTCCATTGGGGTCCCGGGCGATGTCCAAGATGGCATTCGCCCTGATCGATAGGCTGTCATTTTCCCGGTGCCTGTAATTCACGACTTTCCCACTCTTCCAGTCGAGTCCAAATAGCCCTTCCGTGGTACCCACCCAGAGTCTTCCATCTGATTCCTGAACGATGCGACTGACCAGAACCGAATCGAGCAGACGTCCGCGGGGATCAGCAAGATGCGGGCGCGTGAAGGTTGAGGTCCGGGGATCAAGTATGATCAATCCGCTGTCCGAGGCCACGAGAAACTTTCCGTCTTCCCGCTCGCAGAGGTCAAATGCTGCCCCCAACCTTGTTCCCAGCGGGAACCTCTTGAACTGAATGAACCGGGCCAGACGTACCGGGTCCTCTGATTCCGCGGCCGCGGGAATCTCCATCCGCACGACGCCGCCGGGTTGCGTCCCCAGCCAGAGATTGCCTGAGCGATCCTCCGTCATCGCACAGATAGGCCTGTATTCAAACGAGGCAGAGTCCTCCGGAATGGGAGAGAAGTTAATGAATCGATCATGGGAGCGGTCGAACAGGCTCAGTCCTCTATCGCTGGTTCCCACCCAGAGACGTTGCCTGCTGTCAAGGAAAAGCGAAGTGACGTTGTTCGACGGGAGCGAGTACGGATCATTCGGGTCATTGCGGTACTCCCGGGTGTTGTATCCGTCGAAGCGTTGGAGTCCGCTATAGGTGCCGTTCCAGACGAAGCCAATCGAGTCACGGAGGATATGCGTGCTCGCAATCAATTCCCGGCGACCTTCTACTCGCCGGAAATGAAATACGGGGAGCAGGGGTTCCTGTGCGAAAAGAAGCGAGCAGAGCTGAATCATGAGGCCGAACATTACCAACGTCTGGCGACGGGGAGAGAGCCGATGGGGGCGACTACGCCGGAAGAGAAGAAGGAATGCCATGCGTGCACGCATTAGGGGATAGAATGTGCAGTTGTCGGCAGAACTATGTGGTTTTCTGCACCTCGCTGGGCAACGTGCCAAATTGATCTTTGAAGCACTTCGTGAAGTAGGAGACGCCGCTGAAACCGACCGTATACGCTATCTCCGATACGGCTCCTGCGTTCTTCTTGAGCAGCTCCATCGCACGATGGAGGCGCATGTAACGGATGAAGTCACTCGGCGACTGGCCCGACAGTGCCGTGAGCTTTCTGTGAAGCTGCGAGCGGCTCATACCTGCCTCCCCTGCAAGATCTTCAACGCTAAACGATTCCTCCCCAAGTCGCTGCTCGACAATTCCCATCACCTTCCTGAGAAATGCGTCGTCAACCGACGTCACAGCAATTTCACCGGGCTTCAAGACCTGCCCCACGCTGAACCGCTCTCTCAACTTCCGTCTCAGATCGATCAGGTTCTTTACTCTTACAAGAAGCTCCTTCGCTTCAAAGGGTTTCGTGAGGTAATCATCGGCGCCGGTCTCCAGACCCTCGATTTTGTTCTCCTGACCTGCTTTGGCAGTAAGCAATATGACCGGTACGTGGCTCGTCTTTTCATCCAGCTTCAATGTCCTGCAGAGTGCATAGCCATCCATTTTCGGCATCATCACGTCGCTTATGATCAGGTCGGGGATGGAATCCCTGGCTTTCTCCACTCCTTCGGCCCCGTCACGCGCTTCGAACACCTGATATGTCGGGGCGAGGTACCCCCTGATGTATTTCCTCACATCAGCGTTGTCTTCGACAATAAGCACGAGTGGCTGTTCCTGTGTTTGCTCTTCGGTTAACGGTAGAGGAATGCTCTCACCTTCAGAAGGGACGGCAGCATTCTCTTCACGGATTGAAGGCTGCCGTTCCTGGGACACATCAACAATCTCCTCCGGCCTGAGGTGTTCCTTGCCAAGCGGGAACGATACGGTGAACTCTGTCCCTTTCCCCACTTCACTTTTCACCGTAATCGTCCCATGGTGCATTTCCACAAGCTCTTTGGTGAGTGCCAGACCAATCCCTGTCCCATCCTGCTCACGCGTCTGCGAGGCATCAACCTGATAGAACCGGTCGAATATATGAGGAAGCTCTTCCTCCGGAATGCCGATTCCGGTGTCTTCGACGATTACATCAACTGAATCGGCGGTGCCGGAAGCTGACAATGCTACCCGAACATTCACCGCCCCTCCCTCAGGCGTGAACTTGAGTGCATTGGAGACCAGGTTCGTGAGTATCTTCTCCATCTTGTCCTGATCGAAGTAGAGTTCGATCTCATACGTTTCCGTTTCCACATTCAATGCCACGCCTCTTCTGCCGGCGGACGACTCGAACGACTGTGCAATGCCTTTGACAAATGGAACAATGTTTCCCGGAGTGGTCTGAAGCTTCATCCCTCCCGCGTCGATTTTTGACAGGTCAAGGAGCTGGTTGATTAGACGCAGCAAACGCTGTGCATTGCGATGCAACATGGACAACTTGTTCCTTGAGGCTTCGTCGGGCTGAACAGACTGCAATTCCTCAGCCGGTCCGAGTATGAGCGTGAGCGGAGTGCGGAATTCGTGCGAAATATTTGCAAAGAAACGGGATTTCGCATGTTCGAGTGCCTTCACGTTTTCGGCTTCAAGATGTTCAATCTGCACTTGATGCTTCAGGCGCATCTGGTCGATCCGATAGCGATACATCCCATAGACAATACTCGTGATGGCCAGGATGTACAGAATATACGCCCACGTTGTCTTCCACCATGGAGGGACGATTATGACATTCAACGAGACACCTGCTTCGTTCCAAATACCGTCGTGGTTCGACCCCTTCACTCTGAATGTGTACGCACCCGGATCGAGATTAGTGTACGTCGCTTCCTGTCTATTGCCGCAGTAGACCCAATCCCTGTCGAATCCCTCAAGCTTGTACGCATATTGGTTGTACTGGGGCATATCATAACTCAGTGCCGCATATTCAATCGAGAACACGTTCTCCCCGGGTTGAAATGTAACTTCCCGGAGGATCTCTGACGCTGTGGTCAGTTTGATGGGTTGATTGAACTTCTTGATTCCTGCGATGATAACCGGGGGAACATAACGAAGAGGTTGGACGCTTTCCGGGTGAAACACAACGATCCCGTTAGTGATGCCAAATAACATCTCACCGCTAGCCAACTTGGCACAGCTCATCCTTTGGAGTTCAACGCGTTCAAGGCCGTCGGACTGGTCATAGGACGTGAAACTCCCGTCGGCAGGGTTGAACATCGAGATCCCCTGTCCCGAGGCATACCAGAGACATCCCTTGTCGTCCTCCAGAATCCGGCCCACGGACCGGTTCTGCGGTTGATCAGCGAAGAACCGTGAGAAGTTTGAAGTTGCTCTGTTAAATCGATTAAGACCGTTGACTGTCCCTATCCACAAGGTACCGGATCTATCCTCGAATATCCTGCACGCGTGGTCATCGCTCAAGCTTGTCGTATCTCTATCGTCGTGTGCGAACCGTATAAAGGATTGTGTTTCCCTGTCGAACCTGTTCAGGCCCTCTTCAGTTCCCACCCAGATGGATCCCGAACGATCCTCAACAATCGAGTAAACCCATCCAGCGGTTATGCTTTTGGGATCTAGAGAATTGTGAACATAGACCGAGACATTTTTCCAGCTTTTCGGGATATTGTACAATGATCCCTCGTACGTTCCAACCCACAGTGACCCTCTAGTGTCGTGGAGAACGGCGGCAACCCTCTCCCGTTTTCCGGCAACGACTGGAACCGTGGCAACATATGTGAGGAGATCCCGTTCTGGTTCGTACCTGTACAACTGATCATCCCCGGTGCCGATCCAGACGGTGCCCTCAGAGTCCTCGGAAATGTGGTCGAGAATCGCGTTGGGTGAAACGTGTGTGGATCTTTGTGTCCGAATGTCGTATCGCCATAGGCCGATCCCAATGGCGTCAACCCAGAGGTTCCCGTGCCTGTCTGCAAGGAGACCATCGACACGGCTGCCGAAGCGAATCGAGTCCCCAACCGAATATCGGGGGAAGAATGGCTTGGTGGCAACAGTATTCAACCCTCCGTACGTCCCAACCCAGAGAAGTCCTGCCCTATCAACGTAGAGCGTGTTGATTGCAGGATTTGAGAGACTTCCGGGATTGGAAACATCAACGGTGTACTGGATTAATGTCCCGGTAGGCCGGCTATATCTGTACAGACCCGATCCCCAGGTCGCAATCCAAATGGCTCCCGTACTATCTTCACAAACGGTCTTGATAAAGCGAGGAAACTGGTTCGTGGTGCCTTTCCAGTGGAGGGCTACCTGCCTAAAACAGTCTGAACTTCTGTCCAACATTTCCACGCCATCGGCATCATAAGAGACCCACAGATCGCCGGACCGATCCTCCAAAATAGAAGTAACCCACCCGCCGTTCGGGTTCTGTGTAGAAGCAATTGGTCCCCAGCGCCGGCACCTCTCGCTCTTTCTGTCAAACCGGTATAATCCGCCGCCGGTCGAATTGTAAACTCCCGTACCGATCCAGAATGATCCTTGATGATCCTCCAGCATGACATCGATGAAATTGTCTCCCGGATGTGAGGAATCGTTTGGAGCAGGCAGATACCGTGTCCACGCCCCTGTTTGTTCGTGGAATCGATTCAGCCCCCTGGCTGTCCCAACCCACAGCACGCCGGCCCTGTCCCGGTAGATGGATCGCACTTCATTGTTACTCAGGCTCGAATCGTTCTTCGGGTCATTGAAGTATCTACTGAACTTCAGCGTCGCGGGATCAAACCTGTTGAGCCCATTCTGCGTTCCAACCCAGAGAATCCCCGAACTGTCTGCAAAGAGAGACCAGATCTGGGGATCGCTCAGGCTGCTGGAATCGTGCGGGTCGAACGTGTAGGTTTTGAAATTCTTTCCATCAAACTTGTTCAGACCCTTGTCCGTCCCGATCCAGACAAACCCGCGTGTGTCCTGTGTGATGGCCCAAATCATGGATGAGGAGAGGCCCTGCTCGGTGGAAATTCGTTTGATAACTACGTTGATGCCGGATATGCCGGGTGTCTGGGCGCTGCATGCCTGTGGGAATAGTATCGCGAGAATGAAGACCGCTCCGCCGCAATGCATCTTATTGAGGACGCGCTCGAGACAATGCCGGCGGTGAGTTACACGCATCCGATTGTGAAGCATGACGGGATTCAAAAGCCCATCTCCAACCCGAGGCGCGCGGACATAGGCGGCTGATATCTAAATGCCTGACCGTACGTCGGATTAATCCATTGCGTGACCCCGTTTACATCAACGTATCCATAGGCCTGGTCGACATCCACAGGCTTGCGCCGGCTCGCGATATGAAAAACATCCAGAATGAGACGTGCCCGCCACAGTGCGACGAACGGGAGCTCATAGGTGAAACGGGCGCTGAGATCCCAGATTGCGGGGGTTCGTCCCGCAGAGCCACGGGGCGAGAGAAACATCACACCCTGGTCGGTGTACATGTACTCACTCAGCGGTGTTCCGCTCTCAGCTATAAAGGATATGCCGGCACTGAGCTTGGACAGGAACCGGTAGGAGCCAGAGAACTTGAATACATGTGTCCGATCATTGGAGACAAGACCCGTGGCGTTCCGCCTGGCAGTATTGATGTCGTTGAATGCAGAACTATTGTTGGGAAATGAAGTATGGTAGACAGCATCGAAGACTCCCCCGTAGTTCCCGTAATCCCTCGAAAGGACATAGGATGCGAGAAAATTGAAATGCTCATCCTGGTGCCGCTCGATTGTGAAGATAAGCGCCTTGTAGTCACGTTGCGGCTTCGGCCACCCAGAAAGTATCCCCTCTCCCGGATTGCCCAGTGCATATCTTCCCTCCGAGGCTACATAGGCATCATCAATCGCTTCCCGAAGAGTTCTGTACAGGCCCTGGATGCTCACGCGGAAGGTCTTCCCCAGGGCTCGTTCGTATCCGAGGCTGAACTCGTCAGAATACTGGCCCCGCAAACCCTGGGTTCCCGGCGAGATTGTGAACGGCCCGCCCGACACAGTGTCAGCCCCGGATCGAGAGACACGAGGATCCTGGCTGAACGAAATGGAATAGCTGTTCCCCTGATCGGAATAGTTATTGACAGACTGGAATAGTGCGAACTCCTGTGAAAAGCGACCGTACGAGCCGAATATCTTCTGTGATCCGTCGTCAGAGGGAAGATATGTGAATCCGACTCTTGGCTGGATCGGAGTGGTAACTCTCTGTGCAACCGCTCCGTTTGAGCCGACAATAGACTGGCCATCCCAGCGAATGCCTGCGTGGATGTTCACGTTTCTCAGAACTTGCCACGAGTCCTGAACATACAACGAGAGAAGATTATCATGGACGGTCTCATACCCCTTGCTGACATACTGCACGTAATAGGCCGTGTCATATCTGTCGATCTCATCGTTAGCATATTGATTGTTGGTCCCGTTGACTCTGTACTCCACACCCAGCTTCAGCGTGTGTGCACCGGCGAGAATGCTCGACGCAAGCTGTGCAGTGGTGCTGGAGCGAAAAGAATCCCAATTGGACGGCGGCCCGCCTGACCAGACATTATCGAGGTGATCGATGAAAAAGGTCTCAGCTCTTCCCACCTGCGTGGAGGGATCACCGGTTGAACGATAATTCACTCTCGCGATGGAGGCATCGATCAGCGTATTCCGACCCAGAGTGTACGTTCCGCTGAGTGAAAGGTTGATGCCTCCGTCCCGGACATCCATGAGATACGAATCGGGCCTGGTCAGACCCGACGGTGGGATTCCACCAGTTGGATACACAGCACTCTCAGAGGCCGGGTCGCCGGTGGCCGTCAGTGTAGCGTGAAACCGCTCCGAAGCACTCCATGTGAGTTTTGACGCAAATGAATGCACCAGCCTTGAGTCACTGTAGATCCCATACCCCGGGACATCAACATCACGCCTGACAAAAGTCGGATTGTATGCGACAAAGAACCAGAGCTCATCACGGATGATCGGTCCGCCGATCCCGAATCCGACATCGTAATTGGAAAAGCCGCCATTGGCAGGGTCGGAGAGCCCCACGAGCCGATTGGTCGCAAACCGGTTGCTTGTATAAAATCCAAATGCCGATCCGTGAATCTCGTTGGTCCCGGAGTAGGTGATAACATTGAGAATACCCCCCAATGCGCTGCGTGAATCCGCCTCGTAGCCTCCGGCTTTGACTTCGATCTCCCGGATAAAATTGTACGGGAGGTTCGTTCCACTGGTCCCCATAAGAGGATCGGTGACCTCTACACCATCGACAAAGTACTTGTTCTCAAATCCGGTCGCTCCGCCAATGTTTACCGCATCGCCGAAAGAGCTGGCGTTCGATTGCGGCAGCAACGATATCATGCTCTTGTAATCTCTGTCGACGGGGAGATTCTCGAAATCTACGGGCCGGAGGTTTGAGCCATAATCGGTCGAGACCGGGTCGATCGCCGGCCGCTGGCCCGAGATCACAAGCTCAGGCATATCGAGTGTCCGCTGGCGGAGCCGGACCTCGCCAACGCTCGTCGTCTTTCCCAGTTGAATAAGCACATCCTCGACAACGACCGATTGATACGCAGTGTGGCTGAGGCGGAGGGAGACAACACCGGGTGGAAGTCCCGGGATAATGCCGATGCCGCGGTTGTCGGTCGAAGTCCCACGAACGCCCTGGACATTCTTCCCCGTGACGACCGCGTTCACGCCGGTGACCGGTTCTCCGAGTGTGTCGATTACTGCGAACTGAAGATCCCCTGTCGTGCGTTGCGCGCAGACCGGGGAGTGCGTAAAAAGAAGAACAGTGATCGACACGAAATAGAACACCGCGCGGCCGGCTCGATCAGACGTCTGCATGGATTACCTCCGATTCAATGAGCGTCGTGGGGCGGCTGAACCAAAGCAGGAGATTTGTTCAGCTTTTCGGTAGGAGGTACTGAATACGCTCTGATGAAGAACGTGGAAACGGACGGGCTGATGAGCTTGAGCAACAGGAACAAGTGAGATACCGATGTAGCGGATTTACCGGCCCGACGCCGGCTTGAGGGAACGGACCACCCTGTCAGCCCGGCGGAGTGACCGGTGCGCTGCCAACTCAGTGTACGGGACAGCGACCTATGGTCTGAGGTTGAAAATAGGCAACTGAGCCGTCAATGGCAAGTCACCGTTTTGACTTGAGCCGGAAATTCCGTACGTTCTGGATATACACATTCGGAGGGTTTCATGGGGAATCTCGGAGCAACCGAGCTCATCATCATCGTCCTGATCGTGCTGATATTCTTCGGATCAAAGAAGATACCGGAACTCGCCGCAGGGCTCGGCAAGGGAATGAGAGAATTCAGGAAAGCAACGCGCGACATCCAGGAAGACCAGGAAGAAAGCGCCGCGGAGCTGAAGGCCCCGAAAACGGATACGATGGCATGCATCTACTGTAACTCCCGCGTGGCAAAGGACGCACGGTTCTGTCCGTCGTGCGGCAAGTCACTTGAAGCTCCGCGTTGCTCCAAATGCCACAGGGTCAACACGCTCGGCGCCAAGTTCTGCGTGGAGTGCGGGGAGAAGCTCTGAAGCGCAGCATCGTCTCCGTTGTGAGCGGGTCCGAGGAGCCTATTTCGCCAGTTCGGTCGTCACGATCCCACCTCCCATTGATTCGGGGATTTCGGATTCATTTCTGACCATTCGCAACGTTCCTACCGTAATCCAGTACCTGAGACTCCCGCTACCGCCGTCGGAAGGCTTCAGATCGACCACGTACGCGTCGAACGGCCCTGCCTTCGTGCCGATTTTCTCCCTTCCGGTCACGGCCACCGTCATCTGCCTCACCTTCCAGATTGAAGAATCGAACATATTGACCGTCGCACGGTATCCTTCCTTCAGGGGGAGCGTGCAGAGGGCGACATCGATCCCCGCGTTATCCGACACGAGCTGCCCCGGGAACTTCACGCCGACAGGAATCGATTTACCCCGCATGTCCATACTCCCCATGACCCCGTCCGCCATGAAGTCGAGGTGCAGCATTCCGGCCCCCTGTCGCGCCACACGATGCAGCGTGCATGCTGTCGAAACGTCTATTTCAACGGTGTCCGTCCCCGCGCCCACACCTCCGGTGGTGACGTCCACCACCCGCCAGGTCTTCTTCCCCCAGATCTGCCCGGCGGTAATCGAGCGGAGCGTCGTCATGACCGTCTTCTCCCCCCTCACCGTGAAGCTGGTAACGTAGTTCTGTCTGCCGGCGGATATCCTGGACGGCCTGAACCGTGCCAGAGGCGGCGCCTGCGGCGCCACTCCAGGCGCGGCTGATTCCGCGGGGGCGCTTTCCGGCGGCTTGAGCGAGCTCACATCGACCGTGAGGATATCGAGCTTCTTCTTCACTTCGGGCGTGACGGATTCCTGGTAGCGCCCGCCGATGTGGCGCGCAAAGAATTTCTCCATGGCTGCATACAGCGCCATCTTGTTGTCGCGCCCGGCATAGCCATGCGCTTCGTCGGGGGCCACAAGATATCCGACATCCTGGCCTCGGTCGCGCAGCGCTATCACCATCCGGTCCGACTCCGCTTTCCTGACCCGGGGATCGTTGGCCCCCTGCACGACAAGCAGGGGAGCCCTGATGTTTGCCGCAGAATTGAGCGGCGATTGAGCCTCCAGCATCTTCTTTTCTTCCGGGTTCGACACGTCCCCCACCCGCGCGTCGAACACTTTCTTCATGGGGGCCCAGTCGGGAGGAATGGAATTCAGAAGCGTTATGATGTTGGAAGGACCCACGTACGAGACCCCGGCGGCGTAGAGGTCGGGCG
>PMDK01000303.1:17933-18113 GCA_003154425.1 Ignavibacteriota bacterium
CATGGATCAGCATCACCACGGGGAGGTTCTCCGCAGGCACACCCCGGGGAAGGACCAGGTAGGCGGGGATGACCAACCCGTCGCGGGAGGTGTAACGGACGGGCGTCTCGGGGGCCAGGTCCGCCGAGGGAAGATCCGGCATCGCGTGATACAGAAGCTCGGCCTTCCCCGTCGTCCGGT
>PMDK01000269.1 GCA_003154425.1 Ignavibacteriota bacterium
ACATAACACGACCCGCCCACCACTGGCCTCCGTTGAAGAAGTTGCGGAAGTAGCAGTTGGTGAATTTCCATACCGAGCCGGAGGTCCACCCGTCGCCATTGAACGTGTCGAGGTTCGGGAATTCGATAATGCAGTCGTTGACGACACAGCTCTGGGACTTGCTGCTTTTCGTCGTCATGCCAAAGACCTCATTGTACCCCGCGCCGTCGGTGACTTTCGCAAGCCAGTAAACGTGATCGAGATGGAGGCTCCCTTCCACTTTATTGGCAATGCTATTGGTCAGGTCGCCGGGGTCCACGCCGTTGACAGGCTGCATTTGCACGACGGGGTACCCGCCACCCTTCTCGCCAATGATGTTCAGCAGTGTACCGCCCTTGAAGATGATCCCTGCATTCTGGACGTATATCCCGTCCTTGTGCAGTTTATAGACGCGGTTCGGGTGCGCCCTTGCGCCATTCAACGTATCCCCATTGATGATCGTCTCCAACTGTCCATTGGGGGTAAGTGGAATGAACACCGTATCTGCCGCCTGAGGAAATGCGATGCCTGCAACTGTCAGGCAAATGAGCACAAGAAACAAAATCCTATTTTTCATGATTTTCTCCATTTGATAGGATGATTCCGATCAGCTACGACTGCACCACGACTTCTTGTTGCTGTTCAATCCGGTCCTCCACAGCCAGTCTCATGTGATGGCCATTCATACCCTCCTTTCAATTCCTATGTCACTTCAGTGTTTACTGCTGGTGCATGCCCGCCAAGGCTAATAGTTGTACGACAGGCCAAACTGTCCCCTCAAACCATACGATTGGGAACGCGTCGGCATCTGTCCGGTAACCCCGTTGATGTAGTAGTCGTCGATATGCGATGTGAGGTTCGTGAAGTTCGCAAAGACCGCAAGATTGTCCAGGATCTGCTGCTTGGCCGAGATGTCGATAAGCAGGAAGTTGTCATAGTACGAATCGCTCAATGAGAACTTCGAATCCAGGCTGGTCAATGTCGTCTGCTGGTACCTGAATGAGGACCGTATGCTGAACCCCATGTAATCCCATCCGATGATGGCATTGGCAATCGACTTCGGCTGGTCCACCACTGCGCCGCCCCTCGTCGCATACCAAAGCTCATTGATCGGTACTTTGACGCGACCAGGCGTGTAGCCAACCGTCACCGTGTTGAAGAATGGATACTGAGTATTGGATCCGATGAATGACAGGTTCAGATCGAGCACCAGCCCGGTCAGTATTCCCGGCAGATACCAGAAATGTGTCTGCCACGAGAATTCGATCCCGCGGATGTACGCCTTCTCAGGATTGTTTATCGGAACCGTCGCTGCTGCAATCGGATTCTGCGCAAACCATGTGGTGTCGTAGTACGTCAATGCGGGGACCCTCCCGGGGAGGTCGGCCGGGAAGTACCTCCATGTGGATCGCTGGTACGGCTGGTAGTTCGCCATGGAGACGAGGAGGTCCGAGATCTCTTTATAGAACCCCCCCACCGTGAAGAGGCCGATCTCGTTGTTGAAGAACGACACGCTCAGATCGTAGTTGATCGCAGTGGCCGGTCTCAGGAACGGATTCTGCGACTGGAACGACGTGCTTCCCGTGGGGCCGGCATAGATCACCAGGGGCGAGATCTCCAGGAAGTTCGGTTTTGCCTGGCTCTTGTAGGCGGCGCCCATGATCTGGATGGCATCGGTGACTTTGTACTTGAGGTTGACCGAGGGGAACCAGAGATCAATCCTCCGGTTGGTTGTCCCGGAAATCGGGGTTCCCTGGAGCCCGTTGTCGTTGCTGCCATTGAGCGTGATCGCATAGGCCTGATACTGCGTCACTTCCCGTTCAAAGCGAATGCCGGGGAGCACGGACAGGCTGTTGCTGAGAAGATCAAACTCCGTCATCCAGTACGCGGCATAGGTATCTTCAAGCGAGTTGTAGTTATGGTCGTAATCGTTTTGACCATAGTGATTATACGTACTGCCTATTCCCGGTATGTTGAAAAACGCGGCATTCACTGAATTCAGCAACGGAAGGCTGGCGCTCCAGTCCAGCGCATACCGTCCGTCCAGGAAGGAATCGGGATGATACGTCGGATCAAGGAAACTCGTCACAGGTATTCCCTGCTGTCCGCTGGGATCCCAAACGACCCATGGAAAATACTTCACGAGGTTCTCACGAAAGGCCTTCCCCTTGCCCCACATGAAATAGGCGAAAAGCCCCTCTCCATCGCTTTCACGCCGCACACCGTGGTACTTCCCGCCAACGGACATCTCGCCGGAAAAGAGGCCGGTGAAGTTGAACGGAATCTTGTAGTCCAACTTTCCATCATAGTTCTCATCCAGCAGCTTATAATTGTACATGCTGAAGTTGTTGATCCATGTGTGGGCGGGATTTGAGGGTCCCATTGCAGCAATGAGTGCCGATGGCTGCGCATTGATGAGAGAACCTGCCGAGGGGAATGCAATCCCTGCGGCCATCTCGTTCAAGGGGATTTGCGTCGACGGCTGGCTGGTTGTCGCGTTGGTGTAGCCCAGGGAGAGGTTCAGCTTCGTGTCCCCGAGCTTGAACAGGGATTGCAGGGCATGGGTTCTTTCTGACGTTTTGTACGCCGTAATGCTATACAGTCGCGAGAATCCGCCGTCTGACCCCGCATTAAGAAAATTGATGGTGTTGGCGATGCTCGACACGTTGTCGTCCTTTTCGCTGAACAGGTTGAAGAAGGAAAGATCGACAAAATCAGACGTGTAGTCGAATATCGCGCTCCCGGCGCCGCGTCTCCTCATCTGGTACGTGTCCGTCAACACGGCGCTCTGTGTCTGGATGTAGAACTGGTCGGTACCGGGGTACAACTGCGGGGCACTGTAGGTCCCACCGAATTGCTGCAACGGGATCTCTTTTTGCTCAAAGCTCACCTGGAGACGCGCACCAAGGGAATTGTCGAAGAACCTGTCACTCAGACTTGCCACGGCCTTCCCGTTCTTCCAGTCCTTGTGCAGTTGATTGTAGCCGCCGTTCACCGACACATCATAATGCACTCCTTCCGGGGCCTGCCGCAGCGTCAGGTTGACCGAGCCTCCGATGGCATCCGCATCCAGATCCGGCCTGAGCGATTTTGAGAGCTCCACGCTCTTTATCAGATCGTCACCAATCAGGCTCAGGTCGATGCTCCGGTCGCTGTTGCTCGTGGAGACCATCGGCACGCCTTCAACCGTCACCCTGTTGAACTTCGGCGACAGCCCGCGCACGACGACCCTCGATGCTTCACCTGCCTCGCGCTGAATGGACACGCCCGGAAGCCTGCCGATCGATTCGGCAAGGTTCGCGTCCGGCAGCTCTTTCATCTTCTCCGCCGAGACAATGTTCACGATGCTGTTCGAGGAGAGCTGCTGGTTGATGGCCTCCATCTGTCCCTTCGCCTGCCCCGTGACAACGACGGTCTCTCCTTTGATAGCTTCCGCCACGAGACGGAAATCCTGCGTCAACGTCGCATTCTCGCCAACAGTCACGTCCAGCGTAGCCGGGACATAACCGACATAGGTCACCCGCATCGATTGCGTACCCGCCGGAACGTTCCTCAGGCTGTACCTTCCATCGAGATCCGTCGACCCACCGATCGTGGTGCCCCGGATTGTCACGTTGGCACCGGGAAGCGGATCACCCGTCTCTTTGTCAAGGACACGGCCCACGATGGAGCCGGAGACTGCCCCGAATGCGAATTGCATCATCAGGAGAGAAACAAAAACCAGCGCGCACGCAACCCGGTTTAGATGATAGAAAGTACTCATAAGCACATTTCTCCTTTCGAAATCTCTTTTTCTGTTGATAACGACGACTCTTCGCGCAAAGCGAACCAAGTCGTGGCTCTCGTGGGAAGTAGAAGAACAGATGAGATCAAGCCGCTGGATGATCCTGGAAAAGATCGTGTGTTCGTCGGACTGGAGACCGGGTCCGCTCACGTAAGCCTGTTCGAAGCAGATTTCCGCGCACGCTGTGATCGTTGTGAGTTGCACCGAGGAAACCGTTCTGAGGGCCTTCGGCACGCCACTCCGTTCACATGTAACGAAACTACCTGCTTAAGCTTTGCTCTCCCCTATACCCGCGCTTGAGAAACAAGATGTGTGGCAGCTACACCGAGGTTGTTCCATGGGGTCTTTCCAGGAGACTTCGCCTGAATTGCCCCTGGCCCGACATACATCACTGGAACGCAATGTCAGACATCAATACATCAAAATCAACAGTGCCGTAAAGCGGCAGTGCAATATGTTCAAAAAACAGCGGTTCGAAGTGTATGGCCAGAGAACAGCCCCGGACAATCACGAATGGCGAGGGAAGGCGGAAATACAGACACACAGAGAGTGCCAAACTGCCCTCGGTTTCGTCCCGTGAATTCTTGTGAATTCTTCAGGAAAACGTCACTCTGACTTGACAAAGACAAACTCGGAATTATCAAACTGATAAATATGTGTCAAAATGATAAAGGACTCACGGGTTCCAGTCGTCCGTACGGAATGAGGGGGAAGGAAGCCCTTCCGTGTTGAACAGCGTCGCCTGCGAGGTGTTGCTGAACGCGTAACGGACCGCTTTCGGGTTCGTCAGGGTGGGTCGGGAGACAATCAGTTTGTCCCCCCGAACGCGTACGTCCGCCGGTCTGAATACGCGGTCCTCCCCGGCGATCAGAAACCCGTTCCCGTTCTCCGTTTGTGTTACAACAAGTCCGCGTGCCGTCTGGTCAAACGACAGCTCGATCCCGCCTTTCAGATACCTCGAGGACCTGTAAAGGGGTCCCGAGTAGACGATCTTTTTTCCGTACGTACGGGCGAGCGCCCAGAGCGCCAGGCGCCTCCCCACTTCCTGTTTGTTGGCGGGATGGATGTTTCTCACATTGCCGACGTCCATCGTCACGGCCATTCCCGTGTTCTTCACGTTCAGCGCAAGGAACTGGGATTCCCGGAGGTACTCGGAGTGCGTGTGCGGATCATATGCGTACGGAGCGATCTGCACATAGTAGAAGGGGAGGAGCGGTGATTTGAATGCGCTGCGCCAGTTCCCGATCATGAGCGGGAAGAGCCTTTGGTACAGCGACGGCGCCCCCGCGTTGGATTCACCCTGATACCAGATCACGCCCGCAAGACGGAACGGAGCGAGAGGAGCGATCATGCCATTGTACAGCGCGGTCGGTGAATAGCCGGAAAAATCGAAAGGAAGGCGGGGACGCTTGAAGAACTGATCCCCCTTCAGCCCGAATACGTACAGCCTGTCCCCCCGGTAGTCCGCAACGGGGAGGTATCGCCATTCGCCCGCGAGCGATACCCGTTCCTCTTCCCCCCGGGGATGTATGCTCATTGATTGCGCCGCTCCATATATGCCTCCCCCGCCGCCGTTGTCAATCACCCGGATTGCGATGCTCACGAGAGTCGAATCCACATAGTGCCCGGGGACGGTGTAGATCCTGGCCTGGTTCCACTGGCCTTCTGCCTCGTGGGCCCCCACCGGGTTCCCATTGACGAACGTGGCATCCATATCATCGACAGGCCCGAGCTCGAGAACCAGATCCCTGTAAACCCACCCGGAGGGGATACGGATCTGGCGACGAAACCAGACGACCCCGTCGAATTCCCCCACATCCGTCCTCTCCCAGTAGGTCGGGAGTTTCATGATCCGCCACGCACTGTCGTCGAAGGAAGTGAGCGCGCACTCCTCATCCTGAAGTCCGAGGTGCTGCCATTTCCCGTCCCGGTCGCGCTTGCTCATGTCGATGACGGGAAACTGTCCGAGCCAGGCCTGGAGGACCTTCATGCTGTCCGCCGTCACGCTGATCTTCTGCAGGACCGAGTCGTACTCCGTCATGCGGGAGAGGGACTCCCGGGCCATCCATGCTTCCACGGCGGTACCTCCCCAGCTGGAGTGAACCAGCCCCACGGGGACTTTCAGCATCCGGTAAAGCTCGCGTCCGAAGAAGTAGGCTGATGCGCTGAATGAATGCGATTTCTCCGGAGAACATTCGTCCCATGTGCCCGCACACTCCGTTTGCGGCGTGGCGGTGTATGCGCGTTTGACGGTGAAGAGCCTGATCTGCGGATACGAGGAATTCCTGATCTCCTCATCCGGGTTCAGGATCGAATCCGGAGGCCATCCTTCCAGAGGCATCTCCATGTTCGATTGTCCGGAGCAGAGCCACACCTCTCCGACAAGCACATTCCTCAGCGTCAGGGTTGAATCGTCGTGGCGTATTTCAATCTCGTACGGCCCTCCCGCACGGGGAGTCATAAGAGTCAGGGTCCACCGGCCGTCAGGTCCCACCACCCCCCCGGCCTCCTTTTTCCAGGACGCGCGGAGATCGATACGTGAGCCGGGAGTCCCGGTCCCCCAGAAGGGGACGGCCGCCTTCTGCTGAACGACCATGTTGTCAGTGAACAGGGGCGCCAGACGGAATGACGATGGGGACGCCGGAGCATACTCCCCGGCCAGGAGGAGAAAGAGAATCAGAAGGAAGCGTCTCATGGCGGAAAGGACCTCTTAAGTAGTAATGAAGGCGGATGAACATATCATATGCTGCTCCCTGATGCAGCACCCTCCCGGCCGGAGCCGCTCATTCGATGACAGTCTCATCGACGAGGATCCAGGCTTTCTTCCCTGATTCGGGATGCCAGGGGGGACAGACCCCCGTGTTGACAGCCCTGACTCTCAGGTGGCGGGCGAGGACGGGGTCGAATGACACGCTGAAATCGCTGCTCCTGATCTCCGCGTCCTCCTTTGGAGTTCCGGTGTCAATGTTCCCGGCGATCCTGAACACCGAATCATCTCCGGCCACCGCGATTTCTATCTTCCCGGGGAAGAAAATGCGGGAGACCTGTTCCTGAAGACATCCAATCGTCACGCGGGTTATCGTTGTCTGAGCGTGAAAATCGTACAGCGCCTCGAAATCAATCCCCTCGAAACCGAGCCACGCACCGTCCTTCCGGTTCGTCGACCCCCTCTCCCCGTCCAGGAGCGAGGGGGGACCTTTCGCCGGGTACTGCGCGTCGGCGGGATGCGTGAGGCGGGCGGAGACACTCCCGGGACTCCAACGGCTGACCCCGCTGAGGCGGAGCGGCGCCATGGCTTCGGCGGATCTGTCGAGTTCCAGCTTGATGATCGTGTCGAATGGATCACGGGACCCGGCGGCCGCCTGGAGGAGCGTCCCCCCCGCCTGCTGCGAGACCTGCACGCTGCCGCCGGTCAGAGTTGCGTATTTCCTGATCTTCGCGTCCAGCGCCGGCAGGAGAATTCTCCCTTTCTCCCAGTTCGCAACGTGCAGGTAGATGACGTTCCCTTTGCACGTCGCTCCCCCCCAGATCCCGTTGCGGAACGGCCCGCCCCGGGTTCCGTATATGCTCTCCCCGTATCTGTCGAGCCAGGCGCCGATCCCTTTCAGGACCTCCACCTGGCGCGGCTCAATCCGTCCGTCCGGCATCGGACCGACGTCGAGGAGGAGGTTGCCGTCTCCGGTCACGCACTGGACGAGGATGCGGATGCATTCGCCGGCGGTCTTGATCCTGTCGTCCGGCTTCCATGACCACTGCGTCCCGATCGTCATGCAGGTTTCCCACGGGACGCCGGTGTCGAACGCCCCGACCCTTTGCTCCGGCGTGCGGTAATCCGAATTCTCGTCGAGAATGTTCCGGGCGTTGTCGTCGTTCGGTCCGAGGCCCAGCCGGTCGTCGATAATCAGCCCGGGTTGAAGCGACCGGACAAGCGCGTATGTATTCGCCTGGTCCCAGGGGTTCGGTCCGCCGTCATAGTCGAACCAGAGGAGGTCGATGCGGCCGTAGTTGCCCATGAGCTCGCGCAGGTGTCCCCTCATCTTCTGCAGATACAGTTCGTTCCGTGCAGTGCGGCAATCCGGGTCGCGCCAGTCCATCGGAGAGTAGTACCATCCAATGCGCATTCCGGCGGCCTGGGCGGCGGACGCGAGCTCTCCGCACACATCGCGCCTGAAGGGCGTGGCGCTCATGCAGTAGTCGTCGACGGCGGAGCGCCACAGACAGAAACCGTCACAGTGCTTCGCCGTCAGCACCATGTACTTCATTCCCGCCGAGTGCGCGACGGCAACCCATTCCGCCGCGTTGAACTGTTCCGGGTCGAACTGTTTGTACAGGTTGTCGTAGACGTCGACGGGGATCTCGCCTTTCCCCTGAATCCCCCGCCGCTCCCCCCCCCGGGACCAGCTGATCTCGGTCCCCTTGATGCTTACCGGCCCCCAGTGAATGAACATACCGAACCGGGCTTCACGCCACCAGTCAAGACGTCCGGCCTTCCCTCCGGGAGTCTCCACTCCGCCGGCAATCGCAACGCCCGCAAACGCGTGCATGACCCCGAGAAGAATGATCGGCACCAGCGCGGCGCGGGACACCAGGGTATGTCGTCTGTCAGAGCGGGGCATGGCCGGTCACTTCACAAGGGTCATTTTTTCGGTCTTCGTAAACGAACCGGCGCGGAGCGTGTAGAAGTACACTCCCGAGGCGTGCGCCTGCGCATCGAACACCACCGAATGAGGACCTGCGCCCTGATATCCGTTCAGGAGCGTCGACACCTCCTGACCGAGAATATCGTACACCTTCAACGAGACATTCCCCCCCTGTTTCAACTCGTAGCGGATCGTCGTCGTCGGATTGAACGGGTTGGGGTAGTTGTTGAAGAGCCTGTACTGGTACGGGCCGTTGACGTTCGTCGCCACCGACGTGAGGGCGTCAATCCCCAGGAGCGTCAGATTGTCGAAGAACAGCTTCCCGCTCCATTTTTTCGCATTCGTGTAATACACCTGGAGATAGAATGTTGCGGCAAGGCGGGGGCTTGTGATCGTCGCGTTGGCGATATGGCTGCTGATGCTGAACTTCAGCGTGTTCCACATCCCTTTCTGGAAGTCACCGCCGAGCATATGTTCGTCCTGTACCCAGTTGTTCCCCGTTGCCGGACCCGCCAGGGCGAGGCCAAAACGGGCGCTGTCGGGCATTGTGGAAGGCACATAGACGTCGAATGCGATGTCCGTTGCGCTCGTGTCCCCCTGTTTGAAGAACGCAAAGTTGCCGCGGGCCATCGCCCCCTTCACCGCGGCCCCCGTGTCGAACGCTGCGGTCACCACCAGGACGCGGTTCGCCGCGTTTGTCGTGTCCACGCCGTTCACCAGCGATGTGAACGCCGGGCCGAACGACTGCGTTGAAAAGGCGCCGACGTCTCCCGGCGTGTTGAAATCGTCGAGCACAAGCTTCTTCACCGGGGGACCGCTGGCAATCGTGTCGTACAGAAGCGCGACGTTGTCAACATACAGGCTGTCGATCCAGACAGGGACGCTGTCCGCATATGTGTAGCTGTGGATCTGGATCCCGGTCTTTATGAGATTGTTCGTCGCAATGTTAAGCTGGGGTGAGGTGATCGCCGCCTGGGCCAGGTCCAGCGAAAGCGGGTACCACACCTTTTTGGGGATATCACGGGCCAGGACGTTGTTGTCACGAAAGACATATCCGCCGGACCCGTCCTGCGCATAGATGCTGAACGAGAGTGAGTCGGGCATCGTGCTGTCCGGGAGAAATACCCAGTACGTCACGAAGTGCGCGCGGGGCTTCGGCACGTTCGGCTCGACACCCATGGCCCCTTTCGAATGCGCCCGGGGGAAATTCCAGTTCAGCTGCATCACGCCGCTGCTCCTGGCCGTGGGGTCCGCGACGCGCTTGAGCCCTGTGAGAGCGGGTCCGAACCCCTCATCTTTAAATCCGTTGAGTCCGGTTTCGAAATCCCCGAGAAGCACCGGCTGGGCGCCGACCAGCGCAACATTGTCAACGTAGAGGCTGTCTTTCCACGTTACCGACTGCTGGTTTCCGTTGTCGATCTGTATTCCGGTCTGGAAGATATTCCCTCCGAGGAGATCGAACAGGGGATCTTTGACCCCCGTCTGCGCCAGATCCATGGAGAGCGGGAACCAGGTCATCTTCGGTATTGCCGAGCCGGGCGTGCTCGTCCCGTAGAACTTATAATTCTTGTTGTCCTGAGCGAACACCTGGACGCTGAAGTTCGCGGGGATGCTGTCCGGAACATACACCCAGTAGGTGATAAACCGGGCGCCATGCGAGGGGAGCCCTCCCGCCGGCTTAAGAAGGGTGGCCCCTTTGGCAAGCGCACCGCCGGCGAAGTTCACATTCACCTGCATTACGCCGCCGCTCGCGTGCGTCGGATCGGGGATGCGCGCCACGGAAGTCACAGCCGTGCCGAAGTCCGACGACGCCCCCACGGCAAATCCTCCGAGACCGGATTCGAAATCAGCGACCACCTGCGCGAACGCCGGAAAGAGCGGAACACAAAAGACGCAAAACATCACAAGCAATCTCTTCATAATTGCCTCCCCCGATTGTAGTGGTGATGAGGAAATGTCCTTCGCGAGCGCGGATGAGTTCTGTGTGGTTGGCCGACATCCGCAGGATAATGCAGTTTCTGTCAAAAGGCGAGCAGAATGTCCGATTTATTTCGGCGGTTTGCAATTGGTGTGCCAGAATCAGGCCGGCCGCAGGCCATATGTTGAATAAAGATCTGCTAATCACACATGATCCTTATTGATTTGATAAGCAGAGACAGGAGAGGGTAGAGTATTC
This sequence comes from Ignavibacteriota bacterium, assembly GCA_003154425.1. Taxonomy (GTDB): domain Bacteria; phylum Bacteroidota; class Ignavibacteria; order UBA10030; family UBA6906; genus Fen-1273. The sequence goes on from PMDK01000269.1 coordinate 10,619, forward strand.
GGCACAAGAATGCTGATGTCCCGCTGGCCCGATTGTTGTATATTACGATGTGCAATTCCCGATTCTCCCGTTCAGGAGGCAACCATGAAATTATTCAGCCATCGACGAGTTGTGATCCCGGCCTGCGCACTCGTGGTTCTCGTTGCCGCACGCCTTCCGCTCTTCGCCCAGTCAAGGATCGGCTACAACCATCAGCAGCTTTTTCTCAACGGATCCAATATTGCCTGGGTGAACTTCGCGGGCGACCTGGGGCCGGGCCCCCTTGACACGGTGTCGTTCAGGACGGTGTTCGACTCCATCCATGCCCACGGCGGGAACGCGCTCCGTTTCTGGCTGCACACGACCGGCGCGAGCACCCCTCAATTTAATACGGGGGGGGCCGTCATAGGGCCAGGGACTCATGCGATCGCGGATCTCAAACTCATCCTCGATATGGCCTGGCAGAGGAAAATCGGGCTCCTCCTGTCGCTCTGGTCGTTCGACATGATGGACACAGCCAACGGGAGCCTCGTGACGAACAGGTCTCAGCTCATGCTGACGGACACGACGTATACCCGTTACTACATCAACAACGCGCTCATACCGATGGTCAACGCCGTGCGGGGACATCCCGCGATCATCGCCTGGGAGGTGTTCAACGAGCCCGAGGGGATGAGCAACGAGTTCGGGTGGAGCACAACATACCACGTTCCGATGGCGAACATCCAGACGTTCACGAACCTCGTCGCCGGGGCGATTCACCGGACCGATTCGACAGCCAGGGTTACGACGGGGGCGTGGGCGCTGACGGCCGAGACGGATGTGAACGGCCTCGCAAAGGGGGACGATCTCCAGACCCGCCTCAACTTCCTGACGGGAGGGGAGAAATCGCGGATCGAGGAGCAGTTCTATGCGCGGTATCGTTTCAGGATGACGGCCGAGGACCTCATCACGAAGTTCGCCGCCGGGCCGAACTACAATTACTACAGGGACGACCGCCTCATTCAGGCCGGCGGAGATCCCATGGGAACCCTGGATTTCTACACGGACCATTACTATAGCTGGCAGAGCACGCCGATCTCCCCGTTTGTCCATCCCTGTTCTTCATGGGCGCTGACAAAGCCTCTCGTCATCGCTGAGTTCTTCCCGGAGCAGACGCTCGACCTCCCGTACACGGCCCTCTATGAAGCGCTCTATGCGAACGGCTACGCCGGCGCGATGTCGTGGGGGTGGTACAGCGGCGCGGACGGTCACTCACAGGCCACGCTCAAGGCCAACACGCTTACGCTGGTACAGGAGCTCTTCTCGCGCTATCCCGAGGAGATCGATCCCGATCCGGTCTCCGGGAAGATCTACTCGTTCACCGCCACCCCCTCGCTGATGGACAGCGGGCAGGTGAGCATACTCGACTGGAAGACCGCGCTCGGCACATCTGCCACGCTCAACGGCGGTCCTGTGGCCATGCACGGGACGGTGGCAGTCGCGCCCACCGTGACAACCCCGTACACGCTCATCGCACGGGGGACCATCGTGGATACGACGATAGTGACACTTTCCATTTATCAGAGCGGAAGGATCATTTCGTTCAGCGCTTCACAGACGTACATCGGAGCCGGCGACCAGGTGGTGCTGCGCTGGAACGCCGCGCACGGCTCGGCCCTGACGCTCAACGATTCGTCGGTCAGGCGCACGGACTCCGCCATCGTGCATCCACTGAAGACGACGACATACAGGCTGATCGGCGCCGGGTCCGTCCGCGACACCTCCGCCATACTCATCACTGCGGTCCCGCTGGATCAGATCAACCGTGCGCTGTTGAAACCTGTTTCTGTGTCATCGATCAGCAGGACCCCCGGGTTCACGAACCCCCTCAGTCTCGTCGACGGCGATACCGCAACCCAGTGGGGAAGCGGCGCCAGCGACGGGCAGTGGATCGACTGCAGCCTCGGACAGAACTTCCTCGTCAAAAAGGTGATCATCCGGTGGGGGGCAAATTACGCGACAGCCTGGCACCTCCGGCTCTCTCCCGACGACAACAACTGGTCCGACGTGCGGTCGACGACGGGAGGATCTGCGGGGACAACGGTGATCGACAGCCTCAATCACAACGGGTCGTATGTGATGCTCGCGCTTGATGCGAGGGCGTCCACCTCGACCGGATTCACGATCCGTGAGTTCGAGGTCTACGGGGTCTCGCAGCCCGTCTCCGTCGGCGGACCGGGTCCCGGAGTCCCCGACCACTATGCGCTTCTCCAGAATTATCCGAATCCGTTCAATCCTTCAACGACGATCAGCTTCGCGCTCCCCGTGCGGAGCCAGGTGAGGGTCGGCATCTATAATCTCCTTGGTCAGCGCGTGGCGGAAATCATCAACGGTGAAATGGAAACGGGGTACCATGCCGTCAGATGGAATGCGGGGGCCGCCTCGGGCGTCTATTTCTGCCGGATGGAAGCAACCCCCTCCGGAACACCCGGGAGGCCGTTCCAACATACGATGAAGATCATGGTGCTCAGGTGAGCTGTACCGGGAGGTGAGCGGCGCGACGCCATCACCGTCCATTCTCCCTGACGTCCGACTTATCAATTCCATAAGTTCTTATCTTTTTGATAAAATCCGGACCCTCCATATCGGTTCAAACGGAGCAAAACCCCCTTCATGCGGCGTGACCGTGTGGCATCATTTATGAATGAGGGAGAACAGCTCTTCCCCGCCCGTTCTACTGAAAGATCCCAATGAAAATAGACCTGATCGATATCTGTATCATCATTGCGTATTTCGTGCTCGTGATCGTCATCGGCTTCCTGGTCTCCCGGAGGAGGATCAAGGACATCAACTCCTATTTCCTCAGCTCGAATTCACTCCCCTGGTGGATGCTCGGCGTCTCCAATGCTTCCGGGATGTTCGACATCACCGGCACGATGTGGCTTGTCTACGTCCTGTTCGTCTACGGGCTGAAGAGCGTGTGGCTCCCCTGGGTCTGGCCGGTGTTCAACCAGGTGTTCCTCATGGTCTACCTGTCCATCTGGCTGAGAAGGTCGAAGGTGATGACGGGAGCGGAATGGATCAAGACCAGGTTCGGGACGAGCACCGGGGCCCAGCTCGCCCACATCATTGTCGTGATTTTCGCGCTCGTGAGCGTGATCGGGTTCCTCGCGTACGGGTTCCAGGGGATCGGGAAATTCGCGAAGATATTCCTCCCCTGGGACTGGTCCCCCAACACGTACGCCGTCATCCTCATGAGCTTTACCGCGATATACGCCGTGAAGGGGGGGATGATGAGCGTCGTCATCACGGAATTCCTCCAGTTCATCGTACTGACGATTGCGGCGCTCGCGGTGGGAATCATCGCGATGAACGCCGTCACGCCCGAGATGCTCAACGCCGTGATCCCCGCGGGGTGGAAAGACATATTCTTCGGGTGGAATCTCAACCTGAACTGGACCGGGATCATCGACGCCGTGAACACAAAGATCCAGAGCGACGGGTACAGCCTCTTCTCGATCTTCTTCATGCTGATGGTGTTCAAGGGGGTGCTCGTGAGCGCCGCCGGTCCGGCCCCCAACTACGACATGCAGCGCGTTCTCGCGACGCGGTCGCCGAAAGACGCGTCGAAGATGAGCTTCTTCGTCAATGTTGCTCTCTTCTTCCCGCGGTATATGATGATCGCCGGCCTGACCGTCCTGGCTCTCGCGTTTTTCAGTCCCCAGCTCAAAGCCATGGGTCCCGGGATCGACTTTGAGATGGTGCTCCCCTACGCGCTGAAGAACCTCATACCGGTTGGCTGGGTGGGATTGATACTCGCGGGATTGATCGCAGCATTCATGTCGAACTACGCGGCAACGATCAACGCGGCCCCCGCGTACATCGTCAACGACATCTACAAACGGTTCATCAATCCGAACGACCATCCGGGAAAATACGTCCGGATGAGCTATATCGCTTCGATTGTGTTCGTGCTTCTCGGGTTCGGCGTCGGGCTCATCGTCGGATCGATCAACGAGGTCATGCTCTGGATCGTCAATGCGCTCTTCCCCGGATATACCGCCGCCAATGTCCTGAAGTGGTACTGGTGGCGTCTCAACGGGTACGGGTACTTCTGGGGGATGGTCGCCGGGATCGGTTCGGCATTCGTCATCGCAGCGTTCATCCCCTCGGTCGCCGCACTCTCCGCATTTCCCTACGTCCTTGGTGTCTCTCTCGTCGGATGCGTGGCAGGAAGCTATCTGACGGACCCGGAACCGGATGACGTGCTCATTGATTTTTACACCCGCGTAAAGCCCTGGGGGTTCTGGGGTCCCGTCCTCGCCAAAGTGCGGCTGCGGCATCCGGATTTCCAGCCCAACAAGAACTTCAGGCGCGACATGTTCAACGTCGTTATCGGCACGGCGTGGCAGACGACGCTCGTCGCGCTCCCGATATTCATCGTCATCCACGAAACGACGTCGATGCTCGTGACGCTCGGCGTCCTTGTCGCTACGTCCGTGATTCTGAAATTCAACTGGTGGAACAAGCTTAATGAGATCAGCGATGTCGACGACGAAATAGCCGCAAGGGGGGATGTCCGGGCGAACCCCGCCGTCCCTCCTACTCCGGCAGGAGCACGATAATGACACGGGACCAATTCAAAAAAAGACTGGCAGCCCTGAAGAGGGAACACGAGAGGCTTATCGCACGACCCAACAGGCCGGTCCGGGCGGGAAACGGCGTCTTCGCCCGGTATGTCAACCCTGTCCTCACGGCCGCCCACACGCCCCTCTTCTGGCGTTACGACTTCTGCCAGGAGACCAACCCCTTCCTCCTCGAGCGGATCGGGGTGAACGCCGCATTCAACTCCGGCGCGATCGAAATCGACGGGCGCATATTCCTCATGGTCCGCGTCGAGGGGGCCGACCGCAAATCCTTCTTCGCCGTGGCGGAATCCCGCACGGGGACCGGCAGGTTCCGGTTCTGGGATTATCCTGCTGTGATCCCGGAGACTGAGGATCCCGACGTGAACGTCTACGACATGAGGCTCGTCCGGCACGCAGACGGCTGGATTTACGGCCNNTGCACCGAGCGGAAGGACCCGGAAGTTCCGCGCACCGACACCTCCTCGGCCGTCGCCGCCTGCGGCATCGTCCGGACAAAGGACCTCCGGAAGTGGGAACGGCTCCCCGATCTCAAGACCGGGTCCCCCCAGCAGCGGAACGTGGTACTGCATCCCGAATTCGTGCATGGAAAATACGGCTTCTACACACGCCCCCAGGACGGATTCATCGAGGCAGGATCGGGAGGCGGGATCGGGTGGGGGCTTGCCGAGAGCATGGAGCATCCCCGGATCGACAGCGAGATCATCATTGATGACCGCGCCTACCATACGATCAAGGAGGTCAAGAACGGCCTGGGTCCCGCGCCGATCCCCACGGCGAAAGGCTGGCTCCACCTGGCTCACGGGGTCAGGAACACCGCCGCGGGTCTCCGTTATGTCCTCTACATGTTCCTGTGCGACCTCGAGGTCCCCTACAAGGTCATCGCGCGGCCGGCAGGATATTTTCTTGCCCCGGTCGGCCCTGAGCGGATCGGCGACGTCTCCAATGTTGTCTTCAGCAACGGATGGGTCGCCAGGAAGGACGGCAGCGTCCTCATTTACTACGCCTCCTCCGACACGCGGATGCACGTGGCGACATCGACAGTCGACAGGCTCCTGGACTACGTCCTTCACACGCCGGAGGACGGGCTGAGGAGCGCGGCGAGCGTCCAGCAGCGAATCGCGCTTATCGAGAAGAACATGAAAGTCATGAAGAAAAAGTGACCGTCTCCCCTGCCAGCCGTTCCAAACGCGAATGCCGACGCTTGTGAACCGCCGGCATTCGCATTTTAACGGAGGGGGGAAAGACGCCGCGAAGGCGCCCGGCGTCCGATGAAACTACTCTCCATGAGATGACAGTGAACAGAACTCCTCCTCCACTGCGCACGGCCTTCGTGTCCTCACTGGCCTTCCTCCTGTCCGTCGTCCCCGCCTGGCGGGTCTCCGGCCAGTTTCAGAATTTCGTGACGGCCTCCGGCGACAGGCTGATGGACGGGAACCAGGAGCTCAGGTTCGTCTCTTTCAACATCCCGAATCTCCAGTACATCGAAGACAATTTCACGTTCACGGAGCCGAACCCCTGGAGAATCGCAGACGAATACGAGATCCGGGACGCGCTCATGTCGATCCGGCAGATGGGGGGAAGAGTCACGCGAATGTACGTCCCCTCCGTTCGCAAGGAGACCGATGATTCGGCTGTCGTCCGCCACGTTCTCGCCCCGGGGGTATTCAACGAAGAAGCTTTCAGGGCCTATGACAGGCTTCTCGAGGTCGCAAATCAGACGGGGGTCCGCGTCATCATCCCGCTCGTCGACAACTGGTGGTGGTGGGGCGGACCGAAAGAGTATGCCGACTTCCGCGGCAAGAGCAAAGAGGAGTTCTGGACCGATTCGCTCCTGATCGCCGATTTCAAGAAAACGATCGCCCATATCGTCAACCGGGTCAACACGTACACCGGGGTTCCGTTCAAACAGGACAAGGCGGTCCTCGGCTGGGAGACAGGCAATGAACTCGTGTGCCCGTTTTCCTGGACAAAAGAGATCGCCTCCTACATCAAGACCCTCGATACCGTCCACCTGGTGATCGAGGGGACCAACAGCAGGGAGGTCAGCGACAACGCCCTGCTCGACCCGCACATCGATGTCCTCTCCACGCACGACTACGGTCCTGCAGACAGGTCGATCCCCCAGATATTGAAGGCCCGTGAGAGAGCCGCGGGAAGGAAGCCGTTCTTTGTCGGCGAGTTCGGATTCATACCCACCGCCGACATGCGAAGGATGATCGATACGGTGATTGCCTCAGGCGTGTCGGGCATCATGATCTGGAGCCTCCGCGGCCACAACCGGGACGGCGGATTCTACTACCACACGAACGACTACCGATGGCCCGGGTTCACGTCGGGGAACGCCTGGGATGAGGCCGGCGTGATCTCTCTGTTCAGGCAGAAAGCGTTTCAGATCAACGGCCGGGCGCCGGAGCCCGTCCCCGTCCCGGAGACGCCGACACTCCTCCCCATCGAGACACCCTACAAGATCTCATGGCAGGGTTCCACCGGTGCGGCCTCGTACCTCATCGAGCGAAAAGCGGACGACGAACTCCTCTGGCAGGTCATCGCCGCAAGAGCCAGCGACGCCGAATTCGGCTACCGCCCCCTTTTCGCGGACACAACGGCGGAACCCGGCAGACGCTACTCGTACCGGATCCGGGCAAGAAATGCCTCCGGGTATTCAGAAGAATCGGAGCCGAGAGGTCCTGTCGCCGTCCGCTCCCGGATGCTCATCGACGAGATGCAGGACACCTCGAGGTTCTATGCCAGCTCAGGGAATCTGACGTTTCCCGGACCCGGCGACGTCGCGAGGGCCAAGCAGGACAGGAGCAGGGTAACAGGAAAGACGGGGGACTTCATCGACTACAGAGTGCCGGGGGCACTCTCCTTTGTGCAGGTCGATGTCTTTGCCACGATCAAGGACGCCGCAAACGGCATGGCACTCCTGTCGGGGAGCAGCGCCGGAACGCTCTCTCCCCTTCCCTGCGCACGGCAGGTCTTCGAACCCCAGAAAAACGATTATCGCTTCTATGCGTGTGTCCGATTGTCCGTCCGGGACATTCCCCCCGATCACCGGTTCGTCAGGATCGTCCTGGCAGACAACTGCCAGGTAAGCAGGGTCGAGATCACGTTCGACGGGAGGANNTGATGATTGTGATGCGGATTTCCTTCACACGGGAGGTACTATGAACGCAACAATCGCGGCAACACACGAGAAACTCGTATTCATGAAAGAGAAGATAGGCTACGCCGTGGGTGATACGGCTTCGTGTCTGTACTGGCAGACCTTCTCGATGTTCCTGATGATCTTCTACACCGACACATTCGGCATCTCACC